>NC_007722.1:730810-1062466 GCF_000013005.1 Erythrobacter litoralis HTCC2594 | reverse complement strand
TTTGGATGGCTGCTGAAGCCATCGTGGCCAAGCTAGCCGCCGCGAAGTAGCTGTACGCCGTAGTCCCGCTCGAAGAGGTAAAGCAGCACTCTCGCGGCCTCACCGCGCTCGGAGCTGAGGCCGCCGTCGCGTTCTATGAGGAGGCGCGCGTCGGCGTGTGCGACGGGGAGTAAGCGCTGAATTTGCTCAAGGTCGGCCACGCGAAATGGCGTGTCGCCCGATTGGCGCGTGCCAAGCAATTCGCCGCCGCCGCGAAGTTCGAGGTCTTCCTCGGCGATGCGAAAGCCGTCCTGCGTTTCGCGCATGAGGGCCAGGCGCTTGCGGCCTGTGTCCGAGAGCGCTTCGCCGCGTAGCAATAGGCAGACGGACTTCTCCGAACCCCGTCCCACGCGGCCGCGCAATTGGTGCAACTGCGCCAGGCCGAACCGCTCGGCCTGCTCGATGACCATCAAGGTTGCAGCAGGAACGTCGACGCCGACTTCGATCACGGTGGTCGCCACCAGCAGTTTGGCTTCGCCACTGGCGAACCGCTCCATAGCTGCGTCCTTGGCGGCAGGCTCGAGCTGGCCGTGGACCAGTACGACAGTGTCGCCGAACCGCTCTTTCAACGCCGCATAGCGCGCCTCGGCGGCAGCAATATCCACGGTCTCGCTGTCGCGCACCATCGGGCAGACCCAATAGGCCTGCTGCCCTTTATCGATATGGCGTCCCACCCCTTCGACGACTTCGGCGAGGCGATCCTGCCCGACGACACGGGTGTCGATCGCCTGCCTACCCGGCGGAAGCTCATCCAAGCGGCTGACATCCATCTCGCCATATTGCGCGAGTGTTAGCGTTCTTGGGATCGGTGTCGCAGTCATCGCCAGCGTGTGCGGTGTGCGTCTGCCCTTGCGCGCCAGTTGCAGCCGCTGGGCGACGCCGAAGCGATGCTGCTCGTCGATCACTACGAGGCCGAGGTCACGGTATTGCACCGCGTCCTGGAAGATTGCGTGGGTGCCGACGACGATATCGATCGATCCGTCGAGCAGGCCCATCAGGATGCTTTCACGCGCCCTGCCCTTGTCGCGCCCGGTCAGCAGCGCAACTTCCGTACCGGTTGGCCGCGCCATGTCGCGCAGGGTCTCGAAATGCTGGCGCGCGAGGATTTCGGTCGGGGCGAGCAGCGCCGCCTGCGCGCCCGCTTCGACCGCCACCAGCATCGTCTCCAGCGCGACGACCGTCTTGCCCGCGCCGACATCGCCCTGGAGGAGCCGCAGCATTGGCGCTTCCTGCCCCATGTCCTCGGTGATCTCGCGGATCGAGCGCTCCTGCGCGCCGGTCAGCGGGAACGGCAGTTGCAGCTTACCGATACGCGAGCCGTCACCGACCAGCGCCCGGCCCTTGCGCTGGCGATTGTCGGCCCGGACCAGCATCAGCGCAAGGCTATTGGCCAGCAATTCGTCATAGGCCAACCGATCGCGCGCCGAACCATTCTCGGATTTGTGCGCCAGCTTGAGCGCATCAGACCAGATCGGCCACTGCTCTTTCTCGAACTGCCCCGGCTCGATCCATTCGGGAAGCTCGGGCAGCTTCGTCAGCGCCTGCGAGACCAGCCCCGCCACCTTGGGCTGCGTCAGTCCCTCGGACAGCGCATAGACCGGCTCGCACAGGCGCTGCAGGCTCTCGCCGCCTTCTTCCAGCACATGGTCGGGATGCACGATCTGGAGCATGTCGCCATACCGTTCCAGCTTGCCGGCGACCCAGCGCGTCTCGCCTACCGGCAACAGCTTCTTCGCCGAATAGCTGGCGCGCCCGAAATAGGTCAGCGCGCACACATTGCCGATGGCGTCTTGCGCGAAGACACGGTGCGGCCCGCGGCCCGGATTGCGCGGACCCCGGTGCTCGGTCGGCGTGAGCTGGATGACGATCTGCTCGCCCTCGCCCGCCTCATCGAGATTCTGCACTGCCCGCCGCGTCACGAAGCGGTCGGGCAGGTGATAAGCGACATCGCGCACCCGCGTCAGCCCCAGCTTGTCGAGCGGCTTCTTGAGCTTCGGCCCCACGCCATCGAGCGTATCGACCTCGGCAAACAAGGCATTGAGGATATCGGGGCGCATGGCGGTTCTTTAAGCACTCTCGTCATCCCAGCAAAAGCTCGGATCTCTCACAATCCCGTCGTGTCTGTGGAGACAGATCCCAGCTTGCCCTGGGATGACAGGCAAGATAACCGCCCCGCCATGAGCGATTTCACCACCCGCCTTGCCCGCGCCAAGTTTCGCGGGTGGCACCGCGGCACGCGCGAGGCCGACTACATGATCGGCGGGTTCTTCGACCGCTATTCGGACGGCTGGGGCGAAGAGGATTTGGCGTGGTTCGAAATGCTGCTCGACGAAGACGATGTGGACATCATGGCCTGGGCGCTGGGCACGCTGCCCATACCCGAGCATGTCGCCGGGTCGCAGATGGAACTCATGCGCAAGCTCGACTACGTCGATATCCCGCGCTAACGCGGCGCTGAAATCAAACCGATACCCCCTTCCAGAACACGGAAGGGGGCTTTTTGCGCGTGCTTCGTCACCACCGACGGAACGCTTGGCCGACAGGAACGCTGACCAAACCATGCCCGACCTCTCCCGTATCCTGAAAGCCGAAAGTCCGCTGACGCTCGCATCGGTAGCACGCGGCGCGCAGCCGCTGGTCATGAGCGATCTTGCGCGCGCTTCGAAGGGCCGCGCTGTATTCATCGCCCCCGACGATGCAGCGATGCGCGCCGTAACGGATGCGGCACACTATTTTGCGCCCGAGCTCGAAGTGATCGAATTCCCCGCGTGGGACTGCCTGCCCTACGACCGCGCCAGCCCCGCGCTTTCCGTCAGCGCGAAGAGGCTCGCAGCATTGCATCGGCTGCAGACAGGCAATCCCGGCGCTCAATTGCTGGTCACCACCGTTAACGCCGCTTTGCAGCGGGTGCTGACGCCGTTCCGTATTCGCGAAAGCGTTCGCGAATTCGCGGTCGGCACCGAGATCGGTATGGAAAGCCTGTCCGCCCTACTCCGCCGCCAGGGCTACACCCGCACCGATACTGTCGTGGACAGCGGCGAATACGCCATTCGTGGCTCGATCGTCGACATCTTCCCGTCGGGCCTAGACCAAGGCCTGCGGCTCGATTTCTTCGGCGACGAGCTGGAAAGCCTGCGCCTGTTCGATCCCTCGACGCAGATGAGCACCGAAGTCATTAAATCGCATCTGCTGCTGCCTGCCAGCGAAGCATTGCTGGACGAAGACAGCATCAAGCGTTTCCGCAGCCGCTATCGCGAAATGTTCGGCGCAGCAGCGACCCAGGACCCGCTTTACGAAGCGGTCAGCGAAGGCCGCCGCTTGGCGGGTATGGAGCACTGGCTTCCCCTGTTCGAGGACCGGCTGGTTACCCTGTTCGACCACTTGGCCGAGGACGACCTGGTGGTGATGGACGGTGCCGCCACAAGCGCGGTCGAAGAGCGACTGAAAGACATTGCCGACTACCGCGAGAGCCGCAGCAATGCGACCGGGCAGGCCAAGGGCGGCTATCGTCCGCTCGCGACAGAGCAATTGTATGTTTCGGGCGACGAATGGCACGAGCATCTCAAGGCTGCACCCGCGCATCGAAGCGTGATTTTCGCCGAGCCGGAAAACGACAAGGTCGTCGACTTCGGCTTCACTTCGGCGCGCGATTTCGCACCAGAGCGCGCGCGCGGCGACAATGTCTACGAAACCGCCGCCAAGCACCTGAAAGGACTAGCGAACCAGGGCAAGAAGCCGCTGCTCACCGCCTATTCGGAAGGCAGCCGGAGCCGCATGGCGTCGATCCTGTCCGAAGCCGGTTGCGAGACCCAGCTGGCCGATAGCTGGCAAGAGGCGCTGGGTCTTGCGGCGAAGGGCAATCCGGTGGCGCTTGTGCTTCCGATCGAAACCGGCTTCGCCAACGACCAGATGGAGCTGCTGACCGAGCAGGACATGCTCGGCGACCGGTTGGTGCGGCGCAAGAAAAAGCGCAAGGATTCCGATGCCTTCCTGGCTGAACTTCAGGCGCTGACCCGCGGCGATCTGGTGGTGCATGTGGAGCACGGGATCGGCAAGTATCTGGGGCTTGAACCCATTGCCGTCGGCAAGAGCCAGCACGATTGCGTGATGCTGGAATATCGTGGCGGCGACAAACTCTACATCCCGGTCGAGAATATCGACGTCCTCTCGCGCTATGGCAGCAGCGAAGAGGCCGTGATGCTCGACAAGCTGGGCGGCGAAGCCTGGCAGCGACGCCGCGCGCAATTGCGCGAGCGGATCCGCGAAATTGCAGGCGAGTTGATGAAAACCGCGGCCCAGCGCGCGCTCAAGAAAGCACCCGTGTTGGAGGCCGAGGACTCCGTCTTCAACCAGTTTGTCGAGAAATTCCCGTGGGAGGAAACTGACGACCAGGAAGCGGCCATCGCCGATGTCCTGCGCGACCTCGAGAGCGGTCGCCCGATGGATCGGCTGGTGTGCGGCGATGTCGGCTTCGGCAAGACCGAGGTCGCGCTGCGTGCCGCTTTCGTGGCTGCGATGAACGGACAGCAGGTGGCGGTAGTCGCTCCCACCACCCTGCTCGCGCGCCAACATTATCAGAACTTTTCCGAGCGTTTCGCTGGCTTCCCGCTCAAGATCGGCAGGCTCAGCCGCTTGGTGCCCTCGGGCGAAATGTCCGAAACCCGCGAAGGTCTCGCCAAGGGCGATGTCGACATCGTCGTCGGCACCCACGCGATCCTCAGCAAGTCGACCGAATTCAAGAACCTCGGCCTCGTGATCGTCGACGAAGAACAGCGCTTCGGTGTGACGCACAAGGAAAAGCTCAAGCAGCTTCGTGCCGATGTGCATATGCTCACGCTCACCGCAACACCGATCCCGCGAACGTTGCAGATGGCCATGACGGGCTTGCGCGAGCTTTCGACCATCCAGACCCCGCCGGTCGATCGCCTCGCGGTGCGCACATACGTGATGGAATGGGACGACATGGTGATGCGAGAAGCGCTGCTGCGCGAGCATCACCGCGGCGGTCAGAGTTTCATCGTGGTGCCGCGTATTGCCGACATGGAAAGCGTCGAGGAATGGCTGCGCGACAATGTGCCCGAGGTAAAGGCGGTCACCGCGCACGGCCAGATGGGCGCCGCCGAGATCGAAAAGCGCATGAGCGCATTCTACGAAGGCAAATACGAGGTGCTGCTCTCCACGACGATCGTCGAAAGCGGTCTGGACCTGCCCAGTGCCAATACGATTATCATCCACCGCGCCGACATTTTCGGCTTGGCCCAGCTCTATCAGCTGCGCGGCCGCGTCGGGCGGGCCAAGCTACGGGCCTACGCGTACCTTACCTATGCCGTCGATACCCAGCTCTCCGAAGTGGCGGAGAAGCGGCTGAAGGTGCTGGGGGATCTCGATTCTCTCGGAGCAGGCTTCCAGCTTGCCAGTCACGATCTCGACATTCGGGGAGCGGGCAACCTGCTCGGCGACGAACAGTCCGGCCACATTCGCGAGGTCGGGTTCGAGCTTTACCAGTCGATGCTGGAAGACGCGATTATGGCCGCCAAGGCAGGCGAGGCGGGCCTTTCCGAAGACCGCGACGCGCTCAGCCCGCAGATCACCGTCGATGCGCCCATCATGATCCCGGAGGAGTATATCCCCGACCTGGCCGTCCGCATGGCGCTCTATCGCCGCCTGAACCAGGCGCAGGACAAAGCCGAGATCGAATCGCTCGCCGCCGAGATGATCGACCGCTTCGGCCCGCTGCCCGACGCGACGGCCAACCTGATCCGCCTGATCGAGATCAAGCATCAAGCCATCGAAGCCAATATCGCCAAGATCGACGTCGGCGCGCGGGGTACGCTGGTGACCTTCCACAAGGACGATTTTCCCGACGGACCGGGCCTCATCGCTTATGTCGACCGGTTGAAAGGCACCGCCAAGCTGCGACCGGACATGAAGCTCGTCATCAACCGCGCCTGGGGCGATCCGCAAAGTCGGCTGAACGGCCTGTTCCAATTGACCAAGGGCCTGAGCGGCGTGGCGCGCCGCTATCGCAATGCTCAGAAAGCTGCCTGAGGCAGCGCCAGTTCCCGGAACCGCATTGCCGACATCGGGGCCGCGCGCACGAAACCCTGGTACGTATCGCAGCCTTCCTCGGCGACGATTGTGCGCTGATCCTCATGCTCGATCCCCTCGGCAATTACGCGCAAGCCGAGCGCGCTTGCCATGGCGACAATGCCGCGCAGGACGGCCAGATCGCGCTCGTCGCGCGTGATGCCCTCGACCATCGAGCGATCGAGCTTGAGGTAATCGAGCGGCAGGATCTTGAGATAACGGAAGTTGCAAAAGCCCGCGCCGAAATCGTCCAGCGCGGTTCGCACTCCTTCGTCGCGCAATGCCGCCAGGGTCACCGCAGCTTTGGGCAGATTACCGAGTAATACTTCCTCGGTTATCTCGACCGTCAGTCGCTTGGGTTCGATGCCGGCTTCGGCCATGCGCACGATGAATGCGTCAGCGAACCCTTCCCGCGCCACTTCCTCAGGCAGGATATTCACCGACAGGCGCACATTCGCGGGCCAATGGATCACCTCTCGCAAGGCATTGTCGACGATATGTTCGGACAGCTTCGTCATCACGCCCTGCTGGGCCGCGATAGCAAATAACGGCGCGGCGCCGATCGTGCCCAGTTCGGGGTGCTGCCACCGCGCAAGCGCCTCCGCCCCGATCAGCCTGTCATCCGGCAGGGTAAACTGCGGCTGGTACACGGTCTCGATCTCACCGGCGGCAATCGCATCGGCGAGATTGGGCGCGTGGTCGAGAACCCGCCCCAGGTCGGGCCCCGTTTCGGCGTCGAGAATCATCGCATCGGACATCGCTTCGTTCTTAGCCTCTGCCTGGGCAACCATCCCGCTCAAAAGCCGGTGCGTTGCCAAATGGCACGGTCCTCCATAGGAAGCCTGCGGACGGCAATAGTGGAGAGCGGGTTTGGGCCAGAATAATTCCTTCAAAACGCTCGCCCTGCTTGCTGCGGACACCGAGCGCGGCCAGGAAGCCGCCGAGAATCTTTCCGCGCAATTCGATTTCACCCCGATCGAAGATGCCGATGCAGTGGTCGTCCTCGGCGGCGACGGCTTCATGCTTCAGACCCTGCACCAGATGCTCGACGAGGAGGCCGTCAAACCTGCCTATGGCATCAACATGGGCACCGTCGGCTTCCTGATGAACAAGCCGCGCAAGCGGCCCGACCTGCTCGGCGCAGTCAATCGCGCGTCGATCCGCAGGGTCGCCCCGCTGCGCACCGAAGTGAAATTGCAAAATGGATCGGTTGCCACCGCCTGCGCGATCAACGAGGTGTCCTTGCTGCGCGAGACCCGTCAGACGGCGAAGATAGAGGTCTCGGTCGGCGGCAAGATGCGCATCGGCGAGCTTGTCTGCGATGGCGTACTCGTCTCCACGCCGGTCGGATCGACCGCCTACAACCTGTCCGCCAATGGCCCGATCCTGCCCCTCGATTCGCAATTGCTGGCGCTGACGCCGATCTCTGCCTTCCGTCCCCGGCGCTGGCGCGGTGCCATTCTGCCGGAATACAGCGACATCAAACTGCGCGTACTGGAACCTCACAAGCGGCCCGTCGCGGTAGTCGCCGATCAACGCGAATACCGCGATATTGCCGAAGTCTCCGTCGCGATTGAGCGCTCGTCCGAATTGACCTTACTGTTTGACCCGGGCCATTCGCTGGACGAGCGGATAGTGGCCGAACAATTTGTCACTTGAGGCACTTGCAAAACGATTCCGCCGCCCATATACGCGCGGCTCGCTCGCAAGACGGGCTGCTCCCCGATAGCTCAGCGGTAGAGTAGGTGACTGTTAATCACTTGGTCGTTGGTTCGAATCCAACTCGGGGAGCCATTCTTTCCTAGAGTCCGATCAGCAGCCGCGATCCGACCCAAATCGTGAGCGCAGCCGTGAGCCAGCGGATCACGCGCGGCGGCAGGATCTTGAGTGCCATCAGGCTGCCGATCTGTCCGCCAATCACTACTGCGATCATCAGTGGCAGGCCGAATGTTACCGCCGATCCGAGCGTGTCCGGGCCGTTTTTGAGCAACTGCCCGGCCAAACCGAACAGTGAATTGACGAGGATGAAGACGCTCGCTGTCGCGGCGATACTGCGCGTCTGGTTCCAGCGCGTAAGGTGGAGCAGGGGAGCGAGAAAGATCCCGCCCCCAATTCCAACCAAGCCGGACAGGTAGCCAAGCGGAGCCGCAGCGAACGGCAACAGTTTGGCAAAGCGCGATGGTACGTCCGATCTCTCGTTCTGCGGGACGAACAGCGCGAGACCCGCCAGGATCAGGCTCACACCTAGCAGCAGGAAGAACGCACCTTCGCCGATCGGTGTCAGCCCGCCCAATAGCGCTGCGGGGGCGGCAATGCCGGTCAGCACCAGCGCGCCGCGCCACGGCATCACCCCGGCGCGACCGAAGCGGATCGTGCTGCCGGCCACCACGGCGATATTGCAGACCAGCGACAGCACCGGCAGCAGCCGATAGTCGAACCCGGCCAGCGCCAGCAGCGCGCTGTAGGTCGATCCGCCGCCGAATCCTACGCTGGCATAGAGCAGCGCGGTGACGAAGAACGCGGCGGCGAGCGCGACAATACCCATGCTCGCGCGTCGCCTCGAGTCCTAGATCGCCGCCCCGTGACAGTGCTTGTACTTGCTGCCCGAACCGCAGGGGCACGGCGCGTTCCGGCTGATATCCTGCCCGGCATACGGGTTGTCTGTTACGCCTGACGCTCCACCTGGGCTTGCGGCCGCGCGCGGGCTGCCGGCGAGCGAGCCGAACAGTTCGGCACGCTGGGCGGACCCATCGCCATCGTTCGAATCATCGAGTCCGGTGAGCGGGTCGATATGGCCGGTCAGGAAGTCCGGCAGATCCGGCAGTTCCTGCTCGACCGGCGGCGCGATGCGGAACTCGCTCTTGATCAGGATGCTCGTCACATCTTCGCGCAGCGTTTCCAGCAGGCGCTCGAACAAACCGAAGGCCTCCTGCTTGTATTCATTGATAGGTTGCTTCTGCGCATAGGCGCGCAGGAAGACGACCTGCCGCAAGGCATCGAGCGTCGCCAGATGCTCCTTCCAGTGATGGTCGAGCCTGTCGAGAAGGATACCCTTCTCCACGCGTTTCCACATTGCCGGATCGGTCGCGGCGATCTTCTCTTCCATTGCCTTGTCGGCCAGTTCGCGAATGCGCTCTTCGAAGATTTCCGGCTCGATCTGCTCCTCTTCCATCCACTGGTCGAACGGCGGCGCCAGGCCGAGCACTTCCTCGACGCGCTCCTTCAGCCCCTCGATATCCCACTGCTCGGGATAGGACCCCGGCGGGCACGCGGTGGTGACAAGCGCATTGATGGTGTCATGGCGCATGTCGACCACGACATCGTCGACGGCTTCGCTGTCCATGATTTCCGCACGCTGTTCATAGATGACCTTACGCTGATCGTTCATCACGTCATCGTATTCGACGACCTGCTTGCGGATATCGTAATTGCGCGCTTCGACCTTCTTCTGAGCAGTTTCGATCGCCTTGGACAGCCACTTCGAACCGATCGCCTCGCCGTCTTCGAGGTTCGAGTTCATCATCTTGGCGAAGAGCGTATCCGGCCCGAAAATGCGCAGCAGATCGTCCTCGAGGCAGAGATAGAAGCGGCTGAGACCCGGGTCGCCCTGGCGCCCGGAGCGGCCGCGCAGCTGGTTGTCGATACGACGGCTCTCGTGGCGTTCGGTGCCGAGCACGAACAGCCCGCCGGCTTCGAGCACTTTCTCGCGCTCGGCCTTCACCTCGGCCTTGATACGTTCGATCGCCGCTTCGCGCTCGGGGCCGTCCTCCATATCCTTGAGCTCGTCTTCGATCCGGAACTCGACATTGCCGCCGAGCTGGATGTCGGTGCCGCGGCCGGCCATGTTGGTGGCGATGGTGACTGCTCCGAGGCGCCCCGCCTGCGCCACAATATGCGCTTCGCTTTCGTGGAAGCGTGCGTTGAGAACCGCATGCTTCACGCCCTCCTTGTCGAGAAACTGGCTCAAAAGCTCTGATTTCTCGATGGAAACCGTACCGACAAGCACAGGCTGGCCGATCGCGCTCTTCTCCGCGATTGCCTTTGCAATGGCCGCAAACTTGTCGAGCGTATTCTTGTAGAATTCGTCTTCCTCGTCGATCCGCTGGACCGGAACATTGGTCGGAATCTCGACCACATTCATCTTGTAGATATCCCAGAATTCGCTCGCTTCGGTGGCGGCGGTACCGGTCATGCCCGACAGCTTCGGATACATCCGGAAATAGTTCTGGAAGGTGATCGAGGCCATGGTCTGGTTTTCGGGCTCGATCTTGACGCCCTCTTTAGCCTCGACCGCCTGGTGCAAGCCGTTCGACCAGCGGCGCCCGTCCATCATGCGGCCCGTGAACTCGTCGATGATGACGACCTTGTCGTCCTTCACGATGTAGTCGGTGTCCTTCTTGAACATGATGTTGGCCTTGAGGGCCTGATCCAGATGGTGGACGACCTGAGTGTTCTCGACATCGTAGAGATTGTCGGTTTCGAGCAAACCGGCCTCTTTCAGCAGCACTTCGACCGCTTCGTTACCGTCCTCGGTCCAGCTGATGTTCTTGGTTTTCTCGTCCGCTTCGTACCATTCGGGGTCGACCCTCTTCACTACCTCGTCGACCGCGATGTAAAGATCGGTCTTGTCTTCCGTCGGGCCGGAAATAATCAGCGGCGTCCGCGCTTCGTCGATCAGGATCGAGTCGACCTCATCGACGATGCCGAAATTGAAGGGACGCTGCACCATCGAGGCACGGTCGTGCTTCATGTTGTCGCGCAGGTAATCGAAGCCGAATTCGTTGTTGGTGCCGTAGGTGATGTCGGCATTGTAGGCATCGCGGCGCGCATGTTCGGGAATGTTGGGGACGATCACGCCCACCGAAAGGCCTAGCCAGGTGTAGAGCTGCCCCATCCACTCGGCGTCGCGGCGGGCAAGGTAATCGTTGACGGTGACGACGTGGACGCCCTTGCCTTCGATGGCATTGAGATAGGTGGCGAGCGTCGCGACCAGCGTCTTGCCCTCGCCCGTCTTCATCTCGGCGATTTCACCGCGGTGCAGCACAACACCGCCGACCAGCTGGACATCGAAGTGCCGCATGCCGAGGACGCGGATCGAAGCCTCGCGAACGGTCGCAAAAGCCTCTGGCAGGATATCGTCGAGCGTCTTACCGTCGGCAAGCTGATCGCGAAACTTCTGCGTCTGCGCTTTAAGCGCTTCATCGGACAGCGCCTTGATCTGGTCTTCGAGCGCGTTGATCTGGTCGACGATCTTGCCGATCGACTTGACGTAACGGTCATTCGAGGAGCCGAAGACCGATTTCATAAGTGTCTGGAACATGGGAGCAATTACCTGGCGGAATGTCTATAGGAGAGCCGCCCCCGGCATCGGCGCGAGGACGTTGAAACGAAGCGGGAATTTCAGGCGAGCGCCTATTCGTAGGCGCGGTCGCTGCCGAGCATGACGGTCGGCAGGTAAATCTTCACCGTCTTGCGGGGCGGACACGGCTTCACGCCTTCACGCCTGATCGGGCTGCGTTCGCTGTCCTTGGCAGTCCGGCACTCTTCGCGCTGATCCCGCTTTTCCGATTGGGAATCGCTCTGGACCTGCGGCCCGAACATCTCACCCATGGCTGCCTGCGCGGGCACGCCAACGGCGGCAAGCCCGGTCAGAAGCGCTAGCAAGGTGAGTATCTGGCGTCGCATAGAGTGGCTTAGATAAGCGCTTCGCCCGCAACCGTCCAGACGTCTGGGCGATTTACCCCGCTGAACGTCCCTACTATGGCGCACGCATGGACATTGCAATTTCCCCCCTGGCCCGGCCATTTCCGGAGATGCCCGCGATCGACGGCGTGACGCTGCGTACCGTGCGTGCAGGCTACAAGAACTGGGACAGGGCCGACTTGACTTACGCGGAGCTGGCCGAGGGCACTTCGGTTGCAGGCGTCTTTACACAAAGTGCCTGCGCATCCAGCGAAGTCGAACTGGCCCGCGAATACGTCCGGCAAGGCACGGCGCGCGCGCTGGTGGTTAATGCCGGCAATTCCAATGCCTTCACCGGTTATCGCGGACGCGAAGCTGTCGAGCGGATCATTGGCAAGGTGGCGGATCATCTGGATTGCGCGCACGAGCAGGTCTTCGTCTCCTCGACCGGCGTGATTGGCGTTCCTTTGCCCATCGACATCGCCGATGCGGGGCTGGAGGCGGCGTTCTCAGCCGAGCCGTGCGGTTGGGAAAATGCGGCACAGGCCATTTCGACGACCGATACATTTCCGAAGGGCGCGCATGCCTCCGCCATGGTCGGCGACATGCGCGTAGAGTTATGCGGGATCATCAAGGGCAGCGGGATGATCGCGCCCGACATGGCGACCATGCTGGGCTATGTGTTCACCGACGCAGCAGTCGACCCGGCATTTCTGCAGGCGCTGCTCGAGCGCGCCAATGCGAAGACCTTTTCCTGCATCACCGTCGATGGCGACACTTCGACCAGCGATACCGTGCTCGCCTTCGCCACAGGCAGGGCGGGCAATGCTACCCTTGCCTCGTTCGATGACCCCGGCGCCGATGCCTTTGCGGCAGCGCTCAACGATGTTTGTCGGCAACTCGCGCAGCTGGTCGTCCGCGACGGTGAAGGGGCGAGCAAGTTCATCGAGGTGTGTGTAAGCGGTGCATCGAGCGATGGAAGCGCCCATCGCATCGCTTTATCGGTTGCCAATTCGCCCCTCGTGAAGACGGCTATCGCCGGAGAGGATGCCAATTGGGGCCGCGTGGTCATGGCGGTCGGCAAGGCTGGCGAGCCGGCCGACAGGGACAGGCTCTCGATCGGCTTCGGCGGCCATTGGGCCGCGAAAGACGGGCAGCCGATCCCGGATTTCGACGAAGCCCCCCTCGCCGAGCATCTGAAGGGCGAGGAGATCAGCGTCGAAGTCGATCTAGGCATCGGCGATGGCAAAGCGACCGTGTGGACCTGCGACCTTACGCATGGCTACATCGCCATCAACGCCGACTACCGATCTTGAGTGCGCTCGACGACGAATTGCTCGACCTGTTTCGGTTCGCTGCCGAACGCTCGATCCTGCCGCGCTGGCAGAACCTGCGCAGCGACCAGATCGAGGAAAAGGCCAAGGGCGATCTCGTGACGGTGGTCGATCAAGAAGTCGAAGAGTTTCTCAGCGAAGCGCTCACGAAGTTACAGCCCGGCGTTGCCATCGTGGGAGAGGAAGCGGCGCATTCCGATCCGTCGGTGCTCGAACAGCTTTCAGGCCCCTGCTGGATCATCGACCCCATCGACGGCACGAGCAATTTCGCGCGCGGCGAAGGCCATTTCGCAATCATGCTCGCGCTGGCCGACGGCGGTGAGACGATTGCGAGCTGGATATACGATCCCGTCCGTCCTCGCCTGCTAACAGCGCGCAAGGGTGGCGGAGCGTTCCGCGACGGGGATCCGGTGAAAGCGTCTTCAGATGGAGAGACCCCACCGACTCTGTCGGCGATGACAAAATTTATGAATGACGAGCAACGCGCTCTGTTCGTGGCAGAGATCGTGCCTCACTACACTCTGGCCACAGCCCCAGGCGCAGCGGCGGAAGAATACCCGCGCGTCGCCTTCGGGGGCACCGACATCGCGATCTATGAGCGCACGCTGCCATGGGATCATGCCGCCGGGTGCCTGTTCCTCAACGAGGCAGGCGGAGTGTGCGCACGGCAGGACGGATCGCCCTATCGGGTCGACTCGGATCGCAAAGGGATGATTGCCGCCGCCAGCCAGGGCTTGTGGGACGAATTCGTCGCGCGGCTCGAGACCTTGGGCTTCCGCCCGGGCGGCTAGATCACCCGGGTCAGAAACCGCACCGGATCAGATTTCGCTTTCGATCCAGTCCTTGAGCTGGCTCTTGGGCGCAGCGCCGACCTTGCGGGCGACCGCTTCGCCGTTCTTGAACAGCACCATCAGCGGGATCGACTGCACACCCATCTCGCTCGCGGTGTCGGTATTTTCCATGATGTCCATCTTGGCGATGGTGACCTGCTCGCCCAGTTCCTCGCTGATTTCCTCCAACGCGGGGGCGATCATCTTGCAGGGACCGCACCATTCGGCCCAGAAATCGACCAGCACGGGCTTGTCGGATTCGAGGACATCGGCCTTGAAGCTGGCATCGGTGACGTTGACGGTGGCCATAACGGCAATCTCCTGTTGATTGGGTTCAATCTAGGGTGGCTGTTCGCCCGATCAAAGGGATCGGTGACAAAGCTTTCCCACTAACCCTGCAATGCCTCTTTGTGCGGTGCAAGGGTGGCGGCGGGTAGTGCGAACAATTGCGGGGTCTGGGTGTAAAGCACGCCCGCCCGCACGTTTTTATCCGGATAGATGCTTTCCAACGCCGCGACGTAGGCGGCCATCTGGCGAATAATCGACGCTGGAATGTCCTCGATTGCAGCCGGTGGACGCCGCGCAGTCTTGAAGTCGACCACCAGGACTTCGTCATCCGTGACTAGCAATCGGTCGGCGGTGCCCGCGATAACTTGCCCGGCAACAACTGCGGCCAGCGGCACCTCGGCTAAAGCGTCGGGCGCAAAGATCGGGGCGAAGCCGGGCTCGTCGAGAACAGCAAGCGCGCGGCAGAGCATCTCGTCGCGCTCATCGTCCGCAATCTCCGGTGCCTGCTGCGCCAACCACGCGCGCGCTCGCACTTCGCGCTCGGCGGGTGTGACATCGGGCAGTCGCTCCAGCAGGCTGTGCATCAGCACGCCGCGCCGCGCGGCTTGAGCGGCGATTTCCGGCGGCAAGGGCGGGCTGGCACCCTGCTCCTCGCCAGCCGAGGACGGCGCGAGCGGGCGCGGCGGTTTTGGTTCCGGCCCGATCGGCTGCGTGGCCCAATCCGGAAGGTTGATCTGCGCAGGTGGATCGACATCGCCGCTTGAAACGATCGGCTCAGGCAAAGCCCCTCGCTCCCGTCGCGCGCCCCAGATCGGATCGGCCAATGCGTCGTCCAAGAACAACGGCTCGAGGCGCGCATACCAACTATCTTCCGCCGGTCCTTTCTTCAGTTCGCGCTGTCCGAGCGCACCGCCGACATAGAGCGCCTCTTCCGCGCGGGTCATGGCGACGTAGAGCAAGCGCCAATGCTCCTCCCGCTCGGCGGCCTTGGCGGCCTGTTCCGCTTCGGCCACCGGGCCGTGCTTTTCGTCTTTCGGCAGCGCCGGGATCGGCACGCTCTTGCCGCTGGTATCTTCTTGCAGCTCCAGCCCGCCCGTGCGCGAAGCATCGGGGTTCCCGGTAGCATCGGCGAGTATCACGATAGGTGCCTGCAGGCCCTTCGAACCATGGACAGTCATCACCCGGACCAGCCCGTCATCACCGCCGGGCTCTCGTTTCAACTCGCCCTCGCCTGCATCGAACCACTGAATGAAGCCCTGCACGCTCGCCGTGTCGGTCGCCGAATAGGCAAAAGCGGCGTTGACCAGTTCATCAATCGGATCATTCGCTTCGCGCCCGAGCCGTGCGACAAGCTTTGCGCGACCTCGCCACGGGCCGGTCAGGATCCAGTGCAGCAACGCTTCGGGCAATTCATAGTCGACCCGCTGGAGGAGCTGGCGCAAGCGCTCAACCGTTTCAACGACGAAGGGATGCTCGCTTTTGCGGAGGTGATCCCACAAGCGGACCTTGTCGGGTCGATATCCGTGCTCGAGCAAATCCTCCTGCGACCAGCCGCCGAGCGGCGAGACCAGCAAGTTCGCCAGGCTGAGGTCATCAAGCGGCTGCGCGGCAAAGCGCAGCGCGGCCATCAGGTCCTTGACCGCCAGCGGCGCGCCCAGCCGAAGGCGATCGACACCGGCCACCGGCACGCCGCGCGCATGGAGGCGTGCCACGATCAGTCCTGCGAGCTCGCGGCGCTTGCGCACCAGCACCATGATGTCGCCGGGTCCTGCATTGCGCTTGGTGCCCTTGGCCAGTGGATGTCCCTTGTCGAGCCATTCGCGAACCTGGTCGGCGATTCGGTCCGCCATCGCGCGCTCGGGACCGGGCAGCCAGCCTTCCTCGCTGGGCTCCCCATCGTCCTCAGCGCCTGCGACGACCGGCTCCCACAGTGCGACGTATCCCGGCCGCGTATCGCCTTCGTGACGGTCGGCTTCGCGCTCCAGGCCGATCGATGTGTGGCCGATCGCCTCGATGGCATGATCGACGAAATCGAGCACCGGCTGCGCCGTGCGATAACTCCGGTCGAGGCCAAGGTCCTGCAACGCGCGCAGGTCGACCACCGGCTTGCTGCGTGTGTCGCGCGCCAGTGCCTCGGCATTGGCGATCGCTGCGTCGATCTCGCGTCGGTAAATCTCTTTCTGGGCGGCGAAATTCTGCGGGCTGGTGCCCTGGAAGCCGAAGATCGCTTGCTTGTAATCGCCGACGACGAAGATCGTGCGCAGCTTGTCTTCGCGCTGCCCGAAGCCGGTGAAGAAATCGCCTGTCAGCGCGCGGATAATATCCCATTGCGCCTGGTTGGTGTCCTGCGCTTCGTCGACGAGGATGTGATCGAATTGCCGGTCGAGCTTGTAGCGAATCCAGTCTGCCAGCGCGCTGTTCTTTAGCAATTGCGAGGCGCGGCGGATCTGGTCGTCGAAATCGATCAGCCCTTCGCGCCGCTTGCGATCGTCCCACGCCAGCGCGAAGTTACGGCCGAGCGTGAGCGCCGGGACGAGATACTCCGCCAGCGCGAGCAGGCCCATTTTTTCGTGCACGGCATTCACGGCATCGAGCACCGCCAGTGCTTGCGCTTCGTAACCCTCGTCGCGCTTGGCGATGTGGTGCAGGTTCTTGGGCTTTTCTCCCGTCGCCGTGAACAGGGTGCCATTGAAGACACCGATGCCGGCAAGCCGCGCCTTGGCGTCACCTGCCATCCAGTCACGCACAGCCTCGACGGCTTCGACAGCACCCTTGGTGCCCCAATCCTCCAGCGTTGCGATGCAATGCCGCAGTTCCGGCATGGCAAACGCGTCATCGCTGCAGAGAACGGCGACATCGTCTTCGCCATAGTCGGAAGGAAGGCCGAGCAGGCGCAGGACCCGCTCGCGCATCGGCGGCTGCCAGCCGTCGGACCCGGTCCACAGGTCGAGCGCATCGGCGCAGCGCATCAGCCATGATTTCGCGCCGTCGGGGCCATGCTTTATCGACAGCATCGCCAGCGCATCGAGATCGTCTTCTTCCGCTGCCAGAAGCAGTTCCGACAGTACTTCACGGGCCAGCAGCTCGCGCTCGCGATCTTCCATGGCGCGGGTGCCGGGGACCAGGTCCGATTCCTCCGGGAACGCAGCCAGCAGCCATTGGGAGAAGGCGTGGATCGTATCGATCCTGAGACCGCCGCCCGGGCAATCGAGCACCTTGGCGAACAGCGTCCGCGCCCGCGCCCGCGTCGCGTCATCGATCGGCGCGCCGATGGCCTTGAGATCGGCGGCCAGATCGCCGTCCTTCATCCGGACCCAGCTCGCCAGCACATCGTTGACGCGCGTCGCCATCTCGGCCGCGCCGGCCTTGGTGAAAGTCAGGCACAGCAGCGATTCCGGCTCGCAGTGCTTTTGCAGCAGCAGGCGCAACACGCGCGCCGACAGGACCTGCGTCTTGCCGGTCCCCGCGCTCGCGGAAAGCCACACGCTGTCGCGCGGATCGACGGCAGCGGCCTGGTTGCCCTCGAGCGGGAAAACGAGCTGCTTGCGGCTCATTCCTCCCTCCCTTGCCATTCATCGAGGCGCATCAGCTGGTCGTAGGTGTCGTACCCGGGCGCATCGGGATTAAGGCGCGCTGTGAAAGGCTCATCGCCGAGAACCCAGCGAGAGAGCGCGTCGTCGAGATAATCCGCGGCTTTCGGGAGAAATTCCTCGGGATCGATCCCGCTGCGCTTGCCGGAAATCTTCAGCGGCGTTTCGATATAGCCGAAGCCGGTCTCGTGCGTCGCGCTCTTGGCTTTGGCCAGCGACCAGTATTCGAACGCGGAAGCGGCACCATGGATGCCATGCTTGGCGAACCCGCCCTTGCCGACCATCAGGCCGAGCGTGCCCAATTGCAGCGCGTATCCTGCCTCCACCTGCGACCCGCTCGGCGGGCTGCCGGTCTTGTAATCGACCACCGCGAATGTGCCGTCGGCCAGGCGATCCAGCCTGTCGATCCGTCCGAAAATGGTCACGCCGCGATGCTCGATCTCGCCCCATTTCTCCCACAGCACGGGCGTACGATCCATATCGCCTTCGATCTCGCTCGCGACCCATTCGAGCGCTTTCATCAAGCGCGGCTCCCACAGGGCGCGTGTCAGCGGGTGGTGATCCATTTCGGTGAGCTTGGCCTTGGCGATATCTGGTAGGCTGCCGCCATGTTCATGCCAATGCTCGAGGATATCGTGCGCCAATTGCCCTTGCCACGCAGGCGTAGGCTCAGCGTCGAGACCGTCTAGCTCCTTCAATCGCAAAATTGCGCTGGCATAAAACTGGTAGGGGTCGGACCGCAGCCGGTCGAGCGCGGTAACGCTGATCCGTTCGCGCCGCTCCTCTGCGCTCGGCATCGGCTCGGGCCGCTGATAGCGCGGTTCGAGAGGAGCATCGTCGATACGTTCGGCGAGGCGCGGCAGGTCACGCTCTTCGTAACGCTCCAGCAACTCGCCCAGCAGCGCCTTGACCCGCAACAAGAAGCGCGACGGGATAGCCGGTCCTTCGGCATCGCGCTCCGACCGGCTCAGCAGCACTTCAGGCGCGCCCAGGGCCCCGGCAAGATCGTGCGCGGACAGGCCGATGCGGAAGTCGGCTCCGGGCACGCCGAGTGCTCGCAGGACCGGCGGGGCCAGCAGCGGATCGACCGAGGGACGCCCCGGCCAACTGCCTTCGTTCAAGCCAGCACAGATGACCAGGTCCGCCCGGCTCATGCGCGCTTCGAGCAAGCCGTAAATCGCTACCCGGGGGTGCCCGCCATAGGGCGGGCGCACCGCGACCTGGTCCATCGCATCGGTCAGGATCGCATGGGCGTCGGCGCGTCTGATCTGCGTTCCGACAGCGCGGGCATGCTGGCGCAGATCCTCCACCGTGGCCGAAAGCGCGCGCCCATCTTCCTGCGCCCATAGTGCCTCGCCGCATAGCGCCTCCCCCACAGCGGCGAGGGTGTCTAAACAATCGGCGAGCGAAAGAGGATCGTCCGTTCCTGCAAGCGGACCGAGCAACGCCTCCACCTCTTCCCACCAGTCGATGACCTGCGCCTCGCGCGCAACGGGGCGTATTGCCGCTAATCCCGGTGCTGGCCTCGACCCGCGTAGCTTGCGTTCAAGAGCGCGCAGGTCGCGCAGCCATTGCCGCCGCTCCTCGCCCTGTCGGACCAAGGGATGACCTAAAAGCGCCATCAGCGGAACCGGTGCCGCGTTCGTGCCCATGACTTCGGCCAGCAACAGGAACAGCCGTCCGGCGGTCGTCTGCGCGAGCGGCCGTCCTGCCGAATCATCGGCTTCGATGTTCCACCGCCGCAAATGATGGACGACACGCCGGGCCAGATTGCGATCGGGGGTGATCACCGCGACCCGCCGCTCGGGCTCAGCTAGCGCCTGACGTACAGCAAGCGCCACCGCCTGCGCTTCGGCTTCCGGATTGGGCAATTCCATCAGCCGAATACCCGACAGATGTCGTTTCTCGGACGGCAGGTCGACCCAGACCTTGCTCGCTTCCGGCGGCAGGAAGACCGCGCTGACCGCATGGCTGCGTTCGGACCGCGCAGCCCCTGAACCCTTGCGGTGCCAAGGCTGTATTTCATCGCGCGACACGCCCATGCGATTGAGCAGCAGCTTCAAGTGATATTGCGGATGCGTAACCGCGTCGTCCTTGGCGAAAGGCGCGCCGCCAGATGCGGCAGGCGCGCCGGCGCGGCCGAGCTCTTCCCACACGGCTGCGTCCATAGTCAGGTCGAGATCGGGAAGGATCACCGCACCCTGCGGCAATTCGGATACTACGCGCAGCAAGCGCGCGAGGGCCGGAGCAGCGCTGGTCACACCCGCAGCAACAATTGGGGTGGCCGGCGGTTCGGCCTTCCAGCGCTTCGCCGCTCGCTCGAACAGGCGATTGCGCCTGGCCGCGGCATCGAGTGCGCCGCGTTCACCAAGTTCTGCAAGCCAGAATTGCTGCACTTTCGCAAAGCGGCGAAGGTTGTCTTGCCAATGCTTGGCCAGATCGCGGTCGAACAGGTCGAGGACACGATCCTGCAGCAATTCCTCCGGTCCGATATCCTCGACCAGCAAGCGGTCCATGGTTTGCGCGGTCTCGCGAGCGAGCACGAACAGCGATGCTCCTTGCGGCGCGTCATCGCCCATTACGTCGCGCAGGACTTCAGCGAGCCGCAACCAGCGATAAGTCGGATCGACAGCAGGAGGGATGTCCGATGCGCCGAGCGGATCGAGCAAGCTGCCTAGGGTCTCGTCGAGGTCGAGATCGCCGATCGCCGCCATGCGGGGCATCAGCATCCCCTTCACGCCGATCTCGCCAAAATGCCGAATGAAAGCCTCGCTGACAGTCCGCATGGCGCGGGTGCTAGGAAGCAACAGGGTCAGCCGGGCCAGACCCAGGCCGTCCTCGGCGTAGCGGGGGACCAGCCCCGCCACCAAGGCATCGGCAAAGCCGCGATGGGCCGCGATCGAATAGACCTGCGGACCGGGTCGCGAGGCCTTGCCGTCAGGCACCCGCGAGCGCCTCCTCGGTCGGGCGGATCGCCTCCGGCGTGCCGACTTCGAACCACAATCCGGTAAACGGCAAACCGAACAGCCGCTCTTCCTCCAGCGCCCGGTTCCACAGGATGTTGGTCGAGAACTTGCCTTCCGGCGGATCGCGCAGCAGCCGATGCGAGACCACCTGAATACCGGTATAGATGAACGGCGCAATTCGGCCGGGCTGGCGACGCTTGATCCGGCCTTCCGGGTCGAGATAGAAATCGCCCTTCCCGGCAAAATTCATTGCCCGCGCATGCGGTACGACCAGCAACAGCGCATCCATACGCTCAGGGTCCCATCGCGCAGAGAGCTCGTGAAACGCGTTGCGCG
Organism: Erythrobacter litoralis HTCC2594; assembly: GCF_000013005.1. Classification (GTDB taxonomy): domain Bacteria; phylum Pseudomonadota; class Alphaproteobacteria; order Sphingomonadales; family Sphingomonadaceae; genus Parerythrobacter; species Parerythrobacter litoralis_A. The sequence goes on along the minus strand of NC_007722.1, from coordinate 1,041,314 downwards.
GACCGTCGAGCCAGATGTTGTCTGAGTTGAGGCAGAAAAACGGGTCGGGCAACTGCGCCTGCGCCTTGATCATCCCGCCGCCGGTTTCCAGCAACAGGTCACGCTCGTCCGAGATCGTGATTGTGGGGTTGGCGCGTTCCAGCACGTGCGCTTCGAGCGCATCGGCAAGATAATGCAGATTGACGACGGCCTTGCTCACCCCGGCATCGGCCAGCCGGTCGAGTGTGTGATCGATCAAAGGCTTGCCAGCGACTCGCACCAGCGGTTTCGGCTGCGTCGCTGTCAGCGGACGCATGCGCTTGCCCATGCCTGCGGCCATGACCATCGCGGTGTCGGATACGAGCCTGCTCACGCGATTTTGCCTCCACCCGTCTCGCGCAATTGTGCCGGGATATTGGTGGCAAACCATTCTGCCACCGGGCCAAGCGCCGGGTGCTTCAAATCGCGCTCCATCGCCTCCCAGACGCGGGGGATGAAATCGAGGTAACGCGGCTTGCCATCGCGCTTGTAGAGCCGAGTGAAGATGCCGACGATCTTGGCGTTTCGCTGCGCGCCGAGCAGCGCGTAATCGGCATCGAAATGCTCGCCCACATCGACCTGCGCCTTGTAGCGCTCGAGCATTTGCGCTTCGAGCGCAGGCGCAACGTCTCGCCTCGCATCCTGCAGCAGCGATACGAGGTCGTAGGCCGGGTGGCCCGCCAATGCGTCCTGAAAATCGATCAGGCCTTGCTCGCCCGAACCATCTTCCGAGGGATCGAGCAGCATGATGTTCTCGGCATGGTAATCGCGCAGCACAGTCACGCCCTTGCCCTGCCGTTCCAGCAATGGCGCAAGCGCCGCGTGCCACGCAGCCTCGTACTGTGCGGCATCGACATCTAGACCCATAGTCGGCGTGTACCATTCGGTCAGCAGCTTGGCCTCGCGCACATAAGTCGCCAGATCGTAAGCGGGGAAGGGTCCGGCTTCTATACGATGGAGTGGAACGAGCGCATCGATGGCCGAAGCATAAGCGCCGTGCTCGCCTTCGGGATGGTCGTCCAGCCAGTCCCGCATCCTGTCATTGCCGAAGTCTTCGGTCAGCACCCAACCTGCGCCAGCATCTTCCGCAAAGATCTCCGGCGCTCGCAGCCCGTTATCATGCAGCCAATGCGCCACGTCGAGAAAGGGCTTCGGGTCTTCGTGCGGGGGCGGAGCGTGCATGAGCATCGCGCGCTCCCTGCCCTTGCGAAGGCGGAAATAGCGCCTGAAGCTGGCATCGCCCGGGATGGTATCGACGACGCATGCGGCCCAACCGGCGTGATCGAGAAACTCCTTGCCGCCGTCGGGCAGCGCATCGACGCTTTCGCTCATGGCATGCGCTCTAGCCAATCGGCACCGCCTTCGACAATCGCACGGCGGCCTTCGTCCATAATTTCCAACGTAATTGAAAGACATGCCGGCTCATTGGCAAAGCCGCCAGCCTTGTCAGGCCACTCGGCCAGCAGGACTGCACCCTCGCGGTAATCTTCTAGGCCGAGTTCTTCAATCTCGGACGGATCATCCAGCCGGTAGAAATCGGCATGCACGACTGGTGGATCGAGCGAATCGTAAGTCTCGATGATCGTGAATGTCGGCGAAGGTACTTCGCCCGCATACCCAAGCCCGTGCAGGATCGCGCGAGACAGCGTCGTTTTGCCTGCACCGAGCGTACCGGAAAGCGCAACGACATCGCCCACACCCAGTTTGGCAGCGATGCGCGCACCGAAGGCCTCGACGGCTGCAAGGTCGGGCAGCCGCACGATCACGGCAGCAGGATCGTCGCGCTAGTGCCGAGTCCGGTTTGCGACTGGATCGTGAGGTCTCCGCCGTGCGCTTCGATCAATTGCCGGGCAAGCGGGATGCCGAGCCCCTGCCGCCGCTCGATCCCCTCGCCATCCTCGCTTATGCGCAAACCTTCAAGCGCCCGGCGCAATTCCTCGCTCGACATGCCCGCGCCGTTATCCGACAAGACGATGCGGGTGCCCTCGGGTTTCTTGGCCAGATCGACCAGGATCTTGCCACCACGATCCGTCGCCACGATGGCATTGTCGAGCAGATGTCCAACCGCCCGCGCCAATTGTCGGCGATCGGCTTCGACCTTGATATTGGCTCCGCCGCGCAGATCGAGCGAGAGCCCCTTGGCCTCGATCTCTGCCTCGCGCTCGCGCACTACCTGTGTGACGAAAGGCTGCAGTTCGAGTTTTTCCTTCCGTAGCGGCAGAAGCCCGGCTTCGCTTTGCGAGAGGTCGAGGACATTCTCGACCTGCTCGGTCAGGCGTCCGACCGAGTCGAGGATTGCTTGCACATATTCCCTGCCTTGCGGTGACAGTTCGCCCGCGACACCACTCTCCAGCAGCTCGGCAAAGCCGCCGATCGAGGTCAGCGGCGTGCGGAATTCGTAGGACATATTGGCGAGGAAGCGTGTCTTGACCTGGTCCGCCTGTTCGAGCGCCTGGTTGCGTTCTCGCAGCGCCGTTTCCGCCTGTTCGTTGGCGGTCACATCGAGCGTGGTGAGCAAGCCATTCCCATCGGGCAACGGAACGCCGGCGAATTCGAGCGTGCGGCCATCGGCCAGCGCGACCCGGCTGCCGGTTTCGTTCCGGTCGAGCGTGGCCGTACGGATGACCTCACCGACCCGCTTGATATGTTTGGGTTTGGCCAGATTACCGGCGATTTCCTCGAGCATGGTGTCGACCAGTGGGTGCTCGTCCAGCGTTTCGGCTTCCACACCCCAAGTGCTCGCGAAGCTCCGGTTCCACAGCTGCAGATGACCGTCGGGAGCGAAAACTGCGAGCGCTTCGAACAAGCTGTCGAGCGTCGCCGTGCGTGTGCGCAGCAAGGTGTCGCGAGTGGCCGACAGCGCCAGCTGCTCGGTACGGTCCTCTGCGATGATGGCAAGGCCGCCATCGGGCATCGGTTGCGCCACGATGCGCAGGTGCGTCCCGTCGGACAGCGGCCATGCCTCTTCCTGCGTTTCGCCGCTCGCGAACCACTCGACATGCTCCTGCCGCCAAGCTGGAAAATCGCGAACTTCGGGCGTCCGCCCGGCATCGCGGGCCTCGCTGAGCAGGCGTTCGAAAGGCAAGCCGTCGGCCAACCCGCCGAGCCGCATATTGAAGATGCGGCGGAAAGGTTGATTGGCAAAAGTCAGCTTACGCTCGGCATCGAACTGCGCCACGCCGACCGACAGGCGATCGAGCATGTTGCGCTGCGCCTTGGCATAGGCCCGGTGCGCGCGCGCCTGCTCTTCCATCTCTTGGATGTCGACCGCGTATCCGGCAACGCCTTCTTCGCCCAACGGCAGGTCCGAGACGCGCAATGCGCGACGTTCGCCACCGATAGTCGCCTGGACGATCCGTTCGACCGATTGCTTGTGTTGGACCGCCTGCCCCGCGACCTGCGCCGCGCTGAGGCCGTCAACGCTTTCGATCAGTTCGACCTGTCCCTCGACGACGCCTTCGGCGCTTTCCGCGCCGACTGCTTCGACATAGGCGCTGTTGACGAGCCGTAACCGGGTGTCCGTGCCGCGAAACCACATCGGCATCGGTGCCGCTTCGATCAGGCCCACCAAAGCGGCAAAATCGCCTTTCGCCCGCGCCGATTCCTCGCGCATGCGGCTGAGTTCGGTCGCGCTTTCGCTGAAGTCGAAAACCCACACCAGGGCTGCTCCGCCGGGCGAAACCTGCGGATCCGCCAGAGTCCCACGCAATGCCAGGCTGCGCTGCGAGCCGGGCACAGTGATATTCATGCGAAATGGTGCAGCGGACTTTTGCGCGCGGCGCACCTTTTCCGATAGCTCGCTTAGCTGCGCCTTGGTCAGCCCGCGATCGTCGGCATCCGCCAGTTCGCTGAGGAATTGCGGCAATGCGTCGAAGCCGAGCCAGTGCGCGAGCCGATCCGACCCTTCGATGCGGCCGTCGGCGCGGACGAGCAAAGGGATCGCCGGGGCTTCATCGAGCAAGCGAGCCATGCGGCGCGCAGCCTTGCGCGTGCTTTCCGCCCCCTTGGCCTTCGCCCCTGCTGAAATCATGAGCCACGCAGCACCCACGGTCCAAGCGGCGAGCAGCAGACCAAGCAAGGCAATGATCGTGGGTGAAAGTTCCATGCGGCATTGCAGCTATGCCGCCCGGCGCGGCGATGCAACTGGCCAGAAAAGGAAAAGCCCCCGCAATCGCGAGGGCTTGTCCGTTTTCCGCGAATTCCCGCCGATCAGTAGCGGTAGTGTTCGGGCTTGTAAGGGCCATCCACCGGTACGCCGATATAGTCGGCCTGGACCTTGCTGAGCTTGGTGAGCTTCACGCCGAGCTTGTTCAAATGCAGCGCTGCAACCTTCTCGTCGAGATGCTTGGGCAGGACGTAGACTTCGTTCTTGTATTCGTCGCCCTTAGTCCACAGCTCGATCTGCGCCAGCACCTGGTTGGTAAAGCTGAAGCTCATGACGAAGCTGGGGTGGCCGGTGGCACAAGCGAGGTTCACCAGACGGCCCTGGCCGAGGATGATGATTTCCTTGCCGTCGGGGAAGCGCACGACATCGGTGCCCGGCTTCAACTCGTTCCACTCGTAATTGTTCAGCGCGGAAATCTGGATCTCACTGTCGAAGTGCCCGATGTTGCAGACGATCGCCTTGTCCTTCATCGCCTTCATGTGTTCGGCGGTAATGACATGCTCGTTGCCGGTTGCGGTGCAGAAGATATCTGCGACCTTCACCGCCTCTTCCATCGTTACCACTTCGAAGCCGTCCATCGCGGCCTGAAGGGCGCAGATCGGGTCGATTTCCGTCACCAGCACCCGCGCGCCGCCGTTGCGCAGCGACTGGGCCGAACCCTTGCCGACATCGCCGAAACCGGCGACGCAAGCGACTTTACCTGACAGCATGACATCGGTGGCGCGGCGGATTGCATCGACCAGCGACTCGCGGCAGCCGTAGAGATTGTCGAATTTCGACTTGGTGACGCTATCGTTCACATTGATCGCCGGGAACGGCAGTTTGCCGCCCTTGGCGATGTGATAGAGGCGGTGAACGCCGGTGGTGGTCTCTTCAGACACGCCGACGATATTCTTGACCGACCGGGTCAGGTAACCGGGCTTGTCCTTGACGAAGGCCTTGAGCGCGCGCTGCATCTCGATTTCTTCCGCATTGGCGGGCTCAGGCATTTCTTCACCCGCCTCGATACGAGCGCCCCATAGCGCAAACATCGTGGCATCGCCGCCATCGTCGAGGATGAGGTTGGCGGTCTGGTCGGCATCTTCGCTCGTCGACCAGTCGAAAATGCGGCCGACATAGTCCCAGTAATCGGCGAGGCTCTCGCCCTTGACCGCGAACACGGGGATACCCTGCTCTGCAATCGCGGCGGCAGCATGATCCTGCGTCGAGAAGATGTTGCAGGTCGCCCAGCGCACATCGGCACCCAGCGCGACCAGCGTTTCGATCAAGACCGCCGTCTGGATGGTCATGTGGAGCGAGCCAGTGATGCGCGCGCCCTTGAGCGGCTGGCTCTCACCATATTCATCGCGCAAGGCCATCAGGCCCGGCATCTCGGTTTCAGCGATGGCCATCTCGTCGCGGCCATATTTGGCGAGCGCGATATCCTTGATCACATAATCGGCGTTGGCGGACATAAATTGCTCCTAGAGAGTGGCAGCGGGCGGCGGATTGCGCGCTGCGAAAATGATTGCGCGCGCCTTAGCGATGCGTACCTCAAAGAGCAAATATAACGATTCCTTTATATGCGGCACCAGACCCAGGCGATCGCCGTCAGAGCAATCGGTCAGGTGGCGGATGGCTACACAATATGCATGGGTCGCAGGAGGGCTGCCTAAGACAGACGAGATGGTATTTGTCGGCTTTACGCAAATGCCACGGCGGCAAGCGATACCCATTGCCTCCATGCTGGAGGCTCCTATGTGGAGGGAGAGAGACCACGCTAACAAAAGGATGCTGCACCCATGTCGATTTCCAAAGGCGATACGCTACCCGACGTCACCCTCGTGAAGCCCACCGATGCCGGGCCCGAGCAAGTCAAATCGAGCGAATTTTTCGCTGGCAAGAAGGTCGCATTGTTTGCAGTCCCCGGTGCCTTTACCCCGACCTGCTCGGCAAAGCACCTGCCCGGCTATGTCGAGAAGGCCGAGGAGCTGAAGGCGAAGGGCGTCGACGAGATCGCCGTGACCTCGGTCAATGACCCGTTCGTAATGGGCGCGTGGCAAAAAGCCGATGGTTCGGATGAGATCACGTTCCTCGCTGACGGCAACGGTGAATTTGCCGAAGCGATCGGGCTGACAATGGATGGCAGCGGCTTCGGCCTCGGCACCCGGAGCCAGCGCTATTCGATGATCGTCGAAGACGGCAAGGTGACTGAACTCAACGTCGAAGCGCCCGGTGATTTCTCGGTCTCGAGCGCCGAGCACATGCTCGGTCAGCTCTAACTCGCGTAGTTACGGAACGAAGAAGGGCGCCCAATCGCGGGCGCCCTTATAATTTTCGGCGATTGGCTTTACCTAAAAACGGACCTCGCCGGTGATGAACACTCTGCGGGGATCGCCATAAAAGCCGGTCAGCGTGCCTTCGAGGCCGAGTGTCGGCCTAAATGGCGTGCCGCTAGTACCACCCGCCACGAAATTGTATCCAGCGACGATATAGCGTTTGTCGAACAGGTTTTTCGCGTGGAGACCGATGCTGAACCGGTCGCTGTCCGCAGTATAGACGATGCTCGCATCGACGAGTGCGAACCCGTCCTGGTCGAGGAACGCGTTGGGCGTCTCGAACTGACTCGCGTCGCTGCGGAACGATACCGATCCGAGAAGATCGACCATGCCGGACGCCACCGGCAGGCCGAGCACGAAACCGGCATTGACTGTCAGGTCCGGCGTATTCTGGAACACCCGTTGATCCGCCACGTCGGTGCCGAAGGCGTCGATAAAGGTATTGTATTCAGCGTCGAGGATACCCAGCGCCCAATTGACGCTGAAGCGGCTGCCCGCCCCGGCGAAATCGCGGCCGACGAGCGCATTGCCTTCAAATTCCACTCCGTTGACGTTGGCCGAGGCGGCGTTGGAGGTAATGCCGATGAAACTGTCGTTGATGCCATCGCCATTGGTATCCACCCCGACCGAGCCGGGAATTTGCACGTCGCTGTAGTCGCCGAGAAAGGCAGCAAGGCTGACATTGACCCGATTGTCGAACAGTGAAGCCTTCCAGCCTAGTTCGTAGCTGTCGACCGTTTCAGGAGCGAAGCGCAAGAATTCGAACTGGTCGTCGAAATCCACGTTGCCATCGCCGTCCAGGTCGGGCGCTGCGCTCGTCTGCCCGCGGGGATCGAAGCCGCCCCCTTTGAAGCCGCGCGAATAGGTGAAGTAGATATTGTGGTTTTCCGCCGGCTTGTAGCTGATCGAAGCGCGCGGGGTGAACTCTTTGAACGTTTCGCTGCCGAGGAAATCCGACGTGACGGCAATCGGGATTGCCGCAGACGGGGGGAACAGGTCGCTATAGCCGCCGATAAAGGTCGTCCGCAAAACCCGGCTGGTGCGCTTGTCGTTGGTATAGCGCCCGCCGACCGAGACGCTCAGCTTCTCGCTAATGTCGAATGTAAAATCGCCGAATATCGACCATGTCTCGGTGTCGACGTCGCCCAGGGTCTGCGCATTGAGACCCGGTAGTCCTATCAGCGCTCCTGTGGTGAAGAGCGCCACGTCGAAAGCGGTGAAAGCATTAGCATCCAGGTAATAGACCCCCAGCACACCGGCAAAGCGGTCGCTTTCATAAAGTAGCTGGAATTCCTGGCTGAACTGGTCGTTCTCGTAGATTGCCGGGACGTCGAGGTCAGCAGCAGGCAGGCTGTCGAAATCGATCGGGGTCGTCGAGCTATCCTCTCGGTAGCCGGTGATGGATTTGAGCGTGACGGTATCGGACACTTCGAAGGCGACGGTCAGCGCGCCGCCATAGGCCTCCACTTCCTGATCCACGACGTTCAAACCTGCACGCGTGTCGTAGACGTCGTCGAGCACGGGTGCACCGCTGAATAGGCCGGGGATGAGACGGTGGCCCTGTCGCGCATCGCTCTCGTCCTTCACATAATCGCCCGACAGGCGAATGAAGAGCGGCCCAGTCTCGACTTCGATCGTGCCGCGCGCCGCCCAGACGTCCTTGTTATAGTTCTCCACTCCCGGCAGATTGAGATTGTCGCCGAAGCCGCCCCTGCTCAAGCGTGCGCCGCTGGCGCCGATGCGGATGGCGTCCGAAATCGGCGCCGAGGCGCTTACGACCAGGTCGGCCTGATCGTAGGAGCCGTAGGTGCCGCGAATCTTGACGGTAGGGTCAGCGGGCAAGCGCGCCGTCACGTATTTGATTGCCCCGCCGATGGTGTTGCGTCCGTAAAGGGTGCCCTGCGGTCCACGCAGCACTTCAATCCGCTCGACATCGTAGATATCGAGCACGGCAGCTTGCGGGCGGTTGAGATACACGTCGTCGACATAAAGGCCGACACCCGCTTCGAAGCCGGCCACAGGATCCTGCTGCCCAACCCCGCGAATAAATGCGGTGAGCGTGGTGTTGGTGCCGCGCGATACTTCGAGAGTGAGATTGGGTACCTTCTGTCCGATCTCGGTCAGTTCGAGCGTTCCGCTGCGGACGAGGTCCTCGCCGGAAATTGCCGTAACCGACAGCGGCACGTCGACGGCCAGCTCCTCCCGACGACGCGCTGTCACAACGATAGGCTGGCCATAGCCGCTCCCGGCAGCCTCCTGTCCGCCCGTATCGGCCGTATCCTGCGCCACAGCGGGTGCAGCCTGCGCGAATGTGAAACCGGCGCCGAGCATAAGCGCGAGCCTGAAAGAATTTACCGTCGACATGTCCATCTCCCTAAAAGTCACCAACTACCCTTTATTGAAAGTTGAACCACCTTTCAAGTTAGCTATTGTCGCAGACCGCGTTTCGGCATAGGTTGCCGATCATGGGACGGGGCCAACCTTTGCAATCCGACGAGAATTCCGGCCCGGTAACCGAGCGCGGCCGCCGCACGCGCCGCAAGCTGCTCGACGCGGCCAAGCTGGAATTCGGGGAGAAGGGGTTTCACGACGCCTCGATCAGCGACATCACGCGACGCGCCGAAGTCGCCCTCGGCACATTCTACACCTATTTCGAATCGAAGGATGAGATATTCCGAGCCCTCGTTCGCGACTTCAGCGATGGAGTGAAGGAAGCGGCAGCCGCCGGGATTTCAGCGAGCGCTACGGCGCTGGCGATCGAACGCGATGCACTCGCCGCTTTCCTGTCCTTCGCTCGTGAACACAAGGAGATCTACCGTATCATCGACGAAGCCGAGTTTGTCGACCCCGCCAGCTACCGGGCGCATTACGAGAACACGGCGCAACGTATATTCGAACGCCTGAAGGCGGGCGGCGCGACCGGCGAGTTTCGCGATGACATCACGGAAGCGGACGCCTGGGCCGTGATGGGCATGAATGTTTTTCTTGGCCTTCGCTACGCTGTCTGGGCGAAGGATGACGATGCCATCGAAGACGTTCCCGAGCGGGCGATGCAGATCCTCAAGCGCGGCATTACTGCCTGACCAAGGCTCAACCGTAACCCATCAGGCTGAGGACTTCCTTGCGGCTCCGTTCGTCATCGAGGAAACAGCCGCACAGCTTTGATGTGACCATGCTGACCCCGGGCGTTCGTACACCGCGACCGGTCATGCAGCCATGCTGGGCTTCGATCACGACTGCAACGCCCTCTGGCTCGAGATTGTCCCAGATGCAGTTCGCGACTTCGGCCGTCAGACGTTCCTGGATTTGCAGCCGGCGGGCAAAGCCGTGGAGTACGCGGGCGAGCTTGGAGATACCGACGACCTTGTCTCTGGGAAGGTAGGCAATCGCCGCCTTTCCGGTGATCGGCGCCATGTGATGCTCGCAATGGCTCTGGAAGGGGATGTCTTTGAGCAAGACGATCTCGTCATAGCCCCCAACCTCCTCGAATACCCGGCTGAGGTGGATCGCAGGATCCTCTTTGTAACCCTGGCAATATTCGAGCCAGGCACGCCCGACCCGCTTGGGAGTGTCCAGCAGACCTTCGCGTGCCGGATCGTCGCCCGACCATTCGATCAATGTGCGGATGGCATCTTGCACGTGCTCGGGCACGTCCGGCTTCTTGATCGCGGGATCTTCGACATAGTCGGCTTCGCAGGCCATGGCGTCTACCTCTCTTTCTGGGCACGGCACCAAGGGCCATGCCGATATGTGCGAGCGCCAAAGCGGAAAGTGCCTGAGCGGTAAAGCCCAACTTTGGTCCGTGCCGTGGCTCTTGAACGCCAGATACAAGAAGCCCGGCCAAAAAGGCCGGGCCCAGGCTGGAGTAAACCGTGCTTCCTATTCCTTGGCGTCTTTCATCTTCTCCGGAGTCACCTCCGCCGTTTTGAGCTCGGCCGCCTTGCGCTTCTCGAATTCGGCGCCAAGCTCTTTCTTGTCCGATTCGCTCAAATGCTCGTCGAAATCGGGGAAATGGTCTTCCTCTTCCTCGTCGATGTGGTGGCGATACTCATGGTCGAGCTTCTTGAACTTCTGTAGCCATGCGGACGACGACATGTCGGTGGCGGCGAGATCGTTAAGCAATTCGTCGAGCTCATGATGCTCCGCAACCGAATGACGGGTCTCGTCCGTCGTTTCGGGATTTTCGAGCATGTCGGCATAGATCGATTGCTCCTCTGCCGCAGCGTGGCTCTTCACTTCCTTTGTGAACTCCTCGAGCAGCTGACGGCGTTCCTCGCTGTCACCGCTGGTATCACCGATCTTGTCCAGCAATGCGCGATGCCGCTCGTGGTCGGCCTTGAGGCGCTTGAAAATTCCTTGATCGGTCATGGGGTATCTCCTGGATTGGTCTTACCGGACTAACCGAATTCGTGCGCCATGGTTCCGGAGGCGCCCCCCTGGTTCGCGTTGTCCGCCAACAAGAAAGCCCACCCCGTTGCCGGGATGGGCTTGCTTGGCGCGCCAGGAAGGATTGTTCTCGCCCTGCGGGCTCGCTCGTCTCGGCTGCGCCTCGACTCCGAACAGGTTCGAACCTTCCCGCTGCCCAACCAAGAAAGCCCACCCCGTTGCCGGGATGGGCTTGCTTGGCGCGCCAGGAAGGATTCGAACCTCCGACCGCCTGATTCGTAGTCAGGTACTCTATCCAGCTGAGCTACTGGCGCGCATCGGAGGGCGGCACATAGGGGGGCGCCAACGGCTTGGCAATCCCCTTCGCCGCTATTTTTCGAACAGTTGCCGCGCCAGTTCGACGTCGAGCGGCGGCTTCGGCAGCCTGGCGATCTCGGCGGGTCTGTGCCATTTGAACTCTCCGCCCTCTTTCGCCGTGATCGACCCGCTCCACCGCGAACAAGTGTAAAGCAGCAAAACGATTCCGCGGCCATCGACGGCGGCATCCGATGCCGCAAAACCGGCTTCCCGCATCGCATCTATATCGAGCTTGAGCGCCGACTCCTCGAACATCTCGCGCGCCAGCGCCTGCCGCACGGTTTCGCCTGGCTCGACCTTGCCGCCGGGAAACTCCCACAGGCCCGCATGCTCCTTACCGACGGGCCTGCGGTGCATCAGCCACCGCCCTTCCCCATCGGAAAGCGCCGCAGCGACAACCAGCACATGTGTAAAGTTTCTTTTCACTTTTCGATCTTCAGCGAACCTTTTCTTTACCCTGATGGATCAAAAGGGCGCTGTCTGGCTAGACGCGAGTGGAGTCTATTGTGCGAAAACTGATCACATCACTACTGCAAGACGAGGCTGGCGCGACGGCCGTCGAGTACGGGCTTATCCTCGCACTCGTCTTCCTCGCGATGGTCGCGGCGGTGCAGGGCGTCGGCAACGAAACCGTCGCCATGTGGGATCATGTGTCGTCGACTTCGCAGCAAGCGATAGATCAGTCGGGCGTCTGAGAAATCGCCATTCACCTTAGGAATTTGTCAACTCGTCGCGCTTAAACCCCAAAATCACTCGTTCCGGAACGTCTGGAAAGAGTCGGGTACCGAAGACTGAAAACCAGGAGACTATCAATGAAATTCTTCAACAACCTCATGAAGGACGAGCAGGGTGCAACCGCCATCGAGTATGGCCTGATTGCTGCTCTGATCGCTGTCGCTGCCATCGTCGCCATGCAGGGCCTCGGCAACCAGCTGAGCAACACCTTCAGCTCGGTTTCGACCACGATGTCCGTCTAAGACTCGGTCGAATAACCACACGGAAACGGCGGGGAGCGTTCCCCGCCGTTTTTGTTTGTGTCGGATTATTTGACGCTCAGCGAGCGCGCACCACGATCTTCACCTTCTGACCGGCCTGCAAGGTATCATTCGCTCCGAGACCGTTGAGGACCCTGAAGCGTTCGACTTGCGCGCGATCATAGGCCATCCGGCGGGCGAGCGTTGCGACCGTGTCCCCCCTGCCCACGGTGACGACATCGATCCGCCGCGGGATGACCGCACTGGCCTCTGCACTGGTGATGCGCCTCATCGAGTTGAACATGGGGGTAAAGGTGCTCATCCGGCCCGACGGCGTTATCGCTTGGAAATGATAGGCGCGGTCAGGTGCAAGCTCGTAGGCGAAGACAGCCACGTCCACCGTTCGCTGGCCGGTATTGACTCGCGCTGTCCCATAGACGGCGGGCAAACCGTTCACCGTTGTGCGCTGAAGCGACGAAGGTGTGAGCTGCTGCTGGTTGCCGCCGAGCGCCGAGAACACCGAACGGACATAAGTCTCGAGATTCCCATCATAGCGCGCGATGGTCAGCTGCGCTTGGCCGCCGTCGCCGTTGATCGACACCGCACGGGTCCCGTTCACCATGTAGAAGCCGTTGGGCGAAGTGAACGAGAAACCGAGTTCGGGGTGAATGAAGCGTTGGCCTTCGATCACGCCCTGTGCAGGATCATCACCATATAGCAGCCCATCGATGCCGGACAGAAAGGTGTCGCGATTGGTCACCGTGCCGGATAGCCCCCGCGCCTTCTGGGAAGCGGTAGAAACACGACTGGCGGGATCGGGGTGGGTCGAAGCCCATTCGGGGATAGTCGCGTTGCGACCCTGCAATTGCGCATCGAGGCTGTTCTGAAGCGCAAGACTGCGCAGCACGGTGCTCATAGCCTGGGGATCGTATCCGGCATTCGTCAGATAACGGATGCCAAGCTCGTCCGCCTCCAGTTCCTGACTGCGGGAAAAGCGCAGCGTCAGAAGCTGCGACCCCTGCAGGAAACCGCGCGAGAGCGTATCGCCGATACCGCTATCGCCTAGCAAGACGCCCGATGCGATGGCACCTAGGACACCGAGGATGGAGTTGCGCTGTGCGGCCTGCTGCCGGCGTTGCGAATGACGGGCGGCGACATGGCCCACTTCGTGGCCCAGCACGGCTGCCAGTTCGGCTTCATTATTCATCAGGCCGACGAGTTGGCGTGTGGTGTAAATATAGCCACCGGGAATCGCGAAAGCATTGTTGACCGAACTGTTGACGAGGCTGACGGTGAAATCCTCGCGCGCATTTCCGAGTCCCGACTGAACCGCGATGTTCTTGCCGACGCGCTCGACATAGTCGGCGTGCACGCCTGTCATCCGGCCGCCGAATTCGGCCAGCAGCTTGGGATGCGCTTCGGCGCCCTGTTGCGATTCTGTCTGCGTGATGGGGGCAGAAGCACTCGGGATCGAGCCACCTCCGCCCATGCAGCCTGTCAATGCCAGGCTCATTGCGGCTGCGGAAACGGATGCCAAAATACGCTTGGTTTTCATTATGCGTGTCCCTCGGTTCGTACGGAATCAAGCGCTTCGCTCGAGCGAACCGCTCCCACCGAGAGATCAAACGTGCGAATGGCCCTGCAAGTTCCGCGACGCGGCGTTATCCGCCGATCTGCAAAAACCGTTCTTCGCGCATGCGGCGCAGCGTCTCGCCCGGCAAGTCCGCCAAGGCATCCAGTTCCTCATCTATTGCATTGGCAAGCGTTTCGCAGATCGCCGAAGGATCGCGATGCGCGCCACCGGTCGGCTCCTTCACGATCCGGTCGATCACCTTCAGATCGAGCAAATGCTGCGCGGTCACCTTCATGGCCTCTGCCGCATCGGGCGCCTTTTCCGCCGTGCGCCACAAGATGGACGCGCAGCCTTCGGGCGAGATGACAGAATAGACCGCGTGCTCCAGCATCAGCACGCGCTCGGCGCTCGCGAGCGCCACGGCGCCGCCCGAACCGCCCTCGCCCACAATCGTAGCCACCATCGGCACCGGCAAGGCCAGACAGGCTTCGGTCGAACGGGCAATAGCCTCTGCCTGCCCGCGCTCTTCGGCCTCGACGCCCGGAAACGCGCCCGATGTGTCGACCAATGTGACGACCGGCAGTCCGAAACGCCCGGCGAGGTCCATCAGCCGGATCGCCTTGCGATACCCTTCCGGTTTGCCCATGCCGAAATTGTGGCGCAGCCGACTCTCGGTATCATTGCCCTTTTCATGACCGATGAGCACCACCTTGCGGCCGCGCAAGGTCGCGAGGCCGCCCATGATCGCTTCATCTTCGCCGTAATTGCGATCGCCGCCAAGCGGGACGAACTCGTCGAAGGCATGCTTTACGAAATCGCGAAAATGCGGACGCTGCGGATGGCGCGCGACCTGCGTTTTCTGCCACGGCGTGAGCGCAGAGTAGGTACTGGTAAGCAGCGCGGCGCTCTTGCGCTCGAGCCGCTTGAGTTCGTTCGAGATATCGACCTCGTCGCCTTCGGCAGCCGACCGCAATTCTGCGATCCGCGCTTCGAGCTGGGCAACGGGCTTCTCGAATTCGAGATAGGAATTCATGCCGGTGCGCTAGTCCTCCGTTCGCTTTTCTGCAAGCGTGCTGCGTTTGCCAGCTGCCCGCGCCGACAGCGGATGGCGCTCGTTGACCAGCGCGACGAGCCGCGCGGCATCGACATGGGTGTAGATTTGCGTCGTCGAAATGTCCGCGTGGCCGAGCAGCGTCTGCAGGACACGCAAATCCGCGCCCCCTTCCAGCAGATGCGTCGCAAAGGCATGGCGCAAGACATGCGGGCTGACCTTGTCCGGATTCAGATCGGCACGCACCGCCAGTTCCTTGAGCATCTGGAACAGGCGAACACGCGTGATGTGCGCCTTTCGCGATGGGAACAGGTACGGGGAATCGCTGCCCCGAAGCCCCATCCAGCTTTGCAGCGCCTCTCGCGCGCGGCCGCTCACCGGCACCATGCGGGCGACGCCGCCCTTGCCGGTGACCGTGAGAAATGGTGCGTCGCGGGGCACGGCAGCGACCGGCAGGGAAACCAGTTCGGTCGCACGAAGGCCCGAACCATACAGCAATTCGATCAGGGCCAGGAGCCGCACCGGCAGGGGGCGACTGGTCTCCGCCTCCCGTTCGGCCTGCTCGAACAGGCGCTCGACCTCCTTGTGCGATAAAGTCTTGGGCAGCGGCCTGCGCATCGTCGGGCGCGGAAGCGCGGACGAAGGATCGTCCTCGCGCAGACCTTCGTCGACGAGAAAACCATAGAACTGCCTGAGGGCCGATGCCTTCCGCGCTACGGTAGCCGGCGCAAGATCGGACCATGCCGAACCGAGCCTGGAAAGCGCAGGTCGCCTGGCGGTTGCCAAGTCACCTGCAAGCGCCTCTGCCCCTTCGAGATCGCGCCTGTAGGCCGCCAGCGTATTGGCAGCCGCACCGCGTTCGGCCGCCAGCATGGCGAGAAATTCCTCGATGGCGGCGGAAGCCTTGGCCACCTTTGCCTCAGGCCCTCGCGACCGCCTCCGCGGCGATCATCCGTGCTTCGGCGGAAAGTCCTGCTCGGTCGAGAGCGCGGACGATATGGAAGAGGTGACGCGGTGTCATGCGCTGCCAGCCTTCGCCCTGCATTCCGACCCCGGCAAGCAGCGCGACAAGCGCCTGGTTCTGCGCGTCGCCCGCCTGGCTGATCAACCTGCTCCAGTTGCTTTGGCGGCCAAGGTCAAGGCGCAGCGACTGGTTGTAATCGTCGCGCGTCGAGGCATCGATGCGATCCAATCCGGCGAGGCCCGCGACGAGGAAAGCCGACTTGCGCTGCTCGTCGCTACCGTCGTCCCCGACGAAACTGTCCAGCGCGCCATCATCGACGGGCGAGCCACGATTGGGCTGCGCGAGCACCAGCAGCGCCCACGCCTCGCTGCCTTCCGGAACCACGGTTCCCCACTCGAGAGCGTCGCGATCGAGCCCTGCCGACAGCATGGCCGCAATGAGCCCGGCGGCATCTTCGGCGAAATCCTTGTTCGCCGGAATCCGCGCCGCGGCATAGGCCGTCAGGACCTTGCGCGCATAGTCGGGATTGTCGCCCGTGCCCCAGACCGATCGAATGGCCTGTAGGCGGATCGCTGGCTCGGCGCCCACATATCCGTCGCGCAGTTGACCCGCGCGCTGGCCGAAGTCGCCTTCGAGACCGGACTCGGCATAATAGCGGGAATAGAGGTCGATGAGCGCCGACGACGAGAGAATCCCCTCGCGCGCGGCCCGTTCCGCACCGGGAAGCCGCTGCGACAGCGGCAGCATCGGCAGTCGGGCAGAAACGCGCTGGTAGTACGGTTCGAGATCGTCGGTCAGGCTTTCCGGGATTTCCGCCCCGAGCGCGGTTGCAAGCCCGTACCGCCACGGGGTGAGTTCCTCCACACCGTCCCATTCGAGATTCACGGCGCTTCGCCCGCGCCCCGCCGCGCCGGCATAGCGCTGCGCCAGAAGGACATCGATATTGGCTGTATCGTCGCCGCGTCGCATGCGGATAAGATTGGAACGAGCACGCGCGGTCTCGCCGGCGAACGCGTTGCAGATGGATCGGATCATTTCCCACTGCGTGCCTTCCCGCAAGTCGGCGCGGAAACGCGCGAGCGGACACGCGCCGATGAGGTCGCCGGTGGCAACGTAGGAGGTGACTGCCGCATCGGCGAGAGTCGCGTTCCAGTTGCCGGTATCGACGTCCTGGCTGATACCGCGTGCGGCCTCGTATTCTCCCATCCGCGCCAGGACCTGCGCGCGCAATCCGGCGAATTCGATGGGCGACATGCCGTCAGGCGCTTGCAGGCGACTGGCGAGCGCGCGGCGCAGCAATATGTGCCCCCAGCGCGACACCAGTGGCCCCCTGGTGCCTTCGAGTGCCGCCCGCACCAACGATGCAGGCTGGCGGGCCAGCGCGGCCTCCGGAAGGCCACCCTCGCTCCGGTCGAGCAGTCCGACCCGCTCCATCGACCGCCGTGCAGCGGGAGGGATGTCGAATTTCGGCTTGAGGCCGAGCAATTCGTCCAGTTCGTCGGGGTCGAGGTCTTCCAGCTCTGCCAATGATGGCAGGCCCGATGGCATGGACGGCGCTGCTGGCCTCTCTCCGCCCTCCGGTATCGGTTGTACGACCGCGCTGCCCGTAGCCGAAGGCGCAGACGGCTGCGACGGCGTCACTGGCGTGGATGGACGCTGGGTGGCCGTCGGTCGCGGGGTCGGCGTGGGCGCGGGGGCGGGATCGTCGAATCCGGGTGGCAGCAGCGATTCCGGTGCCGCCTGCGCTTCGACCATGGTCATGGACAGGGCCAGCGCCCCCACACCCGCCAGCAGCCCACACACCGTAACGCGCTTCATTCCAAACCCTCCGGGACCGGGATTTGCTGTTCGATCGGGCGCAGCGGTTCGCGACCGCCATGCCACCACAGCGCGCCGATCACGATTATCAGCACAAGCAAAAAGCCCGTGCCCCACCGCCGTCGACGCATAGCCAAACCCGTTTCCTGCAATAGTTAGCCTTTATTGCTTTCGCCCTAGCCCATCTCTAGGCCCAGCGGCAATGCATCACGACGCATCCTCCCCCGGCGACGGCGCTATTGCCGCCATGGCCCACCGGGTCACGCGGCCGGTGGTATTGGTCGGACTGATGGGGGTAGGCAAATCGACGGTCGGTCGGCGGCTGGCCAAGCTTATGCAGCGCGATTTCATCGATGCCGACGACGAGATCGAAGAGGCAGCGCAAATGTCGATCTCGGAAATCTTCAGTGCCTTTGGCGAGGACTATTTTCGTGACGGAGAGCGGAGGGTTATCGCGCGTCTTATGGGAGAGGGTCACGGCGTTATTGCGACCGGCGGCGGTGCCTTCGTCAACGCCGAAACCCGCGCGCTGATCCTCGACCAGGGGATCGCCGTGTGGATCGATTGCGACATACCCACGCTGGTCGAACGAACCGGTCGCCGCGATACCCGGCCACTTCTCCGTCAGGGCGATCCCGAGGAGATCCTGGCCCGTCTTCATCGTGAGCGCGAGAAGTTCTATTCGCAGGCTCCGATCCGGGTAAGCAGCGGTGACGGACCGCACTTGCGGACCGCAACGCAAATCCTGGAGGCAATCGACCGATGGCTGTGATTCCGGTCGAACTGGCAGGGCGCGGATACCAAGTCCACGTCGGACGCGACGTGATCGATCGGCTCGGGTCGCTGGCCGCGCCCTTTGTGCGAAAATCGCGCCTCGTAGTCGTCGCTGACACGAACGCATGGCGTCATCACGGCGAACGTTTCTCGCAGGCGGCGCATTCTGCCGGCTGGGCCATCGCTCTCTACGAAGTGCCACCCGGCGAGGGCTCAAAAAGCTGGGCGAGCCTGCAGCGACTGACCGATTGGTTGCTGGAGCAGGAGGTTGAGCGCGGCAACCATGTGTTCGCGCTCGGCGGCGGAGTCGTCGGCGACCTGACCGGCTTCGCCTGTGCGATCCTGAAGCGCGGCTGCGGCTTCATACAAATTCCCACGACCTTGCTGGCTCAGGTCGACAGTTCTGTCGGCGGCAAGACGGCGATCAATAGTTCGACAGGAAAAAACCTGATCGGCGCATTTCACCAACCATCGCTTGTGTTGGCCGACCTTGCGAC
The DNA here is from genome assembly GCF_000013005.1 of Erythrobacter litoralis HTCC2594. GTDB lineage: Bacteria > Pseudomonadota > Alphaproteobacteria > Sphingomonadales > Sphingomonadaceae > Parerythrobacter > Parerythrobacter litoralis_A. The sequence continues at coordinate 1,022,419 of NC_007722.1, read as the reverse complement.
TCTCGACACCTTGCCCGAACGCGAAATGCGTTCAGGCTATGCCGAGGTGCTCAAGTACGGCGTGTTGGGCGACCGGGCGTTTTTCGACTGGCTGCAGCACAACGGATCGCAGGTTCTGGCGCGCGATCCCGAGGCGCTGGAATATGCCGTCGCCACCAGTGTCGCAGCCAAGGCCCGGATCGTTGCCGAAGACGAGCGCGAGACGACCGGCGCAAGGGCGCTGCTTAATCTCGGTCATACGTTCGGGCACGCGCTGGAAGCCCAGATGGGCTTTTCCGACAGATTGCTGCATGGCGAAGGCGTGGCGGCAGGCATGGTGCTTGCCGCACGCTACTCGGCCCGCCGCGGAGATCTCGGCGATAGCGATGCTTCGCTTATCACAAGAGCCGTCGAGGGCGCCGGCTTGCCCTCCGAGATAGCGGCGCTCGACATGGATACAGATGGTGCCGAACTCGTCACTCACATGCTGCACGACAAGAAGATGGATGCGGGCACCCTGCCCTTCCTCTTGCTGCGCAGCATCGGTGCAGCATATCTTGCGAAGGACGTCGATCTGAAAGACGTCGCCGCTTTTCTCGATGAGCAACTGCAAGCACATTGACGCGGGGCCATGCTGCGGGCGATTGTGCGCAGCATGACCGAATTCATCGACCTCTCGATTCCTATCACCAATGACGTGATTTCCGACCCTGAAGTCATGCGTCCCAAGATTACCTACATGACCCACGAGGACACGTGGCAGCAGATCGCCATGTTCTTCCCCGGCCTCGAAAAGGACGACTTGCCCGATGGCGAAGGCTGGGCGGTCGAGATGCTGGAATTGAGCACGCATAACGGCACACATATGGATGCGCCGTGGCACTACCATTCGACCACCGACAGTGGTGCCGCCCCTGCCCCCAGCATCGATGAAGCGCCGCTCGATCGCTTCTTCCGGCCAGGTGTGAAGCTCGATTTCTCGCACCTGCCGCACGGCCATGTGGTGACGGCCAGCGAAGTCGAGGAGGCTTTCGAGAAGATCGAGTACGACCTGCAACCGCTCGATATCGTGCTTGTGCAGTCTGGTGCGGTCTATGGAACAGAAAACTTCACCGACCAGGGAGTCGGTCTCGGCGCAGAAGCGACTTTGTGGCTGACCGAGCGCGGGGTCGAAGTCGTCGGCACGGATGCTTGGAGCTGGGACGCGCCGTTCAGCCATACCGCCAAGCGATGGGCAGAGAATCGCGATCCGGCCATCATCTGGGAAGGCCACAAGGCCGGTCGCATCCGCCCGTATTACCAGATCGAGAAGCTGACCAATCTCGCGGCGCTGCCGAGTCACGGTTTCACCTTCAGCTGCTTTCCGGTGAAGATCGAACGCGCCAGCGCGGGCTGGATCCGCGCGGTTGCGATGATCGAGAAATGAGCGAGTGGCGGCTACGCGCGCCGCTCGCTGGTGAGAGCACCGAGATCACCGCGCTTTGCCTGAGGTCCAAAGCGCACTGGGGCTACGACGCTGCTTTCATGGAAGACTGCACAGACGAGCTGACGGTCCGACCGGACAAGCTGGCAGAGAACTTCGCTCGGATCGCGGAGAAGGATGGCGCCATCGTCGGGTTCGTCGAAGTGTCTCGCGATGGCGATACCTGTGAACTGGAGAAGCTATTCGTCGATCCCGAGGCGATGGGCCAAGGTGTCGGGAGAATTTTGTTCGACGCGGCGAGAACATCGTGCACCGAAGCCGGCATAGAAAGCATGGCGATTGCCGCCGATCCCGACGCAGTACCGTTCTATGAGCGCATGGGGGCAAAACGCATCGGCGAGGTCGTCTCCAGATCCATACCGGGTCGGGCGTTGCCGCTGCTGCGCTTGACTATCTAGCCGACCTTCGGCGGGCGGGCGCTAGGCAATTCTGTGACGTTTGCCGCTTCGAGCGAAGCCTTTACAGCTTCGGCTTCCTCGCGCTTCATTTCGTCGTGCTCGTTGAAAATTGCCTCGATCTCTTTGCGTTTGTCCAACAGCATGAAGGCTATCCCCGGTGCGAGGCTTTCGCCATCGCCGATTTTGCCCAGCAAGGCGGCAAGATCGCTCAGGGACGCTTCTTCCGGAGTCCGGAAGAATTGCCCCTTGTTATCGAAAAACGCTGTGCCCTTCTTCGCCATCGTTCGCTCCACTCAACGCCCAACGCGACCGATCTTTTCTTACATTCGCGGGAATAGAATACAGCAATTGTCGAAACCTGTCCTGACCGTTGTGCACAGAACAAGATTCTTTCGTTTTTTCATGGCGTAGCGAGGTTAATCTAAAATAGCCTCGACCCGTTGGGAACACGAACATCGGGAGCAAAAAGCACGACTTCACTATCCGAGTCGGCAAATCCCAGCGTCAGCACTTCGGACATGGTCGGACCGATCTGCCGGGGCGGGAAATTGACGACTGCCGCGACCTGGCGGCCGGGCAACTCGTCGAGGTGGTAATTGGCAGCAATCTGCGCGCAGCTCTTCTTCTCACCGATCGCGGGCCCGAAATCGATCCGTAACTTGTAACTTGGCTTGCGGGCTTCCGGAAAATCCTCGGCTGCCACGATCGTTCCGATGCGAATATCGACGCCGAGAAAATGGTCGAAGTCGATCTGGTCGGCTGCCGGTGCATCGGGCGCGTGGGTCAGGTGCATCAGTCTCTCACTCTGAGGAACATCATCCCGTCCCAGCCCTTGGCCCCGACGGTTTGCAGCGCCGTAGCCTCGAGGCGCGGATGATTGTTCACATGTTCGTACAGCGCGCGGGTGCCCTTGGCCGATTCATCGTCTTCGTCCGGCTCGAGAATGTTCCCCTCGCGGACCACGTTGTCGACGATAATCAGCGCGCCTGGCCGCGAGAGTCGCAGGGCGTGTTCGACATAGTTGACGTTGTTGGGCTTGTCGGCATCGATGAACGTCAGATCGAAAGGGCCTTCAAGCGTTGCGAGCGATTCCAGAGCTGCAGCCACTTTCATCTCGATGCGATCTCCGATGCCCGACTCATCGAAGTTCTTCCGCGCGACACTGGCGTAGGTTTTCTTCGCCTCAAGGGTCACCACGCGACCGGTCTCACCGACGCCGCGGGCGAGGAAAAGGGTCGAAAAGCCGCCTAGCGTCCCGATCTCAAGCGCGCGCCGAGCGCCCATGATTTCGCACACCATTTGCAGGAAGCGTCCTTGAGCGGGCGAAACGGCGATGTCGGGAAGACCGCGCTCGGCATTGCGCGCTGCACAGTCGGCGAGGACTGGACCGTCTTCGAGCAAAGCCTCGCCGATCATGTCGTCGACAGCCGACCAGAGCGGATTAACCGCCTTCCATCCGGCGACGCCGGACATGCTATTCCAGCTCCAAGATCACCGCATCCACGGCGAGGCTATCGCCTTCCCCAGCGTTGACCTTGGCCACCGTCGCCTGTTTTTCGGCGCGAAGGATGTTTTCCATCTTCATCGCTTCAACGGTCGCGAGCGGCTGGCCGGGCTGGACCTCTTCGCCTTCGCCGACATGCAGTTTCACCAGCAGTCCGGGCATCGGGCAGATGAGCAGCTTGGAAAGATCGGGCGGCTCCTTCTCGATCATATGGCCGGCGAGATGCGCCACGCGCTGCGGCAGGATGCGCAGGTGGTGCGTCCCGCCGCGCGTGGTGATCGCATAGCCCGTCCGGGTCGGCGCAAGCTGCAAAGTCAGGACATCATCCCCGAGCTCGACATCGACCATGCGCTCGCCCGGCGTGTAATCGAAGCTCACCTCTACAGGCTCGCCATCGACGAGGATCGCGTCTTCTTCCAGTCGTACCTGGTAGTGTTTGGCATCGGCCTCGGTCCGACCGATCCGGATCGCCCAGTCGCCTGGTGCGTACATCTCGTCGGCCAGCTGCTGGTCGATCCGTCGCGCACGGTCGGCATCGGCCGTGGCGATCACGCCACCGACAGCCGCGAGCCCGCGCAACAACTCGTCCGAGGCTGGCGCGCCTTCGAAACCCTCGGGGTATTCCTCGGCGATGAAGCCCGTGGTCAGTTCGCCCGAACGAAAGCGCTCATGCTGCATGATCGCGCTGAGGAAATCGACATTGTGGCCGAGGCCGACAATCCGGAAAGCATCTAGTGCCTGGATTTGAAGGTCCGCCGCTTCGTCGCGCGTTTCGCCCCAGGTGACCAGCTTCGCGATCATGGGGTCGTAGAACATCGAGACCTCGCCGCCTTCATAGACGCCGTCATCGACGCGCACCCCGTCGACACCGCGTCGTCCGTTGGCCGCGCCATCGTCGGTCCAGCCTTCGAGCGGTGGCTGGTATTCGATCAGTCGTCCGGTCGAAGGCAGAAACCCGCGATAGGGATCTTCGGCATAGACGCGGTTCTCGATCGCCCAGCCGTCGATGCCGATATCGTCCTGCGTCATCTCCAGCTTCTCGCCGGCCGCGACGCGGATCATCTGCTCGACGAGGTCGATACCGGTGATCGCTTCGGTCACCGGATGCTCGACCTGCAGGCGGGTGTTCATTTCGAGAAAATAGAAACTCTCACCGGTCTCGTCCGCACCGCTGACGATCAGCTCGACCGTGCCTGCCGAGTGATAGTCGACTGCGCGCGAGAGGGCGACGCACTGCTCACCCATGGCTTTGCGCATCTTGGGCGTAACGAAAGGCGAAGGTGCCTCCTCGACGACCTTCTGATGACGCCGCTGGATCGAACATTCGCGCTCGTTCAGATACAGGATATTGCCGTGCTTGTCGCCGAGGATCTGGATTTCGATATGGCGCGGATCTTCGATGAACTTCTCTATGAAAACGCGGTCATCACCGAAGGAATTGAGGCCTTCGCGCTTGGTCGCTTCGAAGCCCTCGCGCACATCCTTCTCGCTATAAGCGAGCCGCATACCCTTGCCGCCGCCACCGGCTGAGGCCTTCATCATCACCGGATAGCCGATGTCGTTGCTGATCTCGACCGCGTGATCGGTGTCTTTGATCTCGCCGACGAAGCCGGGGACGACGTTGACGCCCGCTTTCTTGGCCAGCTTCTTGGACTCGATCTTGTCACCCATCGCCGCAATCGCGTTGGCTGGCGGGCCAATAAAGGTGATGCCCTCCTTCTCCAGCGCTTCGACAAAGCTCGCCCGCTCGGACAGGAAGCCGTAGCCAGGGTGGATCGCTTCCGCGCCGGTCTGCTTCGCCGCTTCGATGATCTTGTCGGCGATCAGGTAACTTTCGGCTGCTGGCGGCGGGCCGATGTGGACGGCCTCGTCCGCCATCTTCACGAAGGGCGCGCGGGCATCGGCATCGGAATAGACCGCGACGGTGGCAATCCCCATCCGTTTGGCAGTCTTGATCACGCGGCAGGCAATCTCGCCGCGATTGGCAATCAGGATTTTCTTGAACATCAGTCCGTCAATTCCTCTCTTCGCCGGTCCGCATAGCCGATCAGCGCGGGAAGGTAAGCCCCTATCCCGCGCCTTTCGCGCTCGCCGGGCGGGATGGCTTGAACCGCTTCGGCGAGCCATTCGACAGAGTCGGCGGGCAGCGCCTCGAGCGGCTCGACATAGACGCCGATCGTGAAAAGGATTGCGCCGGTTTGCGGCAGGCGGCGCAGTGTCTGGCGCTCGCAGCGGGCGAACAGCCGTCTGCCTGCGTTCTCAGGCGTCACCCCGGCGAATAGCACGCGCGCTCCCGGCAGGTGGCACAGATCGCTGCTGTCAACGACGAACCAGTTGCTGCGGCCGTAGAGCGCGCCGGGCTTAAGCTTGGCCATAAAGCGATCGACCCCGGTCGCAAGTTGCTCGGCATAACCATGGATGGGCGCATGCATCGCGGCGAGCGGCAACCCCATCTTGTCCGCGACACGCCAGTCGGTCGGGAACGCGACAGCCGCACCGACAAGCCGGTAAAAATCCTCTTCGGGCCGACGCGTGAGTAGGCACATATCCTCCCAGTGCGCCCCGGCAGCTTCGAGGAGTCCGCCCGAGACACCAAGCAGAGCGGCAAGTTCCTTTGCGGGAGCAGCCGCCCCGTCGGAAAGCTGGATCGCCTCGGGTCGTGCCGCAAACGCGGCAGCGCGGGTGACAAGGTCAGGCTCCGGTTGGAGCCATTCGTCCTCCCCCAGCGCACACAATCCGATCTTCAGTTTCTCGCTATTGCGGGCGTGCGGGAGGAGCTCGCGTACTGAGAACCCGAGAGTCACTCCGCGGGAATCGCCGCCTTCCCTGCTTCATCTTTGGCGCGTCGCAAGGGTTCTTCACCTTGCAAGGCTGTTAACCCGAGCTTGTCGAACAGCGCCGCGTCCTTGTCATCGCCGGCATTGGCTGCCGTCAGCAGCTTGTCGCCGGTGAAGATCGAGTTCGCGCCCGCCATGAAACACAGCGCCTGCGTCGCTTCGCTCATGCTCTCGCGTCCTGCGGACAGCCGCACCATGCTCAGCGGCATGGTGATGCGCGCCACTGCCACGGTGCGGACGAATTCGATATCGTCGATCTTGGCGAGCGGCGTGTCGGCCAGCATGTCGCCGAGCACCGTGCCCTTGACCGGCACCAACGCATTGACCGGCACGCTTTCTGGATGGCGTTCGAGCGTGGCGAGCGTGTGGACGAAGCCCACGCGGTCCTCGCGCGTTTCGCCCATGCCGACGATCCCGCCGCTGCACACGTTGATCCCGGCATCGCGGACGTTCTGGAGCGTGTCGAGACGGTCCTGGTAATTGCGGGTCGAGATTACGCGCTCGTAATATTCCGGCCCGGTGTCGACGTTGTGGTTGTAGTAATCGAGGCCCGCGTCCTTGAGCATGTCCGCCTGCTTCGGCGTCAGCATGCCCAGCGTCATGCAGGTCTCCAGCCCCATGTCGCGCACGCCCTTCACGATCTCGACGATCGCGGGCATGTCGCGGTCCTTGGGATTGCGCCACGCCGCGCCCATGCAGAAGCGCTGCGAGCCCGCATCCTTGGCCTGCGCCGCCGATTGCAGCACGCGCTGGACGTCCATCAGCTTGGTCGCTTCGACGCCGCTATCGGCCTTCACCGACTGCGAACAATAGCCGCAATCCTCCGGGCACCCGCCGGTCTTGATCGACAGCAGTGTGCAGAGCTGCACCTGCTCGGGCGGATGGTAGGCGCGGTGGACCGTGGCGGCCTGGAATAGCAGCTCGGTGAACGGTTGTTCGAACAGGGCCGCGATTTCGTCACGGCTCCAATTGGTACGGATGGGGGTCATTGAGTTTGTCTCGTGACGTCCTTGAAGATCAAATATAGTTTGTAGCCCTCAGCAGAGAACTGATAGCAAAAGTCCATGCCTTCAGCGAGCTTGATGCAAGCATCCTCGGCACCGTCATGGTGAATACGCGCGATAGTGCCGGCAAAAATTCGCTTCGCTTCGTTGCGCGGAATCTGAGAAGCGCAAGAGATGGCAAATTTCATCGTCGTTTTGAGATCCTCAAGTCCCCAATGTTGGTTTCGCCAAAACTTGAACTCGAAAGAGCGATCACCCTCGGACGTGTCAAACCATAGATCCGCCCGTCCGAGTCTTTGTCCTTCTGCAGTGTTCTTCTTTAGCTTGTATTCGGCAGCAGGAAAAAAGCCAGCTAGGGCAGCACCGCCTACTAGAATGCTTACGGCCGGCAGCTCGGCATCACCCATCGGATCAAATCTGTCACAAGCCCAATGCTTGGCAATCAATCCACCCGTTTCCCGCATCCAACTTGCAAAGATGGCGGCATCCGCATGACCGCTCGGCGAGATTTGAACAGGACTCACTCCGCCGCCTCGTCCAGCTCATCCCCGGCAGGCGGCATGTTGTGGCCGAGCAGGCGCAGCATGTCGGCCCCGCATTCGACCACGTTGCTTCCCGGGCCGTAAATACCCTGCACCCCGGCCTCGCGCAGGAAGTCGTAATCCTGCGGCGGTATCACGCCGCCCGCGACGACCTTGATATCGCTGCGGCCCGCTTCCCTGAGCAGGTCGATGAGTTCCGGGATAAGCGTCTTGTGCCCCGCTGCGAGCGAGCTGGCACCGATGGCATCGACGCCGTTTTCCAGCGCCATCGCCATGGCTTCCTTCGGCGTCTGGAACAGCGGGCCGGAGACGACTTCGAAGCCCATGTCGGCGAAGGCGCTGGCGATCACATTTGCGCCGCGGTCGTGGCCGTCCTGGCCCATCTTGGCGACCATGATCCTCGGCTTGCGGCCCAAGCGGCGTTCGACCGCTTCGACACCGTCGGTGACCTGCTGCCAGCGGTGGTCGAATTCATAGGCGCTCTTGTACACGCCGCTGACGGGCTTGGGTGTGGCATCGTGGCGGCCGAAGACCTCTTCCATCGCGCTGGAGATTTCGCCCAAGGTCGCGTCATGGCGCGCGGCTTTGACAGCCAGCTCCAACACGTTACCGCCACCGGCCCCTCCCTTGGTGAGCTCTTCAAGCGCAGCCTGGCATGCCGCCTCGTCGCGCTCGTCGCGGACGCGCTTGAGGCGCGCGATCTGGCCCTGCCGGACCTTGTGGTTGTCGATATCGAGCGTGTCGATCTCGTCCTCGACATCGCGGCGGTACTTGTTGACGCCAACGATCACCGTTTCGCCCTTGTCGACGCTAGTCTGCTTTTCCGCCGCCGCGCGTTCGATGGCGGCCTTGGGTTTGCCGGTCGCGACATAGGCGGTCATACCGCCTTCCGCCTCGATCTGTTCCAGCATAACCTCGGCCTCTTCGACCAGCTTCGCAGTCAGCGCTTCGATGTAGTAAGAGCCGCCGAGCGGATCGACGACATTGGTGATACCGCTTTCTTCTTGCAGCACCAATTGCGTATTGCGAGCAATGCGGGCGGAGAAATCGGTCGGCAACGCGATGGCTTCATCGAGCGCGTTGGTGTGCAGCGACTGCGTGCCGCCCAGCGTCGCGGCCATTGCTTCGATCGTGGTGCGGATCACGTTGTTGTAGGGGTCCTGCTCCTGCAAGCTGACGCCCGATGTCTGGCAATGGGTTCGTAGCATCTTGGAGCGTTCGGACTTGGCGCCCAGCCCGTCCATCACCTTCCACCACAGCGTGCGCGCCGCGCGCAGCTTGGCGATCTCCATGAAGAAGTTCATGCCGATGCCGAAGAAGAAGCTCAGTCGGCCCGCAAAGGCGTCGATATCGAGCCCGGTCGCCATCGCCCGCTCGGCATATTCCTTGCCGTCGGCGATGGTAAAGGCGAGTTCCTGCACCGCCGTCGCCCCGGCCTCGTGCATGTGATAGCCCGAAATCGAAATGCTGTTGAATTTCGGCATGTTGGCGGAAGTGTAGGCGATGATGTCGCTAACGATCCGCATGCTCGGTTCGGGCGGATAGATATAGGTGTTGCGGACCATGAACTCCTTGAGGATGTCGTTCTGGATGGTCCCGGAAAGCTGCTCGGCGCTCACCCCCTGCCGCTCGCCTGCGACGATGTAGAACGCCAGCACGGGGATCACCGCACCGTTCATCGTCATGCTGACCGACATCGAATCGAGCGGGATCTGGTCGAACAGGATTTCCATGTCCGCGACGGTATCAATCGCAACGCCCGCCTTGCCGACATCGCCGACGACGCGCGGATGGTCGCTGTCATAGCCGCGGTGCGTGGCGAGATCGAAGGCTACCGAGAGGCCCTTCTGGCCCGCCGCGAGATTGCGGCGATAAAAGGCGTTGGATTCTTCGGCAGTCGAGAAACCCGCATATTGGCGGATCGTCCACGGCCGCCCGGCATACATCGAAGCCTTCACCCCGCGCGTGAAAGGCGCGAATCCCGGCAGGCCGGGATCAAGGTCAGCGGTGTCCTCCGCCGTATAGAGCGGCTTGATCGTGAAGCCCTCGGGCGTGTCCCAGGTGAGGTCGCGACCCTTGCTCTCCTTGTCCGCAAGGGCTTCCCAATCGGAAACGGTCGGTTTGTCAGTCATGCGGGTCCCTTACCCGTTCGTGTCGAGCCAAGTCGAGACACCTTTGGCAATTGCATCTCGACGTAGTTTATCCTGAGCGGCTGCTTAGGAGCCAGCCGAAGGGAACTGCGTTCTCCGCTCGATACCAACGGAGGTGATTTCATGCCTCAAGCAGCGGCGCTTGGCCGCGCGCTTACATGGTCGTGCCAGGCGTGGAGCGCTGCACAGTCATCGGGCGCTCCGCAACCCACGAATTTGGCGAAATCCATCGTCGTAACCAGTAATATGTCGGCCATCGTATAGCGATCCGTGGCGAGAAATTCACGCCCTTCCAGCGATGTGTCGAAGAAACGGAAGGCGTCCTCGACCCGCAGGCGGTTGGCTTCACCCCATTCGGCATTGCGGCCCGGAAGGCGCGCGGTGAAGGGATGCGTGTGAACCCACACCGCGCCGATGGGCGGCATCAGGATCATTTCGACTCGGCGACACCATTGCTCGATATGCGCGATTTCGAGCGGCGTGGTGCCGAACAGCGGAGGATCGGGATGCAGCGCTTCGAGATAGCGACAGATCGCGACGCTCTCGGTGATGACCTCGCCATCGTCGGTTTCCAGCGCCGGGGTTTGCCCGCGCGGATTGATCTTGAGGTACGCGTCCGATTTCTGCTCGCGCTCGATGATCGAGACTTGCTTGCTCGGCAGCTCGATGCCTTTCTCGGCAGCGAAAATGCGCACCCGGCGTGGGTTGGGCGCCGGGTTCGGGCTGTCGTAGAACAGCATCAGCGACCCTTAAACTGGGCCTTGCGCTTCTCGAGAAAGGCTTTGCCGCCTTCCGCCGCGTCTTCGCTGGCACCGGCCAGGCGCTGGCCCTCCGCCTCGGCGAGCAGCACCTGCTGCAGCGAGCCGTCGATCGCCAGCGCGATATTCTGCTTCATCGTCTTGAGCGCCAGCGTCGGACCGTTGGCGAGCTTTTCCGCCAACGCGCGGGCTTCGTCCATCAGCGCATCGTCCTCGACGCATTTGTAGACCAACCCCCATTCCTCGGCCTGTTCGCCGCCGATCTTCTCGCCCAGCATCATCATGCGGGTGGCGCGGGCGCGACCGATGGCGCGGGTCAGCAGCCATGTGGAGCCGCCGTCCGGCACGAGGCCGATATTGACAAAGGCCTGCAGGAAATAGGCGCTCTTGCCGGCAATGGTGAAATCGCCCGCCAGACCCAGCGAGCAGCCGACACCCGCCGCCGGGCCGTTGACCGCGCATACCACCGGCACCGGTGCGCGCAGCACCTGGCTGATTGCGGGATTGTAGTGGTTCTGTAGCGCGAGGTGACTGCCGCCATTCATCGCCAGAGCGCTCCGCTCGCCGCGCGCCGAGAGGTCCGCGCCCGAGCAGAATCCCTTGCCCGCCCCGGTGATCAGCACCGCGCGCGCCCCATTTTCTCCTGCGCCCAGATCATAGAACGCCGCGCCGATCTCATCGGCCATTTGCGGGGCCATGGCGTTGAGGCGCTCGGGCTGGTTGAGGGTGATGGTCATCAGCGGGCCGTCCCGCTCGACGATGATGGTTTCGTAATCCACGCGTGCTCTCCCATACGTAGCGATTTGCAACTGTCTCTGGCGAGGTTGGGCGGCGGTGGCAAGGGCAGCGCGACATCCGACGCAAGCTGGCACCCCACCCGTTCGCCCTGAGCTTGTCAAAGGGCAGCCACAACACAAGCCACATATCGCAACGCCGTGGCTGGGCTTCGACAGGCTCAGCCCGAACGGAGGGTGTGCCGGTCTGCTTTACGAATAAGGTCCTAGTGCCCCTCTTTCGGCGTCTCCATGATCTCCGTCAGCTGGCCCATCATATCCTTGGGGTGGACGAAGAAGATCGGCGTCCCGTGCGCACCGATGCGGGTCGGGCCGAGGATGCGTTTACCCTGCCCTTCGAACCATGCGCGCGCAGCCTCAATATCGGGCACTTCGAAACAGACATGATGCTGCCCGCCCGCAGGGTTCTTGGCGAGGAAGCCGTTGATCGGCGAACTTTCGTCATACGGCTCGATGAGCTCGATCTGCGTGCCGTCCATACCGCTATGCGTGGGCGTGTTGACGAAGCAGACCTTCACCCCCTGCTCGGGTAGGTCGAACGGTTCGGTGATATCGCTTGCCCCCATCACATCGCGATAATGCGCGATGGAGTCGGCGATTGAAGGCGTAGCAACGCCGATGTGGTTCAAACGACCGAGTTTCATTTTAGAGTTTCCTCAAAAGTCCCACAAAAGCGCCAACACCTGCACCCGTCATCGTCCCGACCAAAGGGATCGCGGAACCAGCCGCTGCTCCAATTGCTGCACAGGCGGCGACGCTCTTACCAGTTGGACTTTTGATGCCCTCTTTCGCAAGTTCTATGCCGTCGCCAGCGGCAACGCGACCCTCATCGAGAACAGAGCGGGCATGTTTTGCGAAGGCTTCTCGCCGACTTGCAGGAGTCCCCTCTATGACTTTTCGTCCGCACTCGCTGCAGAATTTGGCTTGCTCAGCCAATTCGCTCTCACAGTGACGGCAGTTCATAATTCACCTCACAACGGAATATTATCATGCTTCTTCCAAGGGTTCTCGAGGCTCTTCGTCCGCAGTTTCCTTAGCCCCAGCGCGATGCGCTTCCGCGTCGAGTGCGGGTAGATCACCTCGTCGATATAGCCGCGGCTCGCCGCCACGAAGGGGTTGGCGAATCGGTCTTCGTATTCCTTGGTTTTCTCGGCGATCTTGTCGGGATCGTCGCGGTCCTGGCGGAAGATGATCTCCACCGCGCCCTTGGCGCCCATCACGGCGATCTCGGCAGTGGGCCAGGCGTAGTTCAAGTCGCCGCGCAAGTGCTTCGAGGCCATCACATCGTACGCGCCGCCATAAGCCTTGCGGGTGATGACGGTGATCTTGGGCACGGTCGCCTCGGCATAGGCGAACAGCAGTTTTGCGCCGTGCTTGATGATGCCGTTATGCTCCTGCGCTGTTCCGGGCAGGAAGCCGGGGACGTCGACGAAGGTCAGGATCGGGATCTCGAAGGCATCGCAGAAGCGCACGAAGCGCGCGGCCTTCTTCGACGAATTGATGTCGAGCACGCCAGCCAGCACCATCGGCTGGTTGGCGACTACGCCCACGGTGCGGCCCTCGACCCGGCCGAACCCGCACAGGATGTTCGCCGCATGCGCCGGCTGGACTTCGAAGAAATCGCCTTCGTCCACCACTTTGCGGATGACTTCGTGCATGTCGTAAGGCTGGTTGGCATTGGCCGGGATCAGCGTGTCGAGGCTGTGTTCCTCGCGGTCGAACGGATCCGCCGTGGGTCGCTCGGGGACCTGCTCGCGATTGCTGAGCGGCAGGAAATCGAAGAAATTGCGGGTCGCCAGCAGCGCTTCGATATCGTTTTCGAATGCGTTATCTGCGACCGAAGTCTTGGTGGTGTGGGTCTTCGCCCCGCCCAGCTCTTCCTGCGTCACGGTCTCGTTGGTGACGGTCTTCACCACCTCCGGCCCGGTGACGAACATATAGGAGCTGTCCTCCACCATGAAGATGAAGTCGGTCATCGCGGGGCTATAGACCGCCCCGCCCGCGCAGGGCCCCATGATGAGGCTGATCTGCGGCACCACGCCGCTGGCGAGCACATTGCGCTGGAACACTTCGGCATAGCCGCCGAGCGACGCAACGCCTTCCTGGATGCGCGCGCCGCCGGAATCGTTGAGGCCGATCACCGGCGCACCGACCTTCATCGCGGTGTCCATCACCTTGCAGATCTTCTCCGCATGGCGCTTCGACAGCGAGCCGCCGAAGACGGTGAAGTCCTGGCTGAAGACATAGACCAGCCGCCCGTTGATCGTGCCGCTGCCGGTGACCACGCCGTCGCCCGGGATCTTCTGATCCGCCATGCCGAAATCGACGCAATTATGCTCCACGTAGGTATCGAGCTCTTCGAAGCTATCCTCGTCCAGCAGCACATCGAGCCGCTCGCGCGCAGTCAGCTTGCCCTTGGCATGCTGCGCATCGATCCGCTTCTGGCCTCCGCCCAGATGGGCAGCTTCGCGGCGACGTTCCATTTCGGCGATATTGGCGGACATGCAGTTCCCCTGTGTGCGTTTGCATTGCGCCTAGCCAGCGCATTGCCGCAGCGTCAACCGATTGTGATCGTTGCAGACCTAGACCTTCACCACCCCATGTTCGAACAGGCTGCGCGCGCAATCGAGGATGCTGTCTTCCTCGGGCCGCGTCTTCCAGCCCAGCACTTCCTCGGCATGGCTCGCATCCGAATGGCGCACCCTGCCCAGCTCGTTCTTCACGGAGCGGAACGGCGGATTGATGAGCATGAACAGGCTCGCGACCCAACCGGGCATTGACCGCTTGGGCAGTTTCTTCGCCTGCTCCTTCGTCAGCCCTCTGCGCATGACATTCGCGAGGTCGATCATCTTCATGAACTTACCGGAAGCGATGAAGCGCTCGCCATTGATGCCCGGCGCTTCGAGACAGCGCACATGCAGGTCGGCCACGTCGCGCAGATCGACCACGCCGAAGCCAATGTCAGGTGCCATCGGTACCTTGCCGGTCAGCAGCATCGTCACCGGAGTGACCGAGGCGGAGAAGTCGTTGCTGTCGACCGGGCCGAGCACCAGCACGGGATTGATCGAGACATATTCCGTGCTCTTTCCGTCTTTGGCGCCCTCCGCCGCGATCCAGTCCCGCGCTGTGCGTTCGGCAATGGTCTTGGACTTGGCATAGGCGGTGGTGTCCGGCGAATTGACGTCGGTCCAGTCCGCCTCGGTGGAGGTGTATTCCTTGCCCCCGCGACCATAGGCGACGGCGGCGATCGAGCTGGTATGGACGAAGCGCTGCACGCCTGCTTGCCGGGCAAAGCGGCGCGCGCGCAGAGTGCCTTCGCGAGCCGGGACGATCAGCTCGTCCTCGTCGTCCGGCGTGGTGTCGGAAACCGGCGAAGCGACGTGGGCGACGTGGGTGCATCCGGCAACTGCTTCGGCCCAGCCATCGTCGCTCAGCAATTCGGCCTGGAAGACCTTGAGCTTGTCCGCAGGCGGCTGGCCGAAGCGGTCGAACAGCCGCACCTCGCTCTTGGCCGTGTCGCGGATGGTGGTGTGCACCGTCCATCCCTTGGCCAGCAACTGCTTGATCAGCTCACCGCCGATATAGCCGGTGCCGCCGGTTACCAGAACAGCGCCAGCCATGCCTTCTCTCCCTCATCCCACTCCGGCTACCGCACGGCGTGCGAAGCCTGCGCATCCGTCTCCCAGTTGGAGAAGGATGGTGTAGCTTGCTTCTTCGGCAGCTAGCGGAACCTCGATGAGGGTGTCACGCACTACTTCATCAGCACCAGCTCTTCGGCCATGGTCGGGTGGATCGCGGTCGTCGCATCGAAATCGGCCTTGGTCAGCCCGGCCTTCACCGCAATGGCCGCAGCCTGCATCATCTCGGGCGCGTCGGGCGCGATCATGTGGATGCCGACGATGCGATCATTGTCGCCTTCGCAGACCATTTTGAAGAGGCTGCGTTCGTTGCGCTGGGCGAGCACGTTCTTCATCGGGCGGAAGTCCGACTGGTAGACGCGCACCGAGCCCAGCTTGTTCTTCGCCTCCCCTTCGGTCATGCCGACGGCGGCGATGGGCGGGTGGCTGAACACCGCGCTCGCAATGCAGCTGTGATCGACGGCATAGGGATCGTTCGGTCCGAAGACGCTGTCGGCAAAGGCCTGCCCCTCGCGGATCGCCACCGGAGTCAGCTGAACGCGGTCGGTCACGTCACCGACGGCATAGATGTAATTGACGCTGGTCTTGCTGAATTCGTCGACCTTGATTTCGCCATTGTCGCCGAGCGCCACACCCACGGTGTCGAGGCCCAGCTTCTCGGTGTTCGGCACGCGGCCGATCGCGAACATGACGAGATCGACGCGCTCTTCGTCATTGTTCTTCAGCTTCACGAAATAGCCGCCGTCCTCGCATGGCTTGATGTATTCGAAGACGGTGTTGAACTCGAAATCAATGCCTTTCATCACCGAGATTTGGAGCAGGCGATCGCGCAGTGCTTCGTCATAGCCGCGCAGCAACTGGTCGCCGCGATTGACGATACAGACCTTGCTGCCGAATTCGTTGAAGATGCCGGCGAATTCGTTGGCGATATAGCCGCCGCCGGCGATGATCACCTTCTTGGGCAGCTCGTCGAGATGGAAGGCCTCGTTGGACGTGATGCCGTGCTCGACCCCTGCGCATTCCGGCAGGCGCGGACGCGCGCCGGTGGCGATCAGGATGTATTTGGCGGTGACCGTCTTACCGCTGGCGAGCGTAATCTCATGGTCGCCGGTGATCTCGGCGCGTTCCTTGAAGATTGCGACATCGTGGCTTTCGAGCGTGTCGGTATAGGCGTCCTCGAGCCGGTCGACATCTGCCAGCACGTTGTCGCGCAGCTTGATCCAGTCGAAGCTCTTGCCTTCGATTTCCCAGCCGAACTTCTGGCAGTCCTCGAGATCCTCCGCGAAATGCGCGCCGTAGACCAGCATCTTCTTGGGCACACAGCCGCGGATGACACAGGTGCCGCCGATGCGGTGCTCTTCGGCAATGGCGACCCTGGCCCCATGGGCGGCCGCGACGCGGGAGGCGCGCACGCCGCCCGATCCGCCGCCGATGGTGAAGAGGTCGTAGTCGTATTCGGCCATGCATTCGTCTCCTGATTGGCGAGCGATATGGCGTGGCCGATGTCTCTTGCCAACCGTCAGCCGCGCCGCTGTCCGCCGCCGCCGATCCGCTTGCGCCGCATGGGACGACCGCCGCCGCCCTGCTCGGCACGCTCGGCACCCTGCGGACGCTGGCCACCCGGCCGCCCGCCGGGCCTGCCCTTGCGCGCAGGATGTTTCTGTTTGGACGTGCCCTGCTTCTTGACCGGGTTCTCGACCGGGCCACCCGCGCTTTGCGGGTTTCCACCCTGCGGCTTGCTACGGTTTGTTCCGCCCTGCTTCCTCGCCTTGGGCTTCGGCTTGATGCGCGGTCCACGCTGCTTCTGCTCGCGCTTGGTCGGGCCGACGCCTTCAACCACCGCGCGGAAATTTTCCGGCAGCGGCAAGCGATCGAATTCGGCGTCGGTGTTCTTCTGGATATCCTTCAGGTAAGCGCGCTCGTCCTCGGCGCAGAAGGCAATCGCGACCCCGTCCTTGCCGGCACGCGCCGTCCGCCCGATGCGGTGGACGTACTGCTCCGGCACGTTGGGCAACTCGTAATTGATGACATGGCTGACGCCCGGGATATCAATCCCGCGCGCGGCGACATCGGTGGCGATCAGGATCGGGGTCTTGGCGCGCTTGAATTCATCGAGCGCGCGCTGGCGCTGCGGCTGGCTCTTGTTGCCGTGAATCGCGTTGGACTCGATCCCGGCCTGGCGCAGCTTCTTCACCACCCGATCCGCACCATGCTTGGTCCGGGTAAAGACGAGGATTCGCTCCTGCTTGCCCGGGACCGCATGACGACCTTTGAGAATCATCTCGATCAGGGCCTGCTTCTCGTCCTGTTGGACCATGAAGAGATACTGGTCGATCCGCTCTGCGGTAGTGGCAGCCGGTGTGACCGAGACCTTGACCGGGTTGCGACAATATTTGCCGACGAGTTCCTGAATCTGCTTTGGCATGGTGGCACTGAAGAACAGCGTCTGCCGCTCTGCCGGTACGAGATCGTTGATCTGGCGCAGCGCATGAATGAATCCGAGATCGAGCATCTGGTCGGCCTCGTCGAGCACGAGGATCTCGACCGCGTTCAGCTTGAACGCCTTCTGGTCGATCAGGTCGAGCAGGCGGCCCGGGGTCGCGACGAGAATGTCTGTGCCGCGGTGCAGCTTGTTGCGATCCTTGCCGACGGACGTACCGCCGACGATCGAGTGAACCTTGAGGCCCGCCATTGCGCCGTAATCCTTGGCCGACTGGGCTATCTGCCCGGCGAGTTCGCGGGTCGGCGCCAGCACCAGCATGCGGCAGGATTTGAACGGCGTCTGGTTGTCGGCCTCGCGCAGCCGGTCGATGCTGGGCAGCATGAATGCGGCGGTCTTGCCGGTCCCTGTCTGGGCGATCCCCAGCAGGTCGCGTCCTTCCAGCACCGGCGGGATCGCCTGTGCCTGGATCGGGGTGGGCTCGTTGTAACCCTTCATGTCGAGGGCTTGCAGCACAGGCTGCGAAAGACCGAGCTGGTCGAAAGTAGTAATTGTCATTGGTGAGTGTCTAGCTCGCATAATATGCGGCGCGCTCTGCGGACTTCGAATGGAGTCCGGGCGCGGCGCGGGTGTCAAAACGACCCGCGTGAAAAGGGAAGCTTCTTGAAAAGGGCCGAAACGCTGCCGGGGCTTGGAGCATGTGACGCTCCCGCCACTTCACGCTGGCGGGCGGTTCGATGACGCACAAATGGGCGCTAACCCGCAAAAAGTCAATCGAAATTTGTGCATTGCACAATTGCGCGAATTGTCTGTCAAATTGGGGGGATACGATGTAGATGCACTGTATCGCGAGCCATCCACCGGCGCTCCTCGTGACTGAGAGACAAATGTGCTCCCCGCTTCAGGAGGATCACATGGATCTCAACCAGCTATTCTATCACCATCAACTCGCCCTCATGTCGGCAGGTGTTGTCAGTCCTGACAACACGAGCCTGGTCGATCACTACGCCCGCAAAATCCGCAACTACCGCCGCGACAGCGGACTGGCCATTGGCGGCGGCTGGCAGACTGTCCGGAAGGCAGCGCGATGACGGAAAGACTGATCGTAGCCTATGTCCTGATGGGCATGCTGGCGATAGGCTTCTGCATCATGGTGTGGTCGATATGGTATAACTCCGCGACCCAGAAAAATGCACGCTACAGAACTGAATCGAAACGCCGCGCCCAGAAGCACGCGGAAGAGTTCGACTACAGGGGCGAGGGAAAATGAGCGGCCGTGCAAAAGTCCTTCCAAGCCCGGGTGCAGCCATTTCCTGCGCGCAAACGGCGAAAGGATTTCAGCAGCATCCCGACGGCTGCCTCAAGGTGACTTGCACAATGACGCCAAGGGCGAAGCTGGCGATATCCTGAGCGATCGTGCGCCGTCCGCCAGATGGTTTGTCGAGACGGACGATCGTCCGATCGAGAACGCCCGCGAAGCTGACCCAGGCCAGAGCTCAGACGAGCTAAGTCGCGACGATCCAGCTCGCGAACACCGAACAGTCGCGCAGCATGGAAATCGAAGCAATCGGGCAAACTGCCTCGGAACGGGGTGACACAGGTTACACCCTGTCACCCTGAGAGATCGTCGGTATGGTATTGATATCAGTGCATTTTCGAGACGACTTGACAGGTGACACCTCGCTTTTCGCTTTTCTCCTTCGCATGAAATCGGGCGGAAATACGGGTCCCGAATGCCAGACCCCTCGCCTGTAGGACAGCGAAACCTGGCAAGTGCCCTGCGCTATGCGAACGCGCGATCAGCTTAAGCTGGCATCCTCGCGAGCCAGGAAGAAACTGCAAGCAGAAGGCCGCTCATGGCACTCGAATTTGCGAACCGGCCCCGATTTTGATAACAATCCAAATGCCTTGCGGTTGATAGTTGCGGTGGGCGCATCTCCGGCAAGACGATTTGGGGATGGCCGTGGGACTAGCCGAACATGACAAGGAAGCCTGGGGCAGGCTGCCTTTTTCGCTGACAATCGCAGACATTTCGCAAGACGACGAGCCGCTCATCTATGTGAACCGCGCGTTCGAGCAGATGACCGGCTATTCGCGATCTTCCGTGGTCGGTCGCAACTGCCGCTTCCTGCAAGGCGAAAAGACTGATCCGGGTGCGGTCGAGCGTCTCGCTAAAGCGATCAGGAATTGCGAAGAGGTCGAAGAGACGATCTACAACTATCGCGCCGATGGCGAAGGCTTCTGGAACCATCTCCTGATGGGGCCTCTCGAAGACCAGGACGAGAAATGCCGCTATTTCGTCGGCATCCAGGTTGACATGGGCCAAAGCGAGAGCCCCGACCGCGCGACCGAGCTGGATCGGCAGCTCGCGGAGGTCCAGCACCGGGTGAAGAACCACCTGGCAATGATCGTGAGCATGATCCGCATCCAGTCCAGCCAGGCGGGCGGTGTCGGTTCGCAATTCGACAGCCTCTCGCGCCGGGTGGAAGCGTTGCAATTGCTCTACCAGGAAATGGACATCGCGGGCGCGGCGAAGGCGACCGACAAGATCATCCCTCTCGGCGCCTATCTCGGGCGCATCGCATCCGCCATCAACCACATCGACGGTCGCGGGGCGATCAAGGTCAATGTCCAGGCCGACACGGTCGATGTGCCGGTCGAGACCGCCGGCAGGATCGGCCTGCTGGTGTCGGAAGTCCTCACCAACGCGCTGCAACACGCCTTCAGCGACCGTGCGAGCGGAGTCGTCCAGCTCCGTTCGTCGGTCATGTCCGGCGAGCAGCTCCGCGTCACGGTGGAGGACGACGGCCGGGGAATTCCCGAGGATTGCGACTGGCCCAACGAAGGCAATCTCGGTTCGCGCATCGTCCGGCAGCTCGTGCAGGGACTGGGCGCCGAACTCAACGTCACCCGCGGGGGCACCGGGACCATCGTCAACATCGACATCCCGCTGTCGCAACAAAAGACCCTGATCGCCGACGAGCGGACCAAAGATTAGGTCGCGCCTTTGCCGAAGGGTTTGTCGAGCCGGACGATTTTCCGGTCGAGGATGGCCGCGAAGCCGACCCAAGGCAAAACAGGGAACGAGTTACTCAAACGTAGAAGCTCCGCCAAGCGGCCTTGTTCGTAGCAAGAACCTGCCCGGAGAGCGCTGTGAGAATGGCAAGTCAGATCAAGGCGTAGACCGTCATGCCAACCCCGCAGCCCCTACCAGCGCCTGCGTACTCGCATCGAACTCCGCGCCGCCGCTTTCGATATCCTTCGCCATCTTCTTGCCCAGCTCGACGCCGAACTGGTCGAAGGGGTTGATGCCCATCAGCACCGCATTCGCAAAGGTGCGGTGTTCGTGGAAGGCGATCAGCGCGCCCAGGGTCACCGCATCGAGATCGTCGCACAGCATGGTGGCGCTGGGGCGGTCGCCGGGGAAGACGCGAGCGGGGTCCTTTTCATCCGCCGCCATATTGCCGCCAGCCATCAGCGCCGCTCCTTGCGCGAAGCAATTGGTCAGCAGGATGCGGTGATGGGCCGGGTCGAGATCGTCGCCGGGCGCGATGCTGGCGATGAAATCGACCGGCACCAGATGCGTGCCCTGGTGGAGGAGCTGGAACACCGCGTGCTGTGCGTCCGTCCCCACCCCGCCCCAGGTGATCGGCGCGGTCGGGCCATCGACGGGCGTGCCGTCCGCCTTCACGCGCTTGCCGTTGCTCTCCATCTCGAGCTGCTGGAGATAGTCGGGCAGCAGGCCGAGCCGCTCGTCATAGGCGAAGCACGCGCGCGCCTGGCAGCCGCGCACGCGGGTGTAGTAGAGGTCGGCAAAGGCAGCGAGCAGCGGCAGGTTGGCGCGGCCATCGGCGCTGGCGAAATGCTCGTCCATTGCCTGCGCGCCCGCCAGCATGCCTTCGAACTCGTCCCACCCCGCGCCGAGCGCGACCGGGAAACCGATGCTCGACCACAGCGAATAGCGCCCGCCGACGCTCTCCATGAAAGGTAAGACGCGGGTTTCGTCGACGCCGAATTCGACTGCCGCTTCCGGATTGGCGGTCAGTGCCACCACCCGGCCATGCGGATCGTCCACGCCATTGGTCTTGAGCCAGTGTAGCGCGCTTGTCGCGTTGGTCATGGTCTCGATCGTGGTGAAGGTCTTGGAGGCAATAGCGATCAGCGTGGTGGCCGGATCGCACGCCGCAAAGGCCTGCTCCAGCGCGACGCCGTCGATATTGGAGACAACATGGACATCGACCAGCGCCAGGTCACGGGTCAGCGCATCAAGCGCGAGTTTGGGCCCGAGCGCGCTGCCGCCGATGCCGACATGGATCAGGTGCTTCACCTCCCCCATCGCACCGCCATGGATCGCGTCGACCAGCGCTTTCATCCGGCCCATCAGCGCCACGGCTTCCTCGACGCTCGCCTCCGCGCCCGTGCCGCGCTGCGCGGTGTGTTCGGCGGCGCGGCCTTCGGTGACATTGATCTTTGCGCCGCTCAGCAGTTTCTCGCGGGCACCCGCAAAATCCATCGCGTCGGCGAGCGCTTCGAACCCGTCGAGCAGCTCGTCGGTCAGGTGCGTTTTCGACCAGTCGAACAGGATGCCGCCAGCCTCCTGCCCCCCGGGACTTTCAACGCCCCATGCGAGCCGGTGGCTGAGCTTGCTGACCCGCTCGCTATCGGCATCGAACAGCTCCAGCAGGGTGCGCTTTTCCACCCGGTGGATCGCATCCCATGCGTTGGTTTCAGCATCGCTCATCGCGCAAATTCCTCTTGCCAGCCTTCCCGTCGCGCCTAGGGGTGCCAGCGATGAATGAAAAGGCCCAAGCTGTTACGAATACGGATGCGCCCACGAAGCGCACGTGGCTCAGCTTTCCGGCCTTCCTAGTGCTGGTGGTGCTGGCCGCCCTCGCCTTCCGCAGTTTCGCCTTTTCGCTGTTCAGCATTCCCAGCGAGAGCATGCTGCCGCGGCTGGTGATCGGCGACTACCTGATCGCGTCGAAATGGGATTATGGCATTTCCAATGCGTCGCTGCCGTTCGACCTGCCGCTGATCCCGGGGCGTTTCTTCGCCGAGCAGCCCGAGCGCGGCGATGTGGTGATCTTCAAGCATCCGATCGACGGGGCGGATTACGTCAAGCGCGTCATCGGCCTGCCGGGCGACGTGGTCGAACTGGACGGCGGCGAAGTCGTGCTCAATGGCGAGCGCCTGCCGCAGGAAAAGCTCAGCGATTTCGTGGTGCCGGTCAGCCCCAATACCCGCTGCGCCTGGGGCGCAGAGGAAGAACGGCTGGCCGACGGCCACCTGCAATGCCGCTACACCCGTTTGCGCGAAACGCTGCCCAGCGGGCGCGATTACGAAGTGCTGGACTTTGGTCCCACCCCGCAGGACAGCTACGATCCGGTCCTCGTGCCCGAGGGCATGCTGTTCCTGCTGGGCGACAATCGCGACAATTCGCAGGACAGCCGCTTCCCGCCCGAAGCGCAGGGCGGCATTGGGCTGCTCTCGCAGGGCCTGCTGGTCGGCAGGGCGCGCCGCGTCCTGTTCTCGACCGATGGCGGCGCCGAATGGCTCAAGCCCTGGACATGGTTCACGGCAGCTCGCGGCGAGCGTATGGGGAACGCCCTATGACGATTCTCGCACCCGAAACCCTGCAATGGCTCGCCGATACCGGTTTCGCGGTGGAAGACGACGAGCTGTGGCTGGAAGCCTTGACGCACGGCAGCACCGGGGCCGAGCGGGACTACCAGCGGCTCGAATTCCTCGGCGACCGGGTGCTGGGGCTGGCGATCTCCGACCACCTTTTTCGCAAGGTCGGCGGATCGGAAGGCGCACTGGCGCAGCGCCTGAACGCGCTCGTCAGCAAGGGCGCCTGCGCCAAGATCGGGCGACGGATCGGGCTGAGCGACCACCTGGTGCTCGGCAAGCAGGCGCGCGAGGATGGGGCGGCGCAGAGCACCAACATTCTCGGAGACGTGGTCGAGGCGCTGCTCGGCGCGAATTATCTCGATGCCGGTTTCGGGCCGACCTGCGCGCTGGTCCACCTCCTGTGGGACGAGGATCTGAACGGCATGGCGGGCCGCTCGAAACATCCCAAGTCGGCGCTGCAGGAATGGGCCGCGGGCAACCAGCGGCGGCCCCCGCAATACGAGCTGGTCGACCGTTCCGGCCCCGATCACGCAGCGATATTCACCGTGCGGGTCGAGGTCCACAAGGTCGGCGCGGCGGAAGCGACCGCCAGCAGCAAGCAGGAAGCCGAGACCGAGGCAGCGAAGAAATTCATGGAGCAGTTCGGGTGATCCCTCGACTGGACTTCTCGACAAGGCCTTGCAGGCTCGCTCGAAGTCCGCTCGGGACGAACGGGGTCATTGACTGCCGTTCATCTCGAGCAGCAGCCGAGGCCGCAGGCCGAGCGCGTGTCGAGAGATCATATGACTGAGAAAATTTCGAAATGCGGTGTCGTGGCCGTGCTGGGTGCGCCCAATGCAGGCAAGTCGACGCTGGTCAACCAGCTGGTCGGCCAGAAGGTCGCGATCACCAGCGCCAAGGCGCAGACCACGCGTGCGCGCATGCTGGGCATTGCGCTGCACGAAAGCGATGACGCGAAGACGCAGATGATCCTCGTCGATACGCCGGGCATTTTCGCGCCGCGGCGACGGCTCGACCGGGCGATGGTGAGCGCAGCCTGGGAAGGTGCCGAAAGCGCCGATGCCGTGCTGCTGCTGGTCGATCCGGTCAAGCAGCGGCGGCACGAGCTGGAGCCGTTGCTGGAAAGCCTGAAGGATCGGCCCGAGCGCAAGATCCTCGTCCTCAACAAAGTCGATGTCGCCAAGAAGGAGCCGCTGCTGGCGCTGGCACAGGACCTGTCCCAAAAGGTCGACTTTGCCGAGATCTATTTCGTTTCCGCGCTTACAGGAGATGGTGTGCCGGAGATGAAAAATGCGCTCGCCGCGCTGATG
Source organism: Erythrobacter litoralis HTCC2594 (assembly GCF_000013005.1). Taxonomy (GTDB): domain Bacteria; phylum Pseudomonadota; class Alphaproteobacteria; order Sphingomonadales; family Sphingomonadaceae; genus Parerythrobacter; species Parerythrobacter litoralis_A. The sequence continues at coordinate 997,951 of NC_007722.1, read as the reverse complement.
CCCGAAGGCGTGTGGCACTACCCGGAAGATCAGGTCTCCGACGCCAGCGAACGCCTGCTGGCGACCGAGATCACCCGCGAGCAATTATACCAGCAGCTGCACGAAGAACTGCCCTATGACAGCGCGGTGCGTCCCGAACAGTACAAGCAGCGCCCGGATGGCAGTCTGGAAATCCACCAACAAATCGTCATCGCCCGCGAAAGCCAGCGCCCGATCGTCCTCGGCAAGGGCGGAAGCCGCATCAAGGCCATCGGCGAAGCGGCACGCAAGGATCTGAGCGAGATTCTCGGCGTGACGGTCCACCTGTTCCTGCACGTGAAAGTCGACGAGAAGTGGGCCGAGAACAAAGAGGTGTTTGAAGAAATCGGGCTGGATTGGGTGCGGTAGGCTCTTTTAGCGTTCGGTAAGGTCGTCGACCACCTCATCTAAACTCCATGCAAGTTCTTCGAGATGGCTTTCGATCTCCATAAGTTTGAACTCCATCGCACGAAACTTCTGAAGCGATCCACTAGGGGCTGAAGCCCAATGAGCTTCTTCAATGGCTGCGGTTAAGTCCTCAGCTCGCAGCTTGAGTTTTTCAATCCGAATTGCTTCATGCCATAGGGCTGTATTGAGGGATTCAATTCGACCAATGATGCGCTTTTTCGCCATTGGCCGGTTATAGGTTTAGGTTGTCAGTGTGCCAGCCCAATTTCCGCGACGAATTAGGCTTACGTTACCAACCGCTCCAGCTTCGCTTTCAGCTTCGCCTCGTCGAACGGCTTGACGATATAGTCGTCCGCGCCTGCCGAAATGCCTGCGTGGATGTCGGTCGTTTCGCCCTTGGAGGTGCAGAACATCACTTTGGTGCGGTCGGCGCCGGGGATGGCGCGCAGTTTGGCGACGAAATCGACGCCACTCATGACCGGCATCTGCCAGTCGGTAATAACCAGGTCCGGCATCGCCTTGGCGCAGCGGGCCAGCGCTTCTTCGCCATTCTCGGCCTCGGCGACGCGATAGCCCATATCCTCGGCGATCATGCGCGAGAGTTTTCGCACGACGCGGCTGTCGTCCACGATGAGGCAGCGTTTGCCACCAGCGGTGTACTCACCGTCCCTGTCCGCCAGCGCCGCCGCGACGGCGGCTTCGACAGGATCGAGCTCGAGTTCCTCGGCAACCGCCTCGGTTTCCTGCGATGTCAGCGCTTCGGGTGCAGGCACCGGCACTTCCGGCACGCCGTCCATCGGCGCGGGCACGGCCACTTCCTGCGGTGCTTCGGTGCCGTCCTTGGTCGGCCCGGTGCGGCGTTTGATCAGATTTTGAATGGTTCGATCCCCCGTGCGCGCGGTTTCGCAAAGGCTGCGCTCCGCATGGCCAGATCGTCGTCGAATTCGCGGTCGTAGCCGTCCCCATACCCATCGTCGTCATTGTCGCCAGCGGTTTCGCCGGGGGTCATGCGGACATGGAGATATGGCATCCAGACATCGCCGAAATCGGCCTTCTGGTACCATACGTCGATCACGTCGTAGCTCGCCCACATGCCGTTCTTTTCGCGCAGGCGAAGACCTTCGCCGATACGCGGTACGGCGGCAAAGCGCAGCCGATCCTGCGACTGGTGCGTCTCGTTCTGGACTTCGATCTCGATCACGTGCGGCCCCTGTGTTCGGGATCGTGTTAACCGCCAATTCTGAAGGATTTACCAACGCAGGCGATCCGCGAGCGCCGCTAGCGTTTCCTCGCGATCTTGATTCTGTTTTGCTTGGCGAAACTCTTGGTCGACTCCTCGCTCCGACCCAAGGCCTTCGCGATCTGCTTCAGGCCCTGCCCCTTGGATGCAAGGAGGCGCAATTTGCCCGCCTCTTCGCCATTCCATGGTTGCTTGTGCCGTTCAAAGCGGTCCTTGCTCACTTCTTCGCCGCTGCTTTCTTCTTGGGTGCAGCTTTCTTCTTCGCAGGAGCTTTCTTGCGTTTCTTCTTCACCGGCCCTTTGGCGGCGCGGGCATCGATCAGTTCGATCGCCTGCGCTTCACTCACATCCTCGGGCTTCATGTCTTTGGGGATGGTCGCATTGGTGGTGCCATCGGTGACATAGGGACCATAGCGCCCCGGCATGACCTTCATCTCGCCGCCGCTGGTCGGGTGTTCGCCGAGCGTCTTGATAGGCTCCGCCTTGCCGCGACCGCCACCCTTGCGATTGGCGGCTTCGGCGAGGATCGTGACGGCGGCGTTCATGCCGACTTCGAACACGTCGCGCGTGCTCTGCAGCTTGCCGTATTTGCCGTCGTGGCGGAGGTAGGGGCCATAGCGCCCGATCGCCGCTTCGATTTCCTTGCCCGTCTCCGGATGCGCGCCGACGATGCGCGGCAGGTCGAGCAGCTTGACCGCCCAGTCGAGATCGAAATCGTCGAGGTCCTTGGGGATGCTCGCGCGCTTGGCTTCCTTGCCCTCGCCCATCTGGACGTATGGTCCGAAGCGGCCGGACTTTCGCTCGATGTCCTCGCCGGTCTCCGGGTGCTGGCCCATGATGCCGTCGTCCGCCGCGCTTTCGTTGCCGCCCGGCTGGGCGAAGCGGCGGGTATACTTGCATTCTGGATAGTTGGCGCAGGCGACGAACGCGCCATAGCGGCCGCCGCGCAAGGCAAGCCTCCCGCCCTCGCGCCCTTCGTCCCGGCACAGCGGGCAGGCGCGTGGTTCGGTGCCGTCTTCGGTCGGCGGGAAGAGATAGTCGGAGAGATAGTCGTCCAGCACCTCGGTTACTTCCGAGGGCAGTTTCTCCATGACTTCGTCGGCCTTGGGCTTGAAGTCGGCCCAGAACTTGGCGAGCAATTCCTTGTATTCCTCGCGCCCGTCGCTGACGGTGTCGAGCTCTTCCTCCATCCCGGCGGTGAATTCGTAGGCGACGTAGTTGGGGAAGAACCGTTCGAGGAACGCTGTGAGCAATCGGCCCGATTCCTCGGCAAAGAAACGGTTTTTCTCCATCCGCACATAGTCGCGGTCGCGCAAAGTCTGGATGGTCGAGGCGTAGGTCGATGGCCGACCGATGCCGAGCTCCTCCAGCCGCTTGACCAGCGAGGCCTCGGAGAAACGCGGTGGCGGCTGGGTGAAATGCTGGTTGGCCTCGACACCCTTCTTGGCGGGCGCATCGCCCTTGTGCATGGCGGGCAGCAGGCCGTCTTCGTCCTCATCGGACTTGTCGTCGAAGCCTTCCTGGTAGACCGCAAAGAAGCCGGGGAACTTCACCACCTGCCCGGTGGCCCGCAGCGCGTGCTGGCCGGTCGGGTCTTCCAGCGTAATGGTCGTGCGCTCCAGCTGCGCGGTCGCCATCTGGCTCGCCATCGCGCGCTTGAAGATCAGGCCGTAGAGCTTGGCCTCGTCGCCCGATCCAGCACTGTCGCGGTTGAAATTGGTCGGCCGGATCGCTTCGTGGGCTTCCTGCGCGTTCTTGGCCTTGGTGGCGTAGAAGCGCGGTTTCTCGGGCAGGTACGCGCTTTCGTATCGCTCTTCGATCGCGTGGCGGCAGGCGGCGATCGCGCTGCCGTCCATCTGCACGCCGTCGGTCCGCATGTAGGTGATCGCGCCCGCTTCATAGAGCGACTGGGCGCACCGCATCGTGTGGCTGGCCGAGAAGCCGAGCTTGCGCGCAGCTTCCTGTTGCAGCGTCGATGTCGTGAACGGCGGCGCGGGATTGCGCTTCAATGGCTTGGTCTCGATGTCCGAGACCGTGAAGCGCCCGGCATCAACGGCGGCCTTGGCCGCCAGCGCCGAACCTTCATTGCCCAGCGTCATCTTGTCGAGCTTCTTGCCGTCGAAGCGCACCATGCGTGCATCGAATTCGGTCCCGTCATGTTCGAACCTGGCGAGGACGGACCAGTATTCTTCGGGCTTGAACGCTTCGATCTCGCGCTCGCGATCGACGATCAGTCGCAGCGCAACCGACTGCACGCGGCCCGCCGATTTCGCACCGGGCAGCTTGCGCCACAGAACGGGCGAAAGCGTAAAGCCGAACAGGTAGTCGAGCGCGCGGCGTGCCAGATAGGCGTCGATCAGCGGTTGGTCGAGCTCGCGGGGCCTGCCCATCGCCTCGGTAACGGCGCTCTTGGTGATGGCGTTGAAAGTGACGCGATCGACCTTGGCGGGTAGCGCCTTGCGCTTGGCCAGCAATTCTTGGACGTGCCAGCTGATCGCCTCGCCTTCGCGGTCGGGGTCGGTTGCGAGCACCAGCCGGTCGGCCTGCTTGGCCGCGTCGCTGATTTCCTTGAAGCGCTTCTGCTTGTCGCGATAGAGCTCCCAGTCCATCGCGAAATCCTCGTCCGGCCGCACGCTGCCATCCTTGGGCGGCAGGTCGCGGACATGGCCGTAGCTGGCGAGAACCTTGAAGTCCTTGCCGAGATATTTCTCGATGGTTTTCGCCTTGGCCGGCGATTCAACGATAACAAGTTGCATGGAGGTGGTCGCTGTCCCTTACGCGTATACGTGCATGTACGCGCGAAGGTGGGGTCGACGGAATCGATCCGTCAACCCCGCGCGTTCAGTTCAATCAAAAACTTCGCGCACCGCTTCGGTGTCGTCGTTGAGCAGGTAGAAGACCGCCGCGCCGAAGGCGAGGAACATCGCACCATAGATGTTCTGGCCAAGCACTTCGGCGACAATCGCGATCACGGACTCATCGCCGACCATGGCGACGACCGGCAGCACCAGCACGGCGACCGCTATGGCGGTCGCGATGCCGAGCACGATCATGGCAAAGAACAGCGGCCAGCCATGCCCGCGCGTCGCTTCCCAGCTCTTGCCGAACGCCTCCGGCACCGGCGTCTCCGTGCCGACGACGTAGCCAGTCGCGGCGATCCAGCGGACGAGCAGGATCAAGCCGGGAATCACCAACAGCAGGAAACCGAACAGCAGCCCCAGCCCGTAGAGGATCGAAAATCCCAAATAGCCAAGGAAGCGGTTACGCCCGATCGAATAGCCGCGATGGGCGAGGAGGTGCGCGAAAAACAGGTACTGGATGAGAAAGGTCACGATGCCGAGCACGATCACCAGCAGCACCGCAAGCGCGCCGGCTTCCATCACGTTGGCGTCTATCTTGAAACCCCACGAAATCGAATATTCGCTGGTAGCGATCCCGAACAGCAACGCGGGCAGGGAATTGAGGAGCGTCAGTATTGCGATGTATCCCGCCATCCATGGCAGCGCGTCGCGGGCGACGGCGAAGGTCTCGCCCAGAAACCCTGCGAAATCCGCATCTCTCTTCATTTTCGTACCCCCACTCGACCGGAAAGACCTCTCGCTATGCCGTGCGCGATACACGCCCGCCAGCGTGCCGCGTCAATTGTCCCGAGATTTCAAGCTCGAGTAAGGCGAGTTGTACCGCTGCCGCGGGCTCGCCCGACTGGCGGATCAATTCGTCGACCGCTACCGGTGCCGTTGTCAGCAGACCCGCGACGTCGGCGGGTTCGGCCTCGGCAAGCTCTTCCGGCGCGGGATCGAATTCCAGCGCGGCGGCTTCGCGAAAACTCGAGCGCGGCGAGCCGTCGAAGCCCTGCAGCAATTCGACCACGTCTTCCGGCTGCTGCACCAGTACAGCCCCGTCGCGGATGAGCTGGTTGCACCCTTGCGAGCGCGCATCGAGTGGGGAGCCGGGAATCGCCATGACCTCCCTCCCCGCCTCGCCCGCCAACCGCGCGGTGATGAGCGAGCCGGACTTGGGCGCAGCCTCGACCACCAGCGTGCCCGCCGCCAGCCCGGCAATGATGCGGTTGCGGCTGGGAAAGTGGCTTCCGCGCGGCTCTGTGCCCGGTGGCTGTTCGGCAAGGAGCAGCGCCTCGCTCGCGATCCGCTCCTGCAGTTCGGCATGTTGAGGCGGGTAGGCGATGTCGATACCGCTGGCGATGACCCCGATCGTCCCCGGAAACGCCCCTTCGTGGCAGGCCCCGTCGATCCCGCGCGCGAGCCCTGAGACGACCGCAATCCCCTCGCCCGCCAGCGCGCTGGCGAATTCGCGTGCCAGCTTGATCGAGGCCGCGCTGGCGTTGCGGGCGCCGACCATGGCGACGCATGTCTGTGCGGCAATGGCCAGGTCGCCGCGAAAGGTCAGGATAGGCGGCGCGCTGTCGAGCTGGGCGAGCAGCGCGGGATAATCGGGCTGGTCGTGGAACAGGTAGCGCGCTCCTGCCTCGCGGACCGCATCGACTTCGCGCTCGATCCTGTCGCGCGGCGCGGGCCTGTATTGCCGGCCGCCTTTCTTGCCGAGATCGGGCAGCGCCTCCAGCGCAGCTTCCGCCGTGCCGAAGCGCGCCATTAGCTGGCGATAGCTCACCGGCCCGATATGCGGCGAGCGCAGCAGCCGGATGCGGGCGAAAGCTTCGGCTTGCGAGAGAGCGACCTCTGCCATCAAGCGCTACGGTTTGTTCCCCACCCTGGGTTCCTCTCCGCGCAGCAGGCGGCGGATATTGGCGCGGTGCAGCCAGATGATGATGACCGCAATGATCACCAGCGGCGGCACGAATGTCGGTCTCCCGAAATACCACGCTGCCCCCGCGGCGGCGACCACCGCGCTCATGCCGGCGACCGAACTGATCCGCGTGATCGCCAGCATCACCAGCCAGACGAAAGCGTAGGCGAGGCCGATGCCCCAGCCGAGCCCGAAACAGACCCCGGCGTTGGTCGCGACGCCCTTCCCGCCCTTGAAGCCCAGCCAGATTGGAAAGCAATGGCCCACGACCGCGCCCAGCGCGGCCCAGCCGATGTCGTTCTGGAAATAGCGCCAGGCGATCCAGACCGGTACGAAGCCTTTGACCAGGTCGAGCACCAAGGTCAGCGCGGCCAGCCCCTTGTTGCCCGTGCGCAGGACGTTGGTCGCACCGATATTGCCGCTGCCGATGGAGCGTACGTCGCCCATCCCGGCCATCCGCGTCAGCAACAGGCCGAACGGGATCGACCCGAAGGCATATCCGATCAGCGCAGCGATCGACGGGTCGAGATTGTAGTCCATGAAACGGGCCTCCCAGAGAAATATATCTCTATCCGTTCGGGCTGAGCTGGTGGCGCGTCGCGCCGTCTGCGACTCCGAAGCCCTGCCCTTCGTCTTTGACCTTGCTCTAAAAGTAAGTACGGCCCTTCGACAAGCTCAGGGCGAACGGAAATCTCTATTTTGGACGCGTCATCTCCCATCCTGTTGTTCGACACCGGTGTCGGCGGGCTGACGGTGCTGGCCGAACTGCGCAAGGTGCTGCCCAATGCGCCGGTGATCTATGCCGCCGACTATGCCGGCCTGCCCTATGGCACCAAGACCGAGGCGGAAGTTGCCGCGCGGGTCTGCGGCCTGCTGGGCCGGATGAGCGAACGCTATCAACCGCGCGCCATCTGTATTGCCTGTAATACCGCCAGCACCATTGCGCTCGGCATGGTGAGGGAAGTTCTCGAAGTACCGATCATCGGCACGGTGCCCGCCATCAAGCCGGCTGCCGCAATGACCGAGACCGGCGTAATCGGCCTGCTCGGCACGGCTGCGACCGTGCGCCAGCCCTATGTCGACCGGCTCGAAGCGGAATTCGCCAGCGACACGGTGCTGATCCGCTTCGCCGCTTCGGGCCTCGTGGACCTGGCCGAGGCCAAGCTGCGCGGCGAGACAGTGGGGACGAATAGCCTGCGCGCGGAGGTACGCGCTCTGCTGGAAGCGGAGAACGCCGACAGGATCGACACGCTCGTCCTCGCCTGCACCCATTTTCCGCTGCTCGAAGAAGAGTTGTTGCAAGTTTTCGGCCCGCAGGTGCGAATGGTGCATGGTGCCGAAGGTATCGCCCGCCGCATCGCCGCCGTCACCCACGGCCAGCAGTTCGCGCGTACCACTCCGGATCGTTTCATCACGACCGGCAGCGCGAAGGATGCAGCGGACCTCGCACATTGTCTGTCGCAATACGGTCTCGACTCGATCGAGGCATTCTGATGCGAATCATTCGCAAAGATCGCGCTGGATAGCGGCGGCTTTTGGCATTATCGGCCCTCATCGAGCTCATGAATTACGACCAGATCTTCGACCAGGCGATCGATCGGCTTCATGCCGAGGGCCGCTACCGGGTGTTCATCGACATCCTGCGCAACAAGGGTGCTTACCCCAACGCGCGGTGCTTCCACGGCCACAACGGGCCCAAGCCGATCACCGTGTGGTGCTCGAACGATTACCTTGCCATGGGGCAGCACCCCAAGGTGATCGAAGCGATGGAAGAGGCGCTGCACGATGTCGGCGCGGGTTCGGGCGGCACGCGCAATATCGGCGGCAACACGCATTACCATGTCGAGCTTGAAGGCGAACTGGCCGACCTTCACGGCAAGCAAGCCGCGCTGCTGTTTACCAGCGGCTATGTCTCCAACGACGCGACCCTCAGCACCCTCGCCAAGCTGCTGCCGGGCTGCGTGATTTTCTCGGACGAACTGAACCACGCCAGCATGATCGCGGGCATCCGCAATTCGGGCTGCGAGAAGCGCGTTTTCCGCCACAACGATCTCGACCATCTCGAGCAATTGCTGGCGGCCGAAGACGAGGCCGCGCCCAAGGTCATCGCTTTCGAAAGCGTCTATTCGATGGATGGCGACGTTGCCCCGATCCACGCGATCTGCGACCTGGCCGAGAAGTACAACGCGCTCACCTATGTCGACGAAGTCCACGCCGTCGGCATGTATGGCGAACACGGCGGTGGCATTTCCGAGCGCGACGAGGCCGCGCACCGGATCGACATTATCGAAGGCACGATGGGCAAGGCCTTCGGCGTGATGGGCGGCTATATCGCGGCCGACAAGAAGATCGTCGACTGCATCCGCTCTTACGCCCCCGGCTTCATCTTCACGACCTCGCTCAGCCCTGCCCTGGTGGCAGGTGTGCTCGCCAGCGTGAAGCACCTCAAGCAGTCGAGCGAAGAGCGCGACGCGCAGCAGGCCAATGCGGATTTGCTCAAGGGTAAATTCCGCGCAGCCGGCCTGCCGGTGATGGACAGCACCACTCATATCGTTCCGCTGATGGTCGGCGATCCTGTCCGCGCCAAGAAGATCAGCGACATCCTGCTCGCCGAATACGGCGTCTATGTGCAGCCGATCAATTTCCCGACCGTCCCGCGCGGCACCGAGCGCCTGCGCTTCACGCCCGGCCCGATGCACACCGAAGCGATGATGAACGAGCTGACCGGCGCACTGGTCGAGATATGGGACAGGCTGGAGCTGGACCTGCGCAAGGCCGCTTAGCCGTGGCGCAGGCGGCCGATCCCGATTTTCGGCACGAAATGCCCCCTGAAATCGAAAAGCTGCTCGCTGCCGATGGCGAGCTCAAATCGCGCTGGGACGCGTTGACCGAACTCGGCCGAAACGAATTTATCTGCTGGACCATTTCCGCCAAACAGGAAGCCACCCGCGAGAAACGACGCCAACGCCTGGTCGAGGAAGTGCTCGATGGCAAGAAACGTCCATGTTGCTGGCCCGGCTGCCCGCATCGTCGGCAATCGGCGCGGAAGTTCGTCGACGCCTAGCGACCGCTGCCGTAGCGTCCTTGGACCTGCCCTTCCGCTGCGCTAGCTCTGCCGCACACAGATTCGGGAGAGACAAGCGTGTACGGCAACCCTGACCAGAGATATGACGAAGTCGTTCTCGGACGGCGCTCGATCCGCGGGTATCTGGACAAGCCGGTGCCGCGGGACCTGATCGAGGAAGTGCTGGCGATGGCGATGCGATCGCCCTCCTCCATGAACACGCAGCCCTATCACTTCCATGTCATCACCGGCGAACCGCTCGACCGGATACGCAAGGGCAATACCGAGAATATCCTCGCCGGTGTGCCCGACAGCCGCGAGTTCCGGCGCGGACAGCCCTTTGCCGGCAAACATCGCGACCGGCAGGTCGGCTGTGCGGTGCAGCTGTTCGAAGCCATGGGCATCGAGCGCGACGACAAGGAAAAGCGCCAGGACTGGGTGCTGCGCGGTTTCCGCCAATTCGATGCGCCGGTCTGCGTGATCGTGACTTATGACAAGGAGTTGTCCGACAGCGACGACACCGCCTTCGATTGCGGCGCGGTCACCACCGCGCTGGTCAATGCGGCATGGAGCCGGGGCCTTGGCTGCGTCATCAATTCGCAGGGCATCATGCAGTCGCCGGTCGTGCGCGAGCATGCCGCCATCCCCGACGATCAGGTCATCATGAAAGCGGTCGCGATGGGCTGGCCCGATCCGGACTTCCCGGCCAATCCGGTCAAGATCACCCGCCGCGAGGTTTCGGAAGCGGCGCGTTTCGTGGGCTTCGAGAGTTAGTCGACCGCCTTCGAAGCGATGGCGGCGGCGCGAATATAGGGTAGCGACGGCGCGATCCGGTAACCCGGCACATGGTTCGCGAAATGACGCAGCCAGGTCGCGTGGCCACTACCGACAATCAGCAGGACACGGTCACCCGGCTCGGCGACCATGTCGAGCTTGCCGAACATCTTGGCATTGCGCATGTACCAGTAGGCATTGAGCTCGGCGCCCGGTTGGCGATCTCCGTCGCCGATCGGAATGAGACCGTAATAGATTTCGTCGTGTCCCGCATCGACCACGTCCGGGTCATTGTGCCAGATCAGCGATTGCGCGATCGATTGCTCCGCCAGTTTCGCCTGCTCTTCGCTTACGCGCTTCTCGACGACTGCAAACAGTCCGGCGACGATATCGGACTGGTCCGTGTCGGCGGCGACCGCTTGCACTTCGCCCATCGGGAAATAATTCGGCTCATCCGCATCGGCGCGCTCGTCGATGCCGTAGACCGCCCTGTGATCGAGCATGTCGGCAATGCGATAGCCGATCTGGATGCTTTCGTTCCGCCGCGTCGCGAGAAGCTCGTCGACTTCGGCGAAATTAGCGAGTTCGAAGCTGGACGCCTCGGCGACGCTTTCGACCATGATCTTGGTCGGCTTCCACTGCGCCAGTGTTTCGGACAGGATCGCGATTTCTCGCTGACGCTGGGGCGAAAGCACGTCGTCCACTTCCATGTTGACGACGTCCTGCCCCGGATTGGCGAAGTGATAGCTGCCCACGATCATCACTTCGACCGGCGCAGGGTTGGCGGAGTCTTCGGGTTCCTGCGCGGCAGCATTAGTGCCCAATGCCAAAGCCAACGCGGCGACAAGCGACAGAAATTTCATGGAAACTCTCCGTTGTATTAGTTACACAATACACTCGAAGCATTCTCGCGCAACCAGACGTTTCCCCCTTCTGCAGATTGACCACATGACCGCCCGGCGGCATGCTGGCGACAGGGAGAAAATGCCATGGCTTCGAGTGCTGACGTCATCGATCGCGAAACGCTGGACACCGGCAAGCTCGACATCCGGCCGCTTACACCCGCCATCGGCGCGGAAATTCATGATATCGACCTCGGCGCGGGCGACGTCGGTGACAGCATCCCGGCAATCCGCGCGGCCCTGCTCAAATTCGGCGTGATCTTCTTCCGCGACCAGGACCTGACGCAAGACCAGCACATCGCTTTCGCGCGCCATTTCGGCAAGCTCGAAGTGCATCCGGCGACGCCGAGGGACCAGCCCAACCCCGAGGTGCTGCGCATCGCCCACGGACCCAAGAGCCGGGGGCAGGAGAACAACTGGCATTCCGACGTGACCTGGCGCGAGAAGCCCTCGCTCGGATCGATCCTGCTGGCGCGCGAAGTGCCCGAGGTTGGCGGCGATACGCTGTTTGCCAACATGCACCTCGCCTTTGAGCGGCTCAGCCCGAAGATGCGCGAATTCTGCGAGGGACTGACGGCAGTGCACGATATCAGCCGCGTCTTCGCCAAACGCCTCGGCAAGACGCCGGAAGAATTGCACGAGAAGTACCCGCCGATGCGCCATCCGGTCATCCGCACGCACCCGGAAACCGGCGAGCGCGTGGTGTACGTCAACAACGGTTTCACCAGCCATATCGAGGGGCTGTCGCCCGATGAGAGCCGCTGGCTGCTCGACCACCTCTACAAGACCGCGTGGGACGTCGAGATCCAATGCCGTTTCCGCTGGAAGGCCGGGTCGATCGCCTTCTGGGACAACCGCGTGTGCCAGCACCTGGCGGTCAGCGATTATTTCCCGGCGAAAAGGGTAATGGAGCGGGTAACGATTGCCGGCGACAAGCCGTTTTTTCGCCGGGACTGATAGCCCGTCCCCCCCTGTGATACGGGCCGTTTCTTAGCCCGATGGTAACCATTTTTCACGTAATACTACCTTCTCCAGAGACAGTTGCTGTCCGTGAAGGCGAGGAAATATGTCAGTCCGCAGTTTGTTCCAGGGCCGCTCGTCGGGTTCAGACGCAAGCTCGGCTGCGAACGACGCTGGCGTCATCGGGCCCGGCGACACCAGGCGTCGCTTGCAGGTCCTCGAAGATATCGAGCAATCCGGCATCGGATGGATCTGGGCCAGCGATGCCGACGGGCGGCTGATCTACCTTACCGAGGGTGCCTGCCAGCATCTGGATCGCGGCCCGGAAGAATTGCTGGGGACGCCGCTCGTCGAGCTGTTCGAGACCGATCCCGACGATCCCGACGGCGGCACTTCGCGCCCGCTCAATTTCCAGCTCAAGGCGCATAACAAGCTCAAGGACCTCACTGTCCGTTTCGCGCTGCGAAAGTCCGCCAGCGACGTGAAACAGACGTGGTGGTCATTGACCGCGCATCCCAAATTCGATGGCTCCGGCAATTTCTGTGGCTATCGCGGCAATGCGAAAGACATCACGGTCGAATACGAGCGCAAGCTGGTCGACACCAAGCTTGCCGAATACGACTCGCTGACCGGTCTCGCCAACCGCCACTACATGAACAAGCGGCTGGAGAATATCCTCGCTGCCTACAAGACCGCCAAGCGGTCCTGCGCGCTGATGATGCTGGACCTCGACAAGTTCAAGCAGGTCAACGACACGATGGGCCACCCGGCCGGCGATGCCGTGCTGGTGCAGGCCTCCGAACGGCTGCGCGCCATCATCGGCGATCGCGGCGAGATCGGGCGGCTCGGCGGTGACGAATTCCAGGTCATCCTCCCCGATATCGACGATCGCGGCACGCTCGGGGAAATTGCCGAGAAGATCATCAAGATCGTCTCCCAGCCCTACCCCGTCGAAGACGACAAGCGCGCCATCATCGGCACCTCTGTCGGCATCGCCATCGCGCCCTATGACGGGGTCGAGAAGGAAGAACTGGTCAAGGGTTCGGACCTCGCGCTCTACGCCGCCAAGAACGGCGGGCGCGGCCAGTTCCGTTTCTACCACGCCGATCTGAAGGACGAAGAGCAGGAACGGCAGGCGTTGCTCGACGACCTTAGGCAGGCTCTCGCGGCCGGCGAGCTCCAGCTCAATTACCAGCCGGTCGTGCGCGCGGACGACAACCAGGTGGTCTGTCTCGAAGCGCTGATGCGCTGGCACCACGAAGAACGCGGGTCCGTCAGCCCGGACGTTTTCATTCCGGTCGCGGAAGAATCGGACCTGATCATCCAGATGGGCGAATGGGCGCTGCGCCAGGCCTGCGAGGATGCGCTCCAGTGGCCGAAATCGGTGCGCGTTGCGGTCAATGTTTCGGCCGTGCAGTTCGCCAGCAAGAGTTTCCCCGAAACCGTCGCCAACGTGCTTGCACATACCGGGATCGACGCCGACCGGCTCGAGCTGGAGCTGACCGAAAGCGTCTTTTTGGGCGATACCGACGCGACGGAAGAGACTTTCAAGATGCTCAAGAGCCTCGGCGTCAGGCTGGCGCTCGACGATTTCGGCACCGGCTACTCCTCGCTCAGCTACCTGCGCTCCGCTCCGTTCGACAAGATCAAGGTCGATCGCAGTTTCGTCGATTCCTGTACCGAGCAGGAAAAGAACAGCGCCAAGATTATCGCCGCCATCGTGGGCCTCTCCAACGCGCTCGGCATGGAAACGACCGTCGAAGGCGTGGAAGCGTTCGACCAGCTCGAGATTGTGCGCTCCAAGGGTGCCAAGCTGATCCAGGGCTGGCTCTATGCTCGGGCCATGGCGCAGGAAACGATCCTGCAGATGATGGCTTCCGGCGAGTTCAAGATCGAGCCCGACGGGCCCGACATGCACCGCCGCGAGCGTCGCAGCGTTTTCCGCAGGATCGGGATCATCCACGGCGACCATCATTACCGCGCCGTCATGCGCGATCTCTCCACCACCGGGGCACGGATCGAAGGACTTGTCGGCGTACCAAAGGGGACTGCGTTGGTGCTGGACCTCGGGGCCGGACAGCTGGTCGTGTGCGAAGTCACCCGCAGCAAGGAAGCGATGATCGGTGTTGAATTCGAAACCCCGCTGGTCAGCGACGGCGCCGGCGGCCTCGTCACGCGACACCGCGTGTCGCCCTATGCGCTGGCTGCTGCCGGCATGCCGCTGACCGCACTGCCCGATGGATCCTACCCGATGGAACAGTTGCACGGCGTCCCGAAAGGCAAACCGCAATTTCTCGAAGTAATCGTCGGCAACAGGTAGTTCACAGCCCTCGCGGCACCATTGCAATTGCTGTGCGTTGCAGCAATATGTTGGATATGGGACAAGATCGGCCGATCGATGGAAGTGGGGCACCCGGGGCAGACGACACACGCGTTGAGGTGCAACCGCCGGCGCAGTGGGTCCTCGACCTGATCGAGGCCAGCCCGATCGCATCGGTCGTGTCCGATCCGCGTCTCGCCGACAATCCGCTGATCGCCATCAACCAGGCCTTCACCGACCTGACCGGCTATTCCGAAGAAGAATGCGTCGGCCGCAATTGCCGATTCCTGGCAGGTTCCGGCACCGAGCCGTGGCTGACCGACAAGATCCGCCAAGGCGTGCGCGAGCACAAGCCGGTGCTGGTCGAGATCCTGAACTACAAGAAGGACGGCACGCCGTTCCGCAATGCCGTGCTCGTTGCACCGATCTACGATGACGACGACGAGCTTCTCTATTTCCTCGGCAGCCAGGTCGAAGTCGACGACGACCAGCCCAACATGGGCATGGCGCGCCGCGAACGCGCCGCGGAAATGCTCAAGACGCTGTCGCCGCGCCAGCTCGAGGTTACGACGCTGGTGGCATCGGGCTTGCGCAACAAGGAAGTGGCGGCCCGGCTCGGCCTGTCGGAGAAAACCGTCAAGATGCACCGCGGGCTGGTGATGGAAAAGCTCAACCTGAAGACCAGCGCCGATCTGGTGCGCATTGCCGTCGAAGCCGGAATCTGAGCGGTCCTGACGCTACGGCCCTGACGCTACGGTATTGTGTCCATCATGGGCCAAGGTCCATATTTTCTTCTCGCAAAGACAGGCCTAGGCCCGGATTGTGACTGGGTCGGGCCGGTAGAGTTTCCTCCTGTCCCTCCCGAAGCGTCTTCTGACTGGCCCGGTCACTAATACGATGCGCGAACCGAGCCGCCTCTACCGCGCATCGGGCCCTAGAGGGTCGCAGAACAGGACCGCCGCGACAGATCCCCGTCTGCGGCGGTCTTTTCATTCGGTTGGAGCAGCGTCCCTGCCGTTCACTACAAATTGCTTTGCGCCCGGCTCGATCGCACCGGCGAACAGCCATTCGAGCATAGCGTCGCGCAGCGCCCGTTGTCGGAGCGGCGGCAGCGCGTCCCAACCATGGCCCATGCCCGCAATTTCCCAATACTCGAAGGTAGTATTCCCGCTAGCCTCAAGGTCCCCAACCAAGGCCCGCGCGCTTTCGATCGGCGTGTTCTCGTGGTCGCGTTCGCCATGCACGATGAGAAGCGGCACTCTGTTGTCCGCAAGCGGCGAACTCAGTCGCGAGCGCAGGCGGGAGGCCCACGTCGCGTGGCTTTCTCCATTCCAGACCAGGCTACCGCTCGGATTGGCCAATATCCCCGCAAAATCCGCCCGCAGATCGGCCAGACATTCGGCGCGTTTATCCGCCATCTCCGGTGGACACGCCCAGAAGCGCTCGAAATGTTCGGCCATGGTCAAACCGCCGCCCATCGCGCCGAGCACCGCCCTTTCGATATCCGGTCGATACACCAGCATCTGCGCACCGATATCGCCGCCGTCGGACCAGCCCCAGAGGAGAATGCGTCCGTCCCACCACGGGGCCTTCGCTTGCAGATGCTGCAATACCCTCAGATGGTCGAGCACACGGTTCTGTATCGTGTAGTAGTCGTGAAAGGCTTGCGAACATTGCGCTTGGGGATCGGCGGCATCGGCTGCGACCCCGGGCTTTTCGATCATCAGCCGGGCAAAGGGAACGGGATCGCCTGCGGTCGGAGCGTAGTCGCCCCATGAGCTGGGACGACGCTGTCCCAGACAACCGGAACCGTCGATGACCACCAAAAGGGGCACCTTGCCATCGACATCGGGGCGGTCGACGTAGAAGTGGATTACCCGCTCATCGACCGCTGCGACTGTATGGTCCGTGGAGATGACCGGTGCCGCGGCCGCTGCGGCTGGCGAGATGATCGTGAACAGGAAAGAAGTCGCCAGCGACAATGCCGGGAAGCGCATCAGCGCAGGCTCACTACGTTGTCGCTGACCGGCAGTTCGCGATCGCCGCGGTACAGGCTGGCCATAGGTTCGTCCTCCACCACGATCTGCTCGGCATTGCCGAAGCCGTTGAAGCCGGTCTTCATCGCCGCTCCGTAAGCGCCGAGCATGCCCACTTCGATATAATCACCGGCCTGGATGTCTTCGGGCAGGTTGAACGGCCCTTCCATGTAGTCGGCATCGTCGCAGGTCGGGCCGTAGAAGGCGAAGGGCATGTCCGGCTTGATGAGGTCGTCCTCAAGCGCGCGGACGGGGAATTTCCATCCGACATGCGCGGCATCATAGAGCGCGCCATACGCGCCGTCATTGATGTACAGTTCCTCACCACGGCGTTTGTCGACGCGCACGGTCAGCGAGGAATATTCCGCACACAGCGCCCTGCCCGGCTCGCACCACAGCTCGGCATTGTAGGCGATGGGCAGCGCTTCGAAATGCTTGTGGATGATCGCGAAGTAATCTTCCAGCGGCGGCGGCTCCATGCCCGGATAGACGCTTGGGAAGCCTCCTCCGACGTCGATCATGTCGATCACCACGGAGGCATCGGCGATGGCTGCGCGCACACGCTCGATCGCCTGGACATAGGCGAAGGGCGTCATCGCCTGGCTGCCGACATGGAAGCACACGCCCAGCCAGTCGCAATGCTGGCGCGCAAGTTGCAGCAGGGCCGGCGCTTCGGTCAGGTCGCAGCCGAACTTGCTGGCGAGCGAGAGCTCGGAATAGTCGGACGAGACGCGGATACGGACGCAAAGCTTCAGATCTTTCGCCGGATTGCCCTGCGCGTCGCTGCAAGCCTCGACGATCTTGGCCAGCTCTTCCTCGGTATCGAGGCTGAAAGTGCGCACGCCGTGCTGGTGGTAAGCCTCGGCGATCGCGCGCGGGGTCTTCACCGGGTGCATGAAGCATAACACGGCGTCCGGCAGCGCATCGCGCACCAGCCGCACTTCGGCGATGCTGGCGACATCATAATGCGTCACGCCGCTCGCCCGCAGGATCTGGAGCAGATCCGGCGAAGGATTGGCCTTCACCGCATAGAGCACCTTGCCCGGAAACTTCTCGACGAAGAAGCGGGCGGCGCGCTGGGCGGCGTGCGGGCGGTTGAGGATGACAGGCTCGTCCGGCGCAAGGGCGCGGATTACGGACTTGGCGTCGGGAAAGGTGTGCAACTCAAGGGACCCCCAGAAGGTAAGTTCTGAACAAGGCTGCCTTGCGGTTAAGGACCCCCTGGGGCAGCGGAACGCGCGCCCTAGGGTTATGAGGGGTCTGACGCAAGGAAAAAGTGCCGGTTTCCCTTACCAATGAGCGCCCTTGGCGCGTGTTCCGAAATCGACCGTCCGCTAGTTGAAAGAGACCTGCGGAACCTGGTCGACCACGCCCTGCTCGCTATCGTCCAGACGGTGAAAGTCCGCCTCCTGAAAGCCGAGCATTCCGGCAAACAGCACCGCCGGAAAGCTTTCGCGGGCGGTATTGAAGCGCGAAACCGCTGCGTTGAGCGCGCGGCGGGCGGCGGCGAGCTTGTCTTCGGTGCGCGACAACTCGCGCTGCAATTCCTGGAAATTGGTATTGGCCTTGAGGTCGGGATAGTTCTCCGCCAGCGCCAGCAGCCGGTCGAGCGCGACTTTCAACTGCGCCTCGTCGGAGGACGACAATTGGCCCGACGCCGCACGGTTGCGCGCTTCGGTCACCTGCTCAAGCGTGTCGGATTCGTGCGAAGCGTAGCCCTTCACCGTCTCGACGAGATTGGGGATCAGATCGTGCCGCTGGCGCAGCTGGGCGTCGATATCGGCGACACCCTGCTTGACGTTCTGGCGCAGGCCAACGAGCCGGTTGTAAATACCGATCACGAACAACGCGATCACGGCCAGAACCACGATACCAATCACCAATTCCATCGCCCCACCCCCTTGTCTGACTGGCCCGCATAGGAGACCATGGGCTGCAAGCGGTCAAGGGGGGCAGCGACAAGCATGGTGGACGTGCCGGACATCGATCACTTGATGGCGGGTCCGCTCGGTCAATTCCTGGAGCAACAACGCGGCGCGCGCGCCGATGCGGTCAAGCAGGCATGGTCGCGCGGGTGGAAAGCGGCAATTATCGCCGGGCCGCTGATGCTGTTCGGGCTGATCGCGATCCCGATCGAGTTGGTGCCCAAGTTGTGGGCCTGCGGCTTTCTCGTCACGTTGATCTACGGCTGGGCGACCGCGCCCATTCGGGCCGCCAGAAAGCGGGTCAAGATCGGCATCAACGAAGGCATCGCCGATGCGCTGGGCATGTCCTACAGTCACGATGGCGACGAGGGCCGCGAATTCGAACTCGCCAAGCAGTTCCGCCTGTTGCCAAAGCACCAGAAGTCCTCCGTCGAGGATTTCTGGAGCGGCACACTCGGCGGCTACGGCTTCCTGCTGCACGAAGCGCACCTGCAGGAGAAGCGCGGCTCGGGCAAGAACCGGCGCTGGGTCACCGTCTTTCGCGGCGCAATCATCCGCATCGGCTCGGGCAAGCGCTTCCACGGCACCACGCTCGTGCAGCGCGCGGGCAAGCATAAGAGCTGGTTCGGCTGGGGCGGGCGCAAGGATAGCGTGAAGTTCGACGGACACCGGCTCGACGCGGTCGACATGGTCCATCCCGATTTCGAGGACACCTTCGAAGTGTGGAGCGACGACCAGGTCGAGGCCCGCTATCTCGTCGATCCGCTCTATGTCGAGCGCCTGATCGCGATGGAGGGCGCGTTCCACGGCAGGGATATCTGCTCGCTGTTCATCGAAGGCGACATCATCGTCGCCGTGCGCAGCGGCAACATGTTCGAAAGCGGCACGATGAACCCGGCCAGCGACCGCTTCATGGTCGAGCGCTGCGCCGAGCAATTCGCGGCGATGGGAAGGCTCGCCCAGCAGGTGAACCGCCAGCTCGGCTGGGCCGACGATCGGGCGGGTTAGCCCCGCTGTCTAGCTCAGGCGGTCGCGGAAGTCCTCGTAGCCGAACTCCTTCACGAGCTCGAGCTGGTCGGTCTCGCTGTCCCACAACCAGATGCTCGGCAGCGGCACACCGTTGAAGGTGTTGGTCTTGACCATCGAATAATGCGCCTGATCGAGAAAGGCGATGCGTTGGCCCGGCTCGTTGGGCTCCGGCAGGTGGTAATCCCCAATCACATCGCCGGCGAGGCAGGATGGACCGCCGAGGCGCACTGCTCCTTGAGCTCCAGCGAAGGCTGGAGCCTCCCTCGGTTCAGAGCCAGTTTGAGAAAGGTCCCAGCTTTCGCTGGGACTCGCTTCAATATTCTCATGCAACATCGCCGGACGGTAGGGCGCCTCGATCACGTCGGGCATGTGGCAGGTGGCGGAGACGTCGGTGATCGCAAACGGCACTTCGTTCACGCCATTGTCGAGGATCGTCCCGACGAGGATACCCGCATCGAGCGCCACCGCTTCACCCGGTTCGAGATAGATTTCCGCACCTGTGTCTTCCTTCGCGTCCTTGAGGAGTTCGACCAGTTCCTCGCGCTGGTAATCGGCGCGGGTGATGTGGTGGCCGCCACCCATGTTGATCCATTTGAGCTGGCCAAACCACGGCTCGATTGCGTCGAAGACCTTGTCCCACGTTCTATGCAGCGGCTCGAAATCCTGCTCGCACAGATTGTGGAAGTGGATGCCTTCGATCCCTTCCATGATCTCCGGCGTCAGCTGGTCGATCGGGAAGCCGAGCCGCGAGCCCGGGCTGGAGGGGTCGTAGCGCGGCACTTCGCCTGTCGGCACTTGCGGATTGATGCGCAGCCCGACGGAGAAATCACCGCCAGTCACCTGTGCCTGCTCCAGGATCAGCCGCGCCCGCTCGATCTGTTGCGGCGAATTGAAGATGACATGGTCGGACAGGCGGCAGACCTCTTCCAGATCCTCCGGCTTGTAAGCCGCGCAATAGGTGCTGATCTCGCCATCGTAGAACTCGCTCGCCAGCCGCGCTTCGAAGAGGCCGCTTGTGCAAACCCCGTCGAGATATTCCCCGATGATCGGAGCAACCGAAAACATGCTGAACGCCTTGAGCGCGCTGAGCATCTTGGTCTCCGACACATCGCGGATTTCAGCGAGTATTTGCAGATTGGCGCGCAACTTTGCCGCATCGACGACGAAAGCGGGGCTATCGACTCGATTCAGGTCGAAATGGGCGAAAGCCCCCGGATCGCCGGCTTTGGTTTCCATTTTTGACGTTTTGCCTTTTAGGTTCACGCAGAGAGCGCAGAGGAAAGGAGGACGCGGAGGGATTATTCAGCCTTATAGTTGTTGACCAACCTTCTAATGCCTTCACGCATTGTGGCAGCAGAGAAATTGAGGAGCAGCCCTACTGGCTGGTTGCTGAGGCGCAGGTAGGTGAGCAATTGCTTCGCATGGGCTTTGCTGAGTTGTTCGACCGACTTGATTTCGAGGATCAACGCGTCCTCGACCAGAATATCGATCTTGAATGCCGCGCCGAAGGCGTGGCCATCAAACTCAATGGGCACAGGCAGTTGCCGTTCCACCCGTAAGCCACGCTTTTCAAGCCTGCCCGCCAGCACAGTTTCATAAACGGTCTCGAATAAGCCTGGCCCCAGCTCCCTGTGAATACCGATAGCTTCCTCGATAACGATGGAGGAAATCCCAACGCTGCAATTCAGCACCTCTGCGATCTCCTTTCCTCTGCGCTCTCTGCGCGAACCAAATTCTCTAGAAGTCCACCGGCCCGTCCAGCTCCTTCACCTGCCACGGCAGGCCATGCTCATTGAGCATCTCCATGAACGGATCGGGGTCCATCTCTTCCATGTTGAAGACACCGTCGCCTTTCCACTTGCCGGTCACCATCATGGCCGAACCGATCATTGCCGGGACGCCGGTGGTGTAGCTGACGGCCTGGTTGCCGGTTTCCTCATAGGCGGCTTCGTGGCTGCAGATATTATTGATGTAGAAGGTCTTCTCGCCTGAACCGTCGAGCGCTTCGCCGGTCGCGATGACGCCGATGTTGGTGTTGCCCTTGGTCGTTTCGCCCAGCGTTTCGGGCTTGGGCAACACCGCGGCGAGGAATTGCAGCGGGATGATTTCGCGGCCCTTGTACTTGATCGGATCGATCCGAGTCATGCCGACATTCTGCAGCACGGTCAGGTGCTTGATGTATTCGTCGCCGAAAGTCATCCAGAAGCGCGCGCGCTCCAGCTCCGGATTGAACTTGGCGAGGCTTTCCAGCTCCTCGTGATACATCATGTAGGCGTTCTTCTCGCCCACGCCTTCGAAGTCGAAGGTGATCTTCTTGCCCATCGCGGGGGTCTCGACGAATTCGCCGTTCTCCCAGTGGCGCGCGGGCGCAGTCACTTCGCGGATGTTGATTTCCGGATTGAAATTGGTGGCAAAGGCCTGGCCGTGATCGCCGCCATTGCAGTCGAGGATGTCGAGCTGGCGGATGGTCTTTAGCTTGTGCTTCTTCAGCCACATGGTGAAGACGCTGGTCACGCCGGGATCGAAGCCCGAGCCGAGCAGCGCCATCAGCCCTGCATCCTTGAAACGGTCGTGATAAACCCATTGCCATTTATATTCGAACTTGGCCTCGTCCTTAGGCTCGTAATTGGCGGTGTCGAGGTAATCGACGCCCGCTTCGAGGCATGCATCCATGATCGGCAGGTCCTGATACGGCAGCGCCAGGTTGACCACGAGGCTCGGCTGCACCTTGCGGATCAGGTTGACCATGGCCGGGACTTCTTCGGCGTCGATTTCGTAGGTCGCCACATCGACACCCGCGCGATCCTTCACGCTGGCAGCGATGGCATCGCATTTGCTTTTGGTGCGGCTGGCGAGGTGGATGCTCGTGAAGATGTCGGAATTGAACGCCATCTTGTGGACGCAGACCGAGCTGACGCCGCCGGCACCGATTACGAGGACTGTGGACATGGAGGGGGCCTTTCGAATGCGAATCTTGCGCTGCTCTTAGTCGAATGCGCTATCACGGCAAAATGATCCGAAAACCCACCCGCGACGGCGTGCTCGAAGCAGCCGCGAAGATCGCAGACATCCTGCCGCCGACCCCGCTGCTGCCGGTCGAAATCGACGGCACAAATTGCTGGGTAAAGGCGGAGAACCTGCAGCCCGTCGGCGCGTTCAAGATCCGTGGCGCGTGGCATCGGCTCTCGGCGATGAGCGAGGAGGAGAGGTCGCGCGGCGTGGTCGCGGTGTCCTCGGGCAATCACGCGCGAGGCGTGGCCTGGGCCGCACGGCGGCTGGGTATCGCCGCGACCATCGTGATGCCGCGCGATGCGCCGAAGGTGAAGCTGGAAGCGACCAAGGCGCTCGGTGCCGAGGTGGTGCTCTATGAGCGCCCCGGCGAGGATCGCGATGAAGTGGCCGCGACGCTGATTGCGGAACGCGGCGGCACGCTGGTTCACGCCTTTGGCGATCCGTGGGTCATCGAGGGACAAGGCAGCGCAGGGATCGAGATTACTGAACAGCTGGGTCGCCAGCCCTCGCGCATCGTCGCTTGTTGCGGCGGCGGAGGCTTGGCCGCTGGGCTCGCCCTCGCCTGCCCGGACAGCGCGATCGTGCCGGTCGAGCCGGATGGCTGGGACATGGTCGGGCAAGCATTGAAAGCGGGCGAGATCGTGGCCGTTGGCGACGATGCACCTGCGACCATCTGCGATGCGCTGCAGCCCACGACGACCAAGCCGGTCAACCTCGCTGTCTTGCAAGGACGCTCGGAGCCCGGCGTCACCGTCAGCGACGATGAAGTCCGCGCGGCGCAGCGCTTTGCGTTTTCGCACCTGCGCCTCGTCGTGGAACCCGGCGGTGCCGCAGCGCTGGCCGCGGCGATTGCAGGCAAGGTGTCGCTCGACGCGCACACGGTTCTGATGATCACCGGTGGCAACACCGACGCCGCCAGCTTCGCGGCAACCATTGCCGCCTGATTGACAATCCCCGGCGCCCCCGCCACCAAAGCCGTTCCATAAGGGAAGGGGAACCCATGCAAGCGCAAATGCTCGCACCGGCCGCCGTGCTGGTGCTGTGGTCGATCATCATGCTGTTCTGGATGGCCGGCACCCGGCTGCCCGCGATCTCGAAGTCCGGCAGCGGTCTGGGCGACGCGAAGCCCGGTGGGCGCGGACAGGATCTGGAGGGCGTGATCCCGGACAAGATCAATTGGAAAGCGCACAATTACGCGCACCTGATGGAACAGCCGACGATCTTCTACCCGACCGTCGTCATACTCGCGATCATGGGCGCTGGTGCGATGGATGTGCTGGCAGCGTGGATCTACGTGGCGCTGCGGATCGTGCATTCGGTCTATCAAGCAACGGTCAATGTGGTGAAGGTCCGCTTCTTGATCTTCCTGCTGGCGACTATCGCGCTCACGATACTCGCCATCCGCGCCGCGATGGCGACCCTCTTCCACGATCCCGGAGTTCTCGCATGATCGGAATGAATGTCCTCCAGTCGGTGGTCGCGCTGGCAATCTGGACCATGGTGATGTGGGCTTGGATGTATGCCACCCGCATCCCGGCGATGAGCAAGGCGCCCGATATTCCCGCGCCATCGCAGCTGGTCGGCCTTACGGGGGCATCCCTGCGGGCAAAGCTGCCGGATAAAGTCAATTGGAAGGCTGACAATTACAATCACCTGCACGAGCAGCCGACGGTGTTCTACGCGGTCGCTATCGTACTGGCGATCACCGGCCAGGGCGACGGGGTCAATGCGCTGCTGGGCTGGATCTACATGGGCCTGCGAGTGATCCACTCGCTGGTACAGGTCACGGCCAATGCCGTACTGGTTCGCTTCGTCCTGTTCGCGCTCTCGAGCCTGGTGCTGATCGCGTTGATCTTCCACGCGAGCGTGACGGTGTTCGATATCCATTTGTAAGAAACGCGGGAGTCCCAGCGGAGGCTGGGACCTCATACCACTGGCGCGATGCCAGGCTGATGGAGGCCCCAGCCTACGCTGGGGCTCGCCCGAAGTTCACTCCGCCGCCTCGGTTTGAGGCGCGTGGACATGGCCGTCGATGTCGATTTCCAGGTTTGCGAGGAAGCGTTCTGCATCGAGCGCGGCCATGCAGCCCACACCCGCAGCGGTGACCGCCTGGCGATAGATGTGATCCATCACGTCGCCGGCGGCAAATACGCCCGGAATCGCGGTCTTGGGCGTGCCCGGCTCGACCAGCAAATAGCCGGTTTCGTCCATCGGCAGCTTGCCTTTGAACAATTCGGTCGCAGGCGCGTGGCCGATCGCGACGAAGGCTCCGTCGACTTCGAGGTTGGACAATTCGCCGGTCTGCGTGTCCTTGAGCACGAGATGGCTCAGCATGCCGTCTTCACCCGCCTCGAAGCTCTCGACGGTTTTGTTCCACAGGGTCGAGATCTTGTCCGACTTGAACAGCCGCTCCTGCAGGATTTTCTCGCTGCGCAGCTCGTCGCGGCGATGGATCAGCGTCACGTCGTCGGAATGATTGGTAAGATAGAGCGCTTCCTCGACCGCGGTATTGCCACCGCCGATGACCGCGACTTTCTTGCCGCGATAGAAGAACCCGTCGCAGGTCGCACAGGCGGAAACGCCCTTGCCGCCGAGTTCCTGCTCGCCGGGCACGCCGAGCCACTTGGCCTGCGCGCCGGTGGCGATGATCAGCACGTCGCCGATATATTCATCGCCGCTGTCGCCGACGGCGCGGAAGGGCGAGCCGTTCTCGATATCGACGTCGACGATGGTATCCCACATCATGCGCGTGCCGACATGCTCGGCCTGCTTCTGCATCTGCTCCATCAGCCACGGCCCCTGGATCACCTCTTCGAAGCCGGGATAGTTCTCGACATCGGTAGTGATGGTCAGCTGGCCGCCGGGCTGGATACCCTGCACCACGATCGGTTCCATCATCGCGCGCGCGCCATAGATCGCGGCGGAATAACCGGCCGGGCCGGAACCGATGATGAGCATCTTGGTGCGATGGGTAGTCATTTTCTCGTGTCCTGTCTGGGGCGCGGTCTCTTGCCGCGAGCCGAAAGCCCTCTCTGCGGGCTGCTCCTGCGCCGGTCCAGCCGATCTGGTTAGCTTTCCACCAGATGCAAGCGCAGCGCGGCGCGCCTTTCTTCGTCGACGCCAAGCACATCTTCAAGAAAACCGTCGACCGAACCGTGCGATTCGGTCACCGCCTTGCGCGAAGCCTGTAGATAGCGCGCATCGACGCCCATCACCACGCGCACCGTCTCGTCGTCGACATCGCCATAGCGCGCGCGGATTGTCGGCGCGCTTTGGGCTACCCGCGCATCCTGGTCGCCGACATGGTTGGTGAGCAGAAAATCCTCCATCGCGTCGTCAGGATGGACGCCAAGCGCGTGGTGCAGCAAGTCCACCGCCATGCCGGTGCGGTCCTTGCCCGCATGGCAGTGAACGAGACTTGCGCCCTTACCCTCCGCAAGCGCTTCGAAATAGCGTTTGAGAACCCAGATCAAATTGGTCCGCTGCGGAAGCGTGGAATAGAGCTTCTCCATCGCCCGGTGCGCGTCCTCGGCCGTCATAGCGCCATCGAGCGCACCGAGATGCGCGCCAAGCCCGGCCGTTTCGCCGTCAAAATAGAGCAATTCGCCCGCGAAACCGCTCGGGAGGCGCACAGGGTGGCTCGTCCGCTCTCCATTGCCGCGCAGATCGATCACATGCGCGAGACCGAGCCCATGCATGGCCTCGAGATCGCCGTCCGAGGCTTCGGAATGATGGCCGGAGCGGAACAGCAGGCCGGTCCTTACCCTGCCCCCACCGGCGGTGGCATAGCCCCCGTAATCGCGGAAATTATGGACCTGTTGCAGCGGCAGCACGCGGTTGTCTGTCATGCAAAGTCCAGTGGCACGGCGTATCCGGTCGCTCAACCCTAGATCGGCACCGACGCGAGATCGTTGGTAAACGCCTCGGTCCAGTCCTGCACATTGTCGTCGCGCACGGTGCCGATCGTGCCTTCGTAGCGCCGCTTGCGCTCGTCGAGCGGCATGTCGAGCGCCTTCTTGATCGCATGGCTGAGATCGTCGGGGCTATGCGGATTGACCAGTACCGCATCGGGCAACTGCGCCGCCGCGCCGGCAAAGCGCGAGAGGATCAGCACGCCGGGGTCTTCCGGGTCCTGCGCGGCGAGATATTCTTTCGCCACCAGGTTCATTCCGTCACGAAGGGGCGTGACAAGCCCGATCTTGCTGGCGCGGAAGAAGCCATACAGCTCGGCATGGCTGTAGCCGCGGTTGACATAACGGATCGGTACGACATCGACTTCGGAGCGCGCGCCATTGATCTGGCCGCTCTTCTGCTCGAGCACGGTGCGGATCTGCTGGTAGCTCTCGACATCCTCGCGGCTCGGCGGCGCAATCTGGATAAAGACGAGGTCACGTACACGATCCGGATGCTGGTCGAAGAAGCGCCCGATGCCGTCGATACGCTCCGGCAGTCCCTTGGAATAATCGAGCCGGTCGACCCCGATCATCGCGGTGCGGTGGCGTACGGATGACATCAGGCGCTGCTGCGCCTGCCGCGCTTCACCGGTTTCGCCCTGCGCCTGGAAATGATCCCAGTCGATACCGATCGGATAGGCCTTGGCGAGCACGGTGCGGCCCTCGTAGGAAATCCGGCCCGTCTCCTCGTCCACCTCCGCGCCCAGCTCCTTGGAGCAATAATGCAGGAAGCTTTCCAGCCATTCCTGCGTCTGGAAACCGATCACATCGTAATCCAGCATGGTCTTCACCAAGCGGTCATGGAACGGCAGCGAGACGAACAGCCGCGTCGGTGGCCAGGGGATGTGGAGGAAGAAGCCGATGCGGTTCTTGAGGCCGCGCGAGCGCAGCCGTTCGCCCAGCGGCAGAAGGTGGTAGTCGTGCACCCAGACGAGGTCGTCTTCCTCGATCAGCGGGGTTACGCATTCCGCGAACCGCTCGTTGACGCGTTCGTAGCCCTTGCCGGTTTCGCGTTCATATTCAGTGAGATCAAGGCGATAGTGAAACAGCGGCCACAGCGTCGAATTGGCGTAGCCGTTGTAATATTCGTCGATATCGCGGGTCGAGAGATCGATGGTCGCGGTCGTCACGCCGTCGTTGCGCTGCAGGTTGATATTGCCGGTGCGGTCCTCGCTCTCCTGACCCGACCAGCCGAACCAGATGCCGCCGAATTTCTTGAGCGCAGAGTTGAGCGCGCCGGCCAGCCCGCCCTGCGCCCCCGCCGCGCCGCGCGCCTTGGGCACGGCGACGCGATTGGAAATGACGACCAGGCGGCTCACTTCATCGCACCTCGCTCCATGGTTTGGACAACAGCCCCGCACAGTTGATTATACCTACCAGCGAGTAGGTCTGCGGGAAGTTCCCCCACAGTTCGCCCGTTTCCCAGTCTAGATCCTCGCTGAGCATGCCCGACCCGGTCGTGTGGCCGAGCATGGTGCAGAACAGCCCGCGCGCCTCCTCGCTCCGCCCCGCAAGGTGAAGCGCCTCGATCAGCCAGAAGGTGCAGACGTTGAAAGCGGTTTCGGGCGCGCCGAAATCGTCCTCGGCGGCGTAGCGAAGCATGTGTTCGCCGCGGCGCAGCTCCTTCTCGATAGCGGCAAACGTCGACTGGAATCTCGGATCGTCCGGCATGAGGAAGCGCAGATCGATCATCTGCAGCAGGCTGGCGTCGAGATAATCGCTTTCGAAGCTCGCCTTATAATGCCCTGAATCACCGTTGTTATCGCCTTCGACCCAGGCCTCTTTCTCGATCCTCGCGCGGATCGCATCGGCCCGGTCGCGCCACAGCGTCGCGCGTTCGGTCTTGCCGAGCCGCTCGGCGGTTCCGGCCAATCGATCGCAGGCCGCCCAGCTCATGACGGCTGAATAGGTGTGCACTTCCTGGCGAGTGCGGAATTCCCACAGACCGGCGTCGGGCTGGTCGTGCATCTTCCACGCCATCTCGCCCACCTGTTCGAGGCTTTCGAAGTCATGGTCGTCGGCGATGCGCAACAAGCGCTTGTCGATGAAGCCCTGCACCGTCGGCAGCACGATCTGGCCATAGCAATCGTGCTGGACCTGTTTGTAGGCGGCATTGCCGACCCGCACCGGTCCCATCCCGCGATAGCCCGCGAGATAGGCGGCGGTCGTCTCGTCGAGCTCGCTTTCGCCCATCACCGAATAGAGTGGCTGGATCTGGCCGCCCTTGGCGCTGTCGACGATATTCCTGAGGTACGCGAGATACTTTTCCAACACGTCGAGCGCGCCCAATCTGTTGAGCGCCTGCACGGTGTAATAGGAATCGCGGATCCAGCAGTAGCGGTAGTCCCAGTTGCGCTCCGAATGCGGCGCTTCGGGGATCGAGGTGGTCAGCGCGGCAACGATCGCGCCGGTTTCCTCGTGCTGGCACAGCTTGAGCGTGATGGCGCAGCGGATGACTTCGTCCTGCCATTCGAAAGGCGTCGCCAGCCCCCGCACCCAGGCCTGCCAGTATTTGCGGGTGGACTGCTCGATCCGCCGGATTTCCTCGCGAAGATTGCCGACGAAGGGCTCGTCCGGTCCGAGGAAGAAATGCGTATCGTCCTCGATCCGGAAGGTCCGGTTTTCCAGCACATAGCCGACCGGCGCGTCGGTGCTGAGCCGCAGGCCCTGCTGGCCGACGAGATAGCGGACATGGTTGGTGCCGTTGGTCGTCTCGACCGTCTGTGCGCCGTAATTCTTCATCGGTCGCAGCACGACCTTGATACGCGGGTTGCCGGCGATCGGCCGCACGATGCGCCCGAAAGCGACCGGGCGGTACATCCGACCCTTGCCTTCGTAGCGGGGACAGAAATCGAGCACTTCGACCGCGCTGCCGTCTTCTGCCTCAAGTCGCGTAATCAGGATCGGCGTGTTGCGAATGTATTCCTGTGTCGCACTGACCTGCCCGTCGAGCTCGAAACGCCAGATCCCGGAATCGCGATTGCCATCGTTGAGCAGCGAGCAGAATACCGGATCGCCATCGACCCGCGGCACACAGCCCCAGACCAGCGCGCCCGTCCGGTCGATCAGGCCGGAGACCTGGCAATTGCCGATCGGCCACAATTGCAGGTCGGACATTACAGCTTCAGCCATGCGTGGACGTCTTTCACAGAATTCAGGTGATAGATGGCGTTGTCGCTCGGGCGCTCGCCGACAGCGATGCCGAAACCGCCCAGCGCGGCGGCGGCGGCCATGCCGTCTTCGTCGGTAACATCGTCACCGATGAAGACGGGTCTGGCTCCGGCGAAAGGCGCGCGTTCGGCGAGCAATCGTACCGCCCCGCCCTTGTCGGCGCCTGGCCAGACCAGCTCGACGACGCACTTGCCATGCTTGGCCGAAAGGCCGTGTTCGCTCGCCACAGACGCGGCGATGTCCTGCACTGCCCGCTTCTGCGATGGCTCGGCCCGGTAGTGGATAGCACCGCCGTGGGTTTTGCGCTCATAGAGCAGACCACGCTCAGCGGCGAAGCGCTTGAGCGTTGCGATGACCTCATCCGGCAGAGCCTGCGCCTCCCGCAACATCGCGCCATTTGGTGCGACCACATGCGCACCATGCGAACCCGCACGATAAAAGTCTGCGGTGTCGAGGAAACTCTCGAGATTTTCGAGGCTGCGGCCTGTCACGACGGCAAGCCGCTGGCCGAGCCTCGCGGCGAGCCGCGCCAGCCGCGATCCAAGGTCCTTGGCGACGTCGATTTTGTCGGGACCCTCGGCAATCTTCACCAGCGTTCCATCGAAATCGACGAACAAGGCGTGCTCGGTCAGTTCGGCCAGAGGCGGCGGCGGTGGGAGAGTGCTGCGCTGCAACATTGGCGACACGCATAGCGGCTTGCGAGCGCGGTGCAAGGCGAGCGGCGGAAGGATACCTATGCAGGATCGACTAGAGGGTCGGTACGCCGCGTCATCTCGTCCCATAGGCCGGTGCCGCCCCATGCGAATGCCTGCCGTCCGAGCCGCGCGCTCCAATAGGCGTCATTGCCGCCTTCGCTGCGCCAGCCCATCATGCGGCGGGTCAGCTCGTGCAGCGGATAGTCCTGCGTAAAGCCGATTGCGCCGTGCACCTGGTGCGCCAAGGCCGAACCGGACTTGATGGCGATATTGGCGCGCAGCTTGGCCGCGCCGATCTCGAATGTCGCCTCACCGCCGATACCGAAGCGATCCAGCGCCGCTGCCGCGCCTTGCGCCGCGCAATTGACTGCCGCCGCTTCGATGGCGAGCAGCGCGATGCTCTGCTGGACAGACTGGAATTTCGACAGCGGTCGCCCGAACTGCTGGCGCTGGCCGGTATGATCGATGGCGAGTTCCAACGCCGCATCGAGCGCGCCCGCCGTCTGAAACACGCGCAGGAACGCGATCAAGGCCTGCAAGTCAGCGGTGAGGTTGAGGGGCTTGCTCTCAGTGATGGACAGCACATCGCGCGGCTCTCCGGCGGCGCTCGAGCCTTCGTCAAAGTCTCCGGTCGCGAGGGCAAGTGTCCCGCTATCGTCGACGACCACGCTGCCAGCCACCCTGCCCCACGGCACCGAAACGCCCGACTGGATCGCGACAAAGCTCTCGCTGTCCACGCCTGCCTCATGGAGCAAGTGCCGCGCCACGATATGCTCACCCAGGGGCGCTGCCAGCGCATGCTGGCCCGCCAGCCGCATGACCGCCGCGAGGTCGCCCCAGTCACCGCCGAAGCCGCCCTGCTCCTCCGGCAAAAGCAGCAGTCCGAACCCGGCCTCTTCCAATAGCGGCCACGCCTGATCGAAATCCTGCCCGCGCAGCTGCGCAAACAAGCCATCCGCCATTTCGGCGAGCTGGTCGCGGTTCTCGCTCATCTCAGGCCCAGTCCGCGCGCGATAATGCCGCGGAGGATTTCGCGTGTCCCGCCGCGTAGCGAGAAGCTGGGCGAGACTTGCAGCAAGGTCGCCAGCAGCTTTGCCAGCACGGTGTCGTCGGCGAGATCGGCATCGACGACGGCCTGGATCGCAAGCGGCAGTTCCTGCTCGAACGTATTGCCTAGGTCCTTGACGATGGAGGCTTCCACCGCCGGGTCCTCCCCGCCGGCCAGCTTGGCTGCGACCGACATCGACATCTGGCGCAACGTCCACATTTCGGAAACCAGCCTGCCGACGGTCGCCACCACTTCGGGAGGCGCATCGGGACCGGCGCTGTCGATCAGTTCGACCAGCAAGGCGTGGCTGGAGAGGTACCGTTCCGGCCCCGAGCGTTCGAGCGCCAATTCGGCGGTCGCCTGTTTCCACCCCTCTCCCTCGGCCCCCACCAACGCGCCATGTGGTATCTCGACGTCCTCGAAGAACACCTCGTTGAAATGATGCGTGCCGAACATGTCGATGATTGGGCGGATCGTCACGCCTGGCAAATCGAGATCGATCAGGAACTGGCTGAGGCCAGCCTGCCGCTCGCTTCCTTCCTCGCTGCGCACCAGCGCGAGCATGGCGTGGCTGATGTGCGCACCGGTGGTCCAGACCTTCTGGCCGTTGATGACCCAGCCGTTGTCAGTGCGCCGGGCGCTGGTGCGAACCGAAGCCAAGTCGGAGCCCGATCCCGGCTCGCTTAGCCCGATACAGGCGTACATCGTGCCCGCAGCGAAACCCGGCAGGTATTTCTCGCGCTGCCCTTCGGTGCCGTAGCGCAGCAGCAGCGGCCCCGTCTGGCGATCGGCGATCCAGTGCGCGCCCACGGGTGCGCCCGCTGCCAGCAATTCCTCCAGCACGATATAGCGCTCCAACGGTCCGCGTTCGTGACCGCCATAGTTCTCCGGCCACAGCATGCCGATATACCCGGCTGCACCCAGCGCTTTCGAAAACGCCGGATCGAACTCCGTCCAGCAATTGGCGCGGCGGACCGGATCGTCCTGCGGCTGGTGCTCGGCGAGGAAGGCGCGCAGGTCCTGTCGGATGGCTTGCGCGTTTTCCGCCGCTTCGAAAGGATGGACAGCAAAAGTCTGCACGGCGCGGTTGATGTGCCAATCGTTGGGCAAGAGCAAGGGGGCACAAAGGCTGGCCTGCGCGCGCCGCCGTGCTAGGGATGCGCGAAAGCTATAGGAGGAGAGGCCCGGTGGGCGATTTCGTGAAACTGGAAAAGCACGGCAAGGTCGCAGTGCTGACGCTCAATAGCCCGGAGACATTGAACGCCATCGGCACGCAGGAGGACTGCGAGGATGTGATCGCTGCGCTCCACGCCATTGGCGAAGATGCGGGCGTGTCGTGCGCAATCCTCACCGGCACCGGCAAGGGATTCTCCGCCGGCGGCAATATCAAGGCGATGAAGGAAAAGTCCGGCATCGGACCGCGCGAGAAACCAGACGAGACGCGCAGCAATTACCGCCGCGGCGTCCAGCGCATCACCCGCGCCTTCCTCGATTGCGAGGTCCCGCTGATCGCGGCGGTCAACGGTCATGCTGTGGGCCTCGGCTGCGACCTCGCCTGCCTGTGCGACATCCGCATCTCCGCAGAAAGCGCGAAATATTCCGCCAGCTTCATCAAGGTCGGGATCGTCCCCGGCGACGGCGGCGCATGGTCGCTCCAGCGCGTGGTCGGCTATTCTCAGGCGGCAGAGATGTTCTTGACCGGCGATCGCTATTCCGCCGAAGAGGCCAAGAGCTTCGGCCTTGTCAGCCGTGTCGTGCCCGACGACCAAATGCTCGACACCGCGATGGAGCTTGCCGAACGCATCGCCGCCAATCCGGCACGCTCACTGCGCCTGACCAAGCGCCTGCTCCGCGAAGCTCAGCATAGCCGCATGTCGGATATTCTCGAACTCAGCGCGGCCTATCAGGCCCTCGCCCACACGACCGACGACCACGGCGAAGCTGTCGACGCTTTCCTTGAAAAGCGCGAACCCAACTTCACTGGTGGCTAGCTGGTATCAGCAAGCCGTTTCGACACTCTGACACCAAGCATCAGGCACCGCGCCGGGAGACACAATGAGCGATCAATCCGAGTGGGTACAGCGGCCAGCGAGCGCGCTGAAGGGCACCAATTGCACGGCCGAGCAATATGAGAAAATGTATGCCAGCAGCCTGCAGGACAGTGATGCCTTCTGGGCCAAGCAGGCCGAGCGGATCGACTGGTTCCAGAAGCCGTCGAAGATTGCCAACTGGAGCTTCGACCCCGTCGATATCAAGTGGTTCGAAGACGGCACGCTCAACATTTGCCACAACGCCGTCGATAGGCATGTCGAGGCCGGCAATGGGGATCGGACAGCGATCATCTTCGAGCCAGACTCGCCCGATGGCGAAGTGCGCACGTTCAGCTACGCGGATGTCCAGCGCGAAGTCATCCGCATGGCCAACACGCTCAAGAAACTCGGCGTCGCCAAGGGCGATCGCGTCACGATCTACATGCCGATGGTGCCCGAAGGCGCCTTCGCGATGCTTGCCTGCGCGCGGATCGGGGCGATCCACTCGGTGATCTTCGGTGGCTTCTCTCCCGATGCCATCGCCGGACGGGTGGACGACTGCGAGAGCGACTGGATCGTCACTGCCGACGAGGGCCTGCGCGGGTCGAAGACTATCCCGCTCAAGGCCAATGTCGATTCGGCGCTGGAAAAAGTCTCCGCCAAGGGCGTGCTGGTGCTGCGTCATACCGGCGGCGACGTGTCGATGACCGATGGCCGCGACCATTGGTATCACGAGCTGTCCGCAGAGGTGTCCGATGAATGCCTGTGCGAGCCGATGAACGCCGAGGATCCGCTCTTCATCCTCTATACCTCAGGCTCGACCGGCAAACCCAAGGGCGTGCTGCACACCACCGGGGGCTATGCCGTCTGGACCGAGACCACCTTCCGCTACATCTTCGACTACCGCGACGGCGAGGTGTTCTGGTGCACCGCCGATATCGGCTGGGTCACCGGGCACAGTTATATCGTTTACGGCCCCCTGCAGAACGGCGCGACTGCGCTGATGTTCGAAGGCGTGCCGAACTACCCCGATCACGACCGCTTCTGGCAGGTTTGCGCCAAGCACAAGGTCAATATCTTCTACACCGCCCCGACCGCGATCCGCGCGCTGATGCGCGAAGGCGACCATCACGTCGAGAAGCACGACCTCTCATCATTGCGCCTGCTCGGCAGCGTCGGCGAACCAATCAATCCCGAGGCCTGGCGCTGGTATCACGAGACCGTCGGCAAAGAGAGAATTCCCATCATCGATACGTGGTGGCAGACCGAAACCGGCGGCTGCATGATCACCACCCTGCCCGCCGCGCACGATATGAAGCCGGGAAGCGCAGGCAAGCCATTCTTCGGCGTCCAGCCGCAACTGGTCGACAACGAAGGTGCTGAGCTGGAGGGCGCGGCCAGCGGGAACCTGTGCATCACGCATAGCTGGCCCGGCCAGGCGCGCACGGTCTATGGCGATCACGAGCGCTTCATCCAGACCTATTTCAGCACCTACCCGGGCAAGTACTTCACCGGCGACGGCTGCCGACGCGACGAGGACGGCTATTATTGGATCACCGGCCGCGTCGACGATGTTATCAACGTCTCCGGCCACCGCATGGGCACCGCCGAAGTCGAAAGCGCGCTTGTGCTGCATCCGAAGGTCAGCGAAGCGGCGGTCGTCGGCTTCCCGCACGATATCAAGGGCCAGGGCATCTATTGCTACGTCACCCTGATGGACGGAGTCGAGGAAAGCGACGAGCTGAGCGCCGAACTGCGCCAGTGGGTGCGCAAGGAAATCGGCCCGATCGCGACGCCAGACCACTTGCATTTCACGCCCGCCCTGCCCAAGACCCGCAGCGGCAAGATCATGCGCCGCATCCTGCGCAAGATCGGCGAGAACGAATTCGGATCGCTCGGCGACACTTCGACGCTGGCGGATCCGGGTGTCGTCGATGCGCTGATCGAGGGGCGGAAGAACCGGTAGCCAATTGAAAGGAGACCCGTTCGCTCTGAGCCTGTCGAAGGGCAGCCACAGCGTTGCAACTGCGGTTGGCCTGTGGCCAGCTCCGCTACCGACAGGCTCAGCCCGAACGGAGTTTGGAAATTTGCGCTAGTGACGCTGCGCCACACCCGCCCCTCGCGGGACACGGAGGTTTTCGACCAGCGCATCCACCACCGCCGGAGGTCTCTCGGTTACTTTCGCGACAGCAATCGCCACCGCGAAATTGATCAGCATGCCGACGACGCCAATCCCCTCGGGCGAAATGCCGAACAGCCAGTTCGCCGCGACATTCGCGTCGGGCTGCCATAGCTTGAAATAGGCGATGTAGAGGAAGGTAAAGGCCAGCCCGCTCACCATCCCGGCAATCGCGCCTTCGCGGTTCATGCGTTTGGTGAAGATGCCCATGAAGATCGCCGGGAACAGGCTCGCAGCGGCGAGACCGAAGGCGAAGGCCACCACCTGTGCAACCCAGCCGGGCGGATAGATGCCGAGATAGCCGGCCACCACGATCGCCGCCGTCGCCGCGATCCGTGCCGCCAGCAGCTCGCCCTTCTCCGAGATGCCGGGCCGGAAGGTCGATTTGAGCAAATCGTGGCTGACCGAGGACGAGATCACCAGCAGCAGGCCCGCCGCTGTGGACAGCGCCGCGGCCA
This sequence comes from Erythrobacter litoralis HTCC2594, assembly GCF_000013005.1. GTDB lineage: Bacteria > Pseudomonadota > Alphaproteobacteria > Sphingomonadales > Sphingomonadaceae > Parerythrobacter > Parerythrobacter litoralis_A. The sequence goes on along the minus strand of NC_007722.1, from coordinate 961,966 downwards.
GCCCGCCCGCCGCCACCAGCGCAATCACCCAACCGGGCAAATTGCCGATCTCGGGATTGGCGAGCACCATGATGTCGCGATCGACATAGACCTCGTTTGCGCTGTCGGTGACCGGGTCGTTAATGACGATGCGTTCGCCCGAGGGGCCGCTGCCCTCACCGAACTCCGGCGCACCCGAGAACGGATCGCCCGCGCGGTATTGCATCACGCCGTCGCCGTTCTTGTCCTGAAAGGCGATGAGGCCGTTGCTCTCCCAGTTCCTGAACCAAGCCGGTGCCTCGACATAGCTTGTCTCGTTCACCGTATCGATGAAGTTGAGCCGCGCGAAGGCGCCGACGGCGGGTGCGGTGGTGTAAAGCAATGCGATGAAGACCAGCGCCCAGCCCGCCGACTTGCGCGCGTCCGACGCCTTGGGGACAGTGAAGAAGCGCACGATCACATGCGGCAGGCCGGCGGTGCCGACCATCAGCGCGAGCGTGATGCAGAACACGTCGATCGTGCTCTTGGAGCCATCGGTGTAGGCTCCGAATCCAAGATCGCCGAGCACGAGGTTCAGCTTCTCCAAGACGTATAGGCCGGAGCCGTCGTTGACCTGGCTACCGAGCCCGAATTGCGGGACCGGGTTGCCCGTGATCATGAAGCTCAGGAAAAACGCGGGCACCATATAGGCGAAGATCAGCACGCAATATTGCGCCACCTGCGTGTAGGTGATGCCCTTCATCCCGCCCAGCACGGCATAGACGAAGACGATCGCCATGCCGATGATGACGCCCAGCGTGATATCGACATCGAGGAAACGCGAGAACACGATCCCCACTCCGCGCATCTGACCGGCAATATAGGTGAAGCTGATGAAGATCAGGCAGATCACCGCGACAACCCGCGCGGTCTTGGAATAATACCGCGTCCCGATGAAAGCGGGCACGGTGAACTGCCCGAACTTGCGCAGATAAGGCGCGAGCAGCAGCGCCAACAGCACATAGCCGCCGGTCCAACCCATCAGGTAGACGCTCGCATCATAGCCGAGGAAGGCGATCAGGCCGGCCATCGAAATGAAGCTCGCCGCGCTCATCCAGTCGGCCGCGGTCGCCATCCCGTTGACGACCGGGTTCACACCCCCGCCCGCGACATAGAAATCGCTGGTCGAACTCGCCCGGCTCCAGATCGCGATACCGATATAGAGCGCAAAGCTCGCGCCCACGAAGAGGTAGATCAGGGTCTGCGTTTCCATGCCGCGTCAGCCCGGCGGTCCCGGCGGATCGACATCGTCGTCGTCCAATTGATAGCGCCGCTCGATCCGGTGGATGCGCCAGTTGTAGATGACGATCAGCAGGATGAAGAGGTAGATCGAGCCCTGCTGCGCAAACCAGAACCCGAGCGGATAACCACCGATGCTGAACCGGTCGAGAAAGTCGCGAAACAGGATGCCTGCTCCGAACGACACCGCGAACCAGACAACCAGCAAGCCGCCGAGCAGGCGCAAATTGGCCCGCCAGTAAGCCGATGCACCGCCGGTACCCGCTGCACCTGTTTCGTTTTCCGCCATCCACGCCCCTCCCGCCTGGCATAGTCCACACGCGCCGCCGCTATGGCAAGCGTGCACGAATGATTTGCGTGGAAATTGGTAGCGGAGGAGGGAAATATAGGGAGCGTATAACATGCTGATTTACCTAATCAACTTTTTGAATCACCTCGCAAATACCCCCATCAATACCCCCAGAATCGGACAGATGAGATAAAGCGCCTTTGGCAAACGATGACATGTTATTCGTAGTGACAGGTGAAAGGAGCGTCGGCCGTTTTCGGGCCGATCAGAAGGCGAAACGCCAGGTCATGAACCATCCGCCCGATCGTACAGCGAGGACATGTCATGGTCTGGCATGGACGGCATATTGTGGCCCGCATGCGGATCGGGTGTGTCGCTAGGCTTCGCATTCATCGGCGGGGGAGTGGCCGCAGTAGACGGCGCTACTACCGGAGTGCTCGCCGGTCGGTCTGGTTGCCTACCGGCAGTCACAGCTTCATCCGACCGGTTCGTGTTGGCCTCTCCAGCGGGAGAGGCAGCGTTGTCTCTTTCGCCTTCGCCAGGACCTGTGCTCTCGGTCGGCGGGGCCGTATACAGTGGCAAGGCTTCAGCTTCTGATGAAGTGTCCTGCGTCTGATCACATGCAGCGAGCCCTAGCCCCAGTGCCGCCGCAGCAAGGGGGGCAACAAACCCGTTCCGATTCGATCTGCGCATCATTCTATCCTTCAAAGCCAGGAGATACCAAGATGATTGGCACCGTGCGCAAGCTCGCCGCCCAGAAATCCCTGCACCAGCACTAGAGCGGCCATGGCAAAGATTGCGGCGCGAAGCGCGGTCCGGCTCGCGGAAGCACGGCTCGCCAGATAGGCCATCGCCAGACCGAGGACCGCGATCAGCATCCCGTTCCATCGATGGACCTGCATGACGGCATCGCCGCCGAACCAAAGGCCGGTGTGGATCCATCCGAACAGGACTGCGACGACTGCGCCGATTGCTCCGCCGTGGACGAGTACGCGCACCGCGCTCTCAAGCCCTGCATCTTTCCGGCGCATGACGAACAACTCGGTGGCAGCAGCCATGAGAAACAGGGCGATCGGGAAGTGGATGGTCGCCGGATGCAGTTTTTTCAGGACGGCGATGACGCCGGAATCGCCCTCATCAGCTTGGCCACCAGCCTCGTCATGGCCTCCACTTGCTTCGTCGTGCGCGGCTGAGGGCTCGCCGACCGCTCCGCCGTCGCCCATCTGCTCCATGGCCGCATGGTCATGCGCATCGCCATTCGCGGCGGCAGGCGCGGCGCTCGTCTCTTCGCCATGCTTTTCGTCGCCATGAGCCTGAACTGGTCCGACGAAGAGCAAGCTGGCAGCTACAATAGCCATGAATTGTATTCGTTTCATTCTCTACGGGCTCCGGTCTTGGCGATGGTCGTGCAACCTATTGTGTCTGTAAGGCTCTGCGAACCTTCATCTCTTGCGGTGATAGAGCGCGGCGCTCGTCCACGCGTGAGGGTTCAAATTTTACTCACGAGATGGTCGGGCCTCCTGCCTTGCACCGCGCCCTGGTAAGAGTGTGGCCAGGCTCAGGCACAAAGCGAGAGCCCGGCCACAGCCTCCTAATCGTCTTGCGCCATGTTCTCGTGAGCCGCCATCTGCTCCATCATGTCATGCATCATCATCATGTGCTGGTGACAGGCCGCCATCATATCGGCGTTGTCCCCCTGCATCATGCCCGCCATGTGTTCCTGCATTTTTGCACGATGTTCGGCCATAAGCCTTTGGCGTTCGGCAGGATCGCTCGCCGCGTGGGCCTGCTGCATCAGCGCGCGCATTTCAGCCATCTTCTCGCGGTGGGCCGTCATGGCCGCCGAATCCTGCATCATATGGCCAGCGTGTGACTGCTGCTGCGCCGCCGCTTGATCCCCGTGGTCATGCTGTTGCCGGGCCATTGCCGGGGTGGTTGCCAGGCCGGTGGCGAGCGCGAAAGCTAGAACTGTCAGTTTCATGGTCGATTTCCTTTCGTCGGTCTTGCGGTGGATGCTGTGTGCATTCATCCTCTTTACGCAGCCGCCATCTCTTCCCCTCAAACAATCCGCAGCAGCGGTGGGGCTGGTGGGCCGAAGCACGGCCGGTTGCAGCGGTGCTGTTTTTCGGCCACCTTTTTGAGAGAAGCCGATAACGACGAATGGGGAGTATCATGGTGCCAGCAGAGCCGTCGGAGAAGCAGTCGTGAGCACGGTCAATGAGAACGGCAGCTGGGATATCCCGGAGCCCGATCATGCCGAGCTGGTGCAAATGCGCATTCGCCTCATAACTCTCGAGAACATAGTTCTCGGCCTTTTGTCCGGGGCGAGCGATGAACAGATCGAACAGATCAGGAAACGAGCGGACATGATCGAACCGCGCCCTGAGGCGAGCCGACATCCGCTTACCGAACTGGCAGCAGGTGACATGCGGAAATTTCTCGAACGCGCTGCTCGCATGGCCAAGACCGAGAGCCGCGAAGACCGTGACTGATCCAGGCTTTGGGGCAGCAAAGGCGTTATGCAGGACGTGGGACTCCGGCCCGCTGCTATTTCCTTGCGCACATCATTCCGGCGTATCCGAAGCATGACCAGGACCCATTGGCTGATCTTTGTTTGCGGGAGCCTGATCGCGTTCGTCTGGGAGATTTTCCAGATGCCATTCTTCGAGCCGGGTGATCTCGAACCCTTCGAGCGGACCATTCGCTGCGGCATTGCAAGCCTGGGCGATGGCGTGATCCTGCTGACAGGTTATAGCCTTGCAGCATTACGTGGCGGGCACGCATGGCTCTGGCAAGCCGCCAAAATGCCCTATGCGGTCTATTTCGGCTTCGGGCTTGTCGTCGCAATCGCCGTCGAAATGATCGCCACATCGCTTCCGGCAAACAGTTTCCTGAGCTGGCGCTACAGCGAGTTGATGCCGCACGAGCCAGTGACGGGACTAGCGCTGATCCCGATCGCGATGTGGACGGTCGTGCCGGCGCTAACGATCCTTCTGGTCCGCTTTGCCCGAGCCGAACCTGATTAAACTGGGAGCGGCTTCAGGGTGCATTCGGCACATGTTTCGCCCGCCGCCTGATCCTGGGAAACCGGTTCGCAAGCAGGACAAAGCCCGAAACCGCGATAATCGTCCCGCCGATCCCGAACAGTAGCAGCCACCAGCTGTTGATGCGGTCGCGCTGCGTCCAGTCCATGATATGCAGCCCCCAGATAAAATCGAACAGGCGCCAGGTGTCGCTGCGGGCAGCGAGCACCGAGCCACTCGATGCATCGATGTAGACGCGGGTATTGTCCTCATCGCCGTAGGTGATCTGCCACGCCGGAAACGGACCCCGGAATTCGGTCCCGACAGCGTCTTCGATGAGGCGTGTGGTCGCTATGGTGGTCGATGGCCCGGTCCAGGCACGTCGGGCGATGGCCCGTGCACTCGCGGCGGGAAGGGGCGAGAGGAGCATCCCGCTATCCGGGTCGCGGAGCGTGACGCTTCCATCGTCCCGGCGGACCTCGGTTACTGCCCTGCCGCCGACCGCGCGCGTCGCAAGGGAAACCACCCCCTCGCTGCTATCGAGCCATTGGGGCATGACAGCATCAGCGGGCAGGACCTCCGGCGCGCGCGAAACGACATGTTCGGACCGAACCTCTTCGATGTCGAGAAACGACATCAGCGCCCCGGTGATCATCCACAGGAGCACCTGGACGCCGACAAAGATCGCCAGCCATTTGTGAAGCTTGCTGCCCAGCACATGAAGACGCAGCTTGAAAGAGCGTAACGCCAATCGGTGTTCCCCCGATCAAATCAGTTGTTACGCGGTGCGCGTGACGATGAATGGTACTGAACGATCTTCCAGCCATCTGCATCATGAGCGAGGACCGAGGTCGCAACCCCTTCGCGGTCGATTACGCGGCCGTCGGCCAGTTCGATCCGATAGGTGTACGTTTCGCGGCCATAAGCCATATGTCCCATCCGGGTGACTGCGAGCGTCGGTTCGCCGAAGGTGAAGCTGGTTATTGCATCGAGTTCCGGTCCCAGGTGATGCTCCATGTAATGCGTGAAGCTGCCTTCCGCCTTGCCGTTTTCGTAAACGAAGGATTCCTCGGCAAACAGCGCGGCCATGGCCTCTGCATCGCGCGACGTCAGGGCATCGCGATATGATGTCAGAACCGCTTCTGCCCCAGCGACGTCGTCGTTCATCGCAGCCATATGCTCGGCATGGTTCATGCCCTGCTCCGTATGGTCCATCGGCGTTGATACCGAATGTTCCGAATGCGCCGAATGGTCCATGGATTGTGCCAGGGCGGGAGTGCCCCCTGCAGCCAAGGCCAGGGCGACCGCGCTTAGGGATAGTCTTGTCCTCATTGTATATTTCCTTCTCTTAAAACCAGAATCGAATTCCCACGACGTAATTCGTCACGCTAGAGTCTTCCCCTGCGGCGCGGGCATAATCGGCGCTGTCACCGATCCGCCATTCCTGGGATACGCCAACATAGGGCGCGAATTCGCGTGCGAACTCGTAGCGAAGACGCAGACCTGCCTCGATCCGGTCGAGGCCAGCGCCAATGCCGAGTTCGGGAATATCCTGCACCGAAAGTGCGATTTCGGCACGCGGCTGGAGGATCAGCCGCTGCGTGATGCGCTGATCAAGCTCGCCCTCAAAACGCGCCGTCACATTGCCTTTGTTCGATACGAACGCTGCAACGTCTACCTCGAACTGGTAGGGAGCAATGCCCTGTATTCCAATGACCGCATGGGTGCGCTCGGGCCCTGTCAGATCCTGGCGGACACCGGCTTGGAAATCGAAGAAGGGAGCGATCGCCCGGCTCCAGAGCGCCTGGACTTCGGCGCCCTCGACAGGCTCACCGAAGCTGCCTTCACCCTCGGACTTGAACCAGAACTTGTCGATATCACCGCCATAATAGCCCTGGATATCCCAAAGATATCCATCCGCTCCCTCGCGGGCGCGGTATTCGAGCCGGTCGCCCTGAAACCAGAAGCGCATCCCGCCGTCGGTCTCGCGTACAAGTTCGCGCCGCGCTTCGTTCATGGCTTCCTCGCCCCAGATCGCAACCGCCGCGCGCGCGGGACCGCTCCCGGCTTCGGGAGGAGGCGGCAGCAGCGGGATATCGTCGTTCGAGCCCATCTGCATCCACGAATGGTCCATGCCCTGCATGTCCTGCGATCCCGTCTGCCCGTGGTTCATCTGGCTGTGATCCATCTGCCCATGGTCTGTCGACGAGCTGCTGGCTTCCGCCTGCCCCATGTCGCCGTGATTCATCTGCGAATGATCCATCGTCGAATGGTCCATCGCAGCTTCAGGCTGGGCAGTACGTTCGCACGCCCCCTCTGTTACCGGATGCCCCATCGCACGATGGCGCGCGGCTTCCTCCTCGCACTTTACCTTGGCGTCAGCCTGCGCCTCGGCGCTCTGCTGCGGCTCCGCCGGCGAGTGACCGGCATGCTGGGCTGCGGCGGGCGAAGCGAGGACTGCACCTGCTGCGACGGAGGCGAAGAAGCTGAAATTGAAAGTCTTCATGCTTCGCTCCCGTCCGGATTGGCAACCGTGACAATCTGAAACATCCCGGCATGCATGTGGTAGAGAAGGTGGCAGTGGAAGGCCCAGTCGCCCGGCTCGTCCGCCGTCAGGTCGAACTGCGCGCTGCCACCCGGCTGCAGGATAACTGTGTGCTTGAGCGGTTGACGGTCGGCCGGGGCGCCATTGACCAGCTCGAAGAAGTGCCCGTGCAGATGGATCGGGTGCGCCATCATCGTGTCGTTGATGAGCTTCACGCGCACGCGTTCGTTATAGGCGAACCGGATCGGCTCGTCGGAGACGGCGGAAAACTTCTTGCCGTCAAACGACCACATGTAGCGTTCCATGTTCCCGGTGAGATGGATTTCCATCCGCCGCGAGGGAGTCCGGCCCTCCCGATGAGGTGTCAGCGAGCGGAGCTTGCGATAGTCGAGCGTGCGGTGAGGGACATCGGCGAGGCCGATGCCGGGATCGCCCATTCGGTCGACCGGGTTCATCGAGACCATGTCTAGCCCGGGTCCGACCTTCACATCGGGAGGCAAGCGCGAGATATCACGCATCTGCATGCCTCCCGCCATTCCGGCCATGCCCGCCATATCCGAATCGCCGGACGAACCATGGTCCATTCCCGCCATGTCACCGCCACTGCTGTGGTCCATTCCGGTCTTGCCGGCATCGCCGCCGGAGCCATGGTCCATGCCGCTCATGCCCATATCGGCCATGGTCAGCAGCGGGGGATCGCGCAGCGGAGGTATGGCGGCGCGCGCGCCGGGTGTGCTCGCAAGTGTGGCAATACCCATGCCGGAGCGGTCCATGGACTCTGCCACCAGCGTGTAAGCCTGTTGCTCGCCCGGCGTCACGACGACATCGTAGGTTTCGGCAACGCCGATCTGGAACTCGTCGACCTCGACCGGTTCGACATCCTTCCCGTCCGCCTGCACGACAGTCATCGGTAAGCCGGGAATACGGATATTGAAAAAGGTCATGGCTCCGGCATTGATGAAGCGCAGGCGTACGCGCTCGCCGGGGCGGAAGAGATATTCCAGGTTGTCGAGCGGGCCGTGACCATTGAGGAGGTAAGTGTAGGCAGCGCTCGACACATCGAGGATGTCGGTCGGCATCATGCGCATCCTCGCCCACATCCGGCGGTCCCCGCCCGAAAGCGGATAATCGTCGGTCCAGGTGTTCTGGTTGTAGTTGAAGTAGCCTTCGCCCTTCTTGAGCTTGTCGAAGATCGTGTGGGGCGACATATCGCTGAATTCGCTCAGCACCACGATATATTCGCGGTCGGCCTGCACCGGATCGGGTCCGGCGGGATCGACCACGATAGCGCCGTAGTGCCCGGCCTGTTCCTGCAACCCGCTATGCGAGTGCCACCAATAAGTTCCTGCCTGCCGCACGGGAAATTCCGCTGTGAATGTCTCGCCTGGTTTGACGCCGGGAAAGCTCACGCCGGGTACACCGTCCAGTTGGAACGGCACGAGCAGACCGTGCCAGTGAATTGAGGTATCTTCCTCGAGCTGATTATGAACGTTCAACCGCACGGTCGTGCCCTCTTGCAAACGCAACAGCGGACCGGGGATCGTGCCGTTGACGGCGATGGCGCCGCCGCGCCTGTTACCCGTCGCGAAGGCAGAACGTGCGACAGTGAGGTCGATATTCGGCCCCGCTACCTCGTCCAGTCCTTTCCTAGCGTTACCCGCCAGGATGTCCGCGCCGCGCGCCCAGGCCGGCATGGCACCGGAGAGGCCAAGCAGGCCCAGCCCGCTAGCACTTGTTCCAAGGAATTTTCGGCGATTGAGGGCAGGCATAGGGGGCTCCTGAAAATGCGTATACCGTCACATACGCGGCCACCTGCCCTACCCCTCAAACTTTTCGAACCGCTCCTTCAGCCGGTTGCGCGCACGATAGATGCGCGTCTCGACGGCTTTCTCGGTGGTGCCGAGCAGCTCGGCAGCCTCGGCCTGGCTGTACCCCTCGACAGTGACCAGCACGAGCGCCTCTTGTAGGCGCACCGGCAAGCGCCCGATTTCGGCCTGGACCAGCCGCAGCTGTTCGCGGGCTCCGGCAACATTTTCGGGATTAGGAGCATCGTCGGCAACGGCGTCGGCTTCCCGCCCATCCGGCAAACCAAGGAAGCCAATAACTTTCCTGCGGCGGAGCCTGTCGCGGCACCGGTTGAGAACGATTGTCGTCAAATAGGGACCGATGGGCTTGCTCGGATCGAGGCGATGACGAGTCAGCCAGACCGACGCGAGACCGTCCTGAACGACATCTTCGGCCCGCGATGGTGAACCCAGCATGCGCGTGGCAAGCGCAATCAACCGGGCGATCTCGCTCTCGACGAGAGCTGTGAACGCCCGCTTGTCACCGGCTATCGCCCGCCCGATCAGAGCTTCATTCGAAGTGTCATCCACCGCTGCCAAGGCTGGTCAGTCACGCGGATCGCGCGTGAGGGCCGCGGACACTTTCCGGTCGAACTGGAGCTGCTGATCGGGATCGAGAATTTCCCGCATGTCGAAGACGTGGCGCACGGTCGCTTTTTGCAAATCGCCCATGCGCGCATGCACCTCGTCGATCGCGGCACTGACTTCGGGCCCGTATTCGTGCTCGGTTTCCATTGCCTGGGCGAGCTGGGCGTTGGCTGCGCGCGCAGAGGCTTCGAGCCTTGCCTGTTCTACCGCGAAACGCGCTTCGAGCGCATCGAGCCGCTGCTCCTGGTCAGCCGTGAGCGACAGCTCATCGTGCACGAACTGGTGCAGGCTGCCCTCGGCATCGTTGTTGGCCCAGCGATCGGCGGCAAAAGCTCCGAGACATCCTGCGAGCGCCGCCAGCAGGACCGCCAGGACAAGGTGAAACTTCTTCAACGCCTATGACCCCACATGAAGCAAAGCAGCGGGTGACAGGGATTCTCCGCCAACGAGGCTCTCGCCAACAATTTCTGTAGGAGCGCCATATTCGGAAGGCCATCCGCTGGTCCCTGCGCCAGCTGCCAGCCCGACGACAAACAGACCGGCGAACAAGGCCATTCTGCGTCGCTGATCGGCAATTTCGCCAAGCTGTCCCGCGCGCTGCCAGACGCCGTTCATGAAGTCGGGCGGCACGTCGCCAGCCTTCTGCGAGGCCATGGTGCCGAGCATCGCATCGAGTGTCTGATTTTCACGCATCCCTTGCTCCTGTCGGTTGCACGGTTCCTATACGCGACACTTCGCGCAAACCCTCAAGTTTCTTTTTTGAGGGCTGCGGGTTGGCGACGCGTAAGAGGAGATAACTGTAGCAACAGCGGTATGTACCAGCGTCGAATGGGAGCCATGGCATGAAAAGCGCGGCAGTTCCGTCAAAAGAACGCGAGTTCACTCCGCCGCTGGGCAAAAGCTGGCTCACGCCGTTCTATGACCGCGCGATCGCAATCTTTACGCGCGAGAGCCGGTGGCGCCGCGCGATCGTCGAAGAGGCCGTATTGGTGCCGGGCGACAAGGTCATCGATGTCGGGTGCGGCACCGGGACCTTGCTCAGAGCGCTGATGGCCAGCTGTCCCGAAGCCGGCTTCATCGGCGTTGAGCCAGACCCCGCCGCGCTGGCGATCGCGCAGCGCAAATTCGGTGCCGGAGTCGATATGGTCCGGTGGCACAACGGCTTTCTTGACAGTCTCGAGCTTTCCGACGGCTGGCAACCAGATAAGATCGTCAGCAGTCTCGTCCTTCACCAGGTGCCCGTTTCGCAAAAACGCGCGATCCTCGAGCAGATCGAGAACCTTCTGGCCCCCGGGGGCATGGCGCTGATTGCCGACTATATGGGGCAGGATGCTCCAGTCATGCGCGCGCTGTTCCGTTCGAGCGTTCAGCTTCTCGACGGCGTGAAGGACACCCAGCCGAGCGCCGACGGAGCCGTCGAGAAATTGCTCGCCGAGATTTTCGCAGACGCCGAATTGCTCGATCGTATCCATACCGCGACCGGAACCATTTCTCTCTGGCGCGGCATCAAGAAAGGCAATGTCCAATGAACCTCACGAAAGATTCGAGACCGCTACGCCGTTCGCTGGCGGCCTCGCTCCTCCTCGCCCTTGCAGCCTGCTCGAATGCAGCGCAGGCCGCGACCTACACGATGTTCCGCGACGCAGGATGCGGCTGCTGTCTCAGCTGGGCCGGTCACGTCGAACATGGGCTCGAAGCAGAGGTCGCCTCGGTCGACACCGACGACATGGCTGCGCTCAAGACAGCCAAGGGTGTGCCACAGGATCTGTGGTCGTGTCACACGATGGAAGTCGATGGCTATATCATCGAAGGCCACGTGCCGGCCGATGCCGTCGCGAAGCTATTGCGCGAACGCCCCGAAGGCGTTGCTGGCCTGGCTGTGCCCGGAATGCCGCTTGGCTCGCCCGGAATGGAAGTCGGAGAGCAGGTGCAGCCCTATGATGTCATCGCCTTCGGCCCAGGCGGGCGGAGCGTGTTCGCATCCTACCCGTGACTATGGACAAGCCATTTTCGCGCCAACTCTAACGGAGGACCATCATGTCGGACTATTCGGTCAAAACCTCAATACTGATATGGGGCTGGACACTCAGCCTCTTCCTGCTTTTCAGCTACCTGATCTGCATCGGTTTCGGCCTGCTCGCGCTCGAACAGGCGCACATGCACGAAGCGTGGGCGCCGCTGCTTCCCGGGTTCGAATGGCTGACCATCTCGGGCTTTCTGGCAGGCGCTCTCGGCAGCTTTTTGTACGGTTGGTACATCGCGATCATTGGGGTGCCAATGCTGCGATTTTTCCGGAACCGATTCAGGACGTAGCAGATCGGCGGCGATGGCCGCTTGCCTTGAAACTCGCGGAGCGTTTTTCGGTCGCGCAGGCAGTCCGCTTTAGGCCGCAATTTGCTCGAGCGCCCCGAGCAAAACGCAACTCTCCGGCTTTGTCCTGAAAGTTTTTTGAGGGACGCGGCAAGGGCGAACGTACTGGTCGACATAATCTTTCTTTCACGGGAGACCATCGACAGGGGAAAGTCTTGCAAGACCATGAGCACGAGAATCAAAGCGAAACGGCTGGCTCGATAACCCTGCTGGGCGGCGTTGCGATGGGTACCGGCGTCATGATCGGTGCCGGCATATTCGCGCTGACCGGGCAGATCGCCGAGCTCGCCGGTCCGCTCTTCCCCCTGTCTTTCATCGCCGGCGCGCTGGTAACTTCGCTGGCGGCCTACAGCTATATCAAGATGTCGAACAAATGGCCGTCTTCGGGCGGCATCGCGATGATCTTGCAGAAGGCCTACGGACCCGGCGTCATTGCCGCGTCGGCATCGCTCCTGATGGCTCTGTCGATGGTCATCAATGAAAGCCTCGTGGCCCGCACCTTTGCGACTTACGCGCTGCGCCCGTTTGGCCTCGAAAGCAGCGGGTGGCTCGTTTCGCTGGCAGCGCTTGCACTCATCATCTTCGCCTATCTCGTCAATGCAGCGGGCAACAAGTCGGTAAGCGGCTTCTCGCTCATCATGTCCGCCATCAAGATCGGCGGTATCGCGCTGTTCGCAGTCGCGGCGATCTGGGCCAGCGGATTTTCATCAGGCGCATTTTCGCAGTCCGTTTCGCTGACCAATGCAGAAGCCCTGCTCGCCTCGGTTGCTTTCTCGATCCTCGCCTTCAAAGGCTTCACCACGATTACCAATAGCGGCGGCGAAATCGTTGACCCGCACAAGAATGTCGGCCGAACCATCATGATCTCGATAGCCGTCTGCATCGTGATCTATCTGCTTGTCGCAGTGGCGGTGGGTTCGAGCCTGAGCATATCCGAGATCGTCGAGGCGCGCGATTATTCGCTCGCGGCTGCGGCGCGTCCGGCGCTGGGAGAACTGGGCTTCTATTTCACCGTGGCGATCGCGATCGCCGCCACCACTTCGGGCGTGATAGCGAGCGTATTTGCCGTGTCGCGCATGCTTGCGATGCTGACCGACATGAAGATGATCCCGCACAGCCATTTCGGCATGAGCGGCGGGATTCGCAGCCACATGCTGGTCTATACGGTGGTCATTGCCGGGACGCTTGCGGTCCTGTTCGATCTGTCAAGGATCGCCTCGCTGGGCGCCTTCTTCTACCTCGTCATGGATATGCTGGTTCACTGGGGCGTCCTGCGCCACCTGCGCAAGGAAGTCGGCGCGCGCGCAACAATACTTCTGACAGCGCTCGCGGCAGATGGCGTGGTCCTCGCAGCCTTTACCGCGGCCAAATTGCGCAGCGATCCTGCCGTTGTCGCCTACGCGGCGATCGGCATCGTCGCAGTCTTCGTGGGAGAATGGATCTACCTCTCGCGCAATTCCGAAGCGCCCGCATCTCCTGAAGATGATGGGTCAGGAGAGAAAAGGTGATGGCACCTTCTTCAACCAGCTTTGCCGCTTTTACGCCGGGCTTTTTCGAAACCGTTCACCGAAAACCGGCGTTGAGCACGAGAAACGTCAGGCAAAACAGATGGAGCGATTCATGACGACCCGAACAGCGGCGGTCTACCGTATGGTCATGGAGGACCATGTCTGTCCCTATGGCATCAAGACGGTCGATCTCCTCACACGGCAAGGCTTCGAGGTCGAGGATCATCACCTGACCAGCAGGGAGGAAACCGACGCATTCAAGGACAAGCACAACGTCGAGACCACCCCGCAGACCTTTATCGAAGACAAGCGCATTGGCGGCTATGACGATGTCCGCGAGTTCTTCGGCAAGAGTCGTTCGCAGCCAGAGGAAGGCGAGACCAGCTATCAGCCGGTCATTGCGATTTTCGCGGTCGCGCTGCTGCTCGCGCTAGGGCTGAGCTGGGCGTTTTTTGACGACCTCTTCACTGTCCGGGCCGCAGAATGGTTCGTGAGCCTGTCGATGACCCTGCTCGCCGTTCAGAAGCTTCAGGACGTGCGCAGTTTCTCGACGATGTTCCTCAACTACGACCTGCTCGCACGGCGCTGGGTGCCCTATGGCTTCGTCTACCCGTTCGGCGAAGCCGCTGCCGGCATTCTCATGACCGCGGGCGCGCTGACCTGGCTCTCGGCCCCGCTGGCATTGTTCATCGGCACAGTCGGCGCTGTCAGCGTCTTCAAGGCTGTCTACATCGACAAGCGCGAGCTTAAATGCGCCTGCGTGGGCGGCAGCAGCAATGTGCCGCTCGGCTTTGTCTCGCTGACCGAAAATCTGTTCATGATCGGAATGGGTCTGTGGATGGGCGCGAAGCTTCTCGCATGATCACCGCGCTCCTTCTCTCCGTCTTTCTGTTCCTCTCGGCTGTCGCTTCGCACCTTGCCATTCTGGGTGTCGGTCACCGGCTTCTCGACCGGCGCCGCGATACGCAGGCAAAGCTTGCCGTTTCGCTGCTCGTGCTCGCGTCGCATTTCCTCGTGGCGATCCTTTTTGCCGCAGGTTTCTGGCTGGGCGCGCAATGGGGCCTGGGAGGTTTCGACAAGGCGCCTTCCATGGACTGGATGGACTACTTCTATTTCTCGCTCATCAACGTGACCACACTGGGCCTGGGCGACATTTATCCGACCGAGCACCTGAGAGTCCTGGCCGGCGTCGAGGCCCTCACCGGCTTCGCTCTCATCAGCTGCTCGGCGCAGCTATTCTGGACCATGATGCACAAAGGAGAAAAAGCATGACTGAAAAGACGACCCACTCGGACAAGGGAGGGGGCGGCAGCTACTGGCGATTCATGGCCATGGTGTCGACCTCGACCGTGATCATGTTCTTCCTGATGTATGCCAACACCTTTACCGTCGATGATCTTTTCTGGAGCGAAACGCGCTTCTGGATGATGTTTGTCATGGGCGCGATGATGATGGTTGTCATGCTGCTCTTCATGTGGGGCATGTACAAGGACCGGACCAAGAACTTCATTATTCTGGGCGTCGGCGCCTTCGTGTTCGCCCTCGCGCTGTGGCTGGTGCGCAGCCAGACCACCGTCGACGATACCGAATATATGGCAGCGATGATCCCGCACCACTCGATCGCGATCATGACCAGCGAACGCGCGAGCCTGAAGGATCCTCGCGTGCGCGAACTCGCGCAGGCCATCATCGTCGCCCAGCGCCGCGAAATCGCCGAGATGAAATATCTCATCGACGATATCGAGCAGAACGGTCCTCGGACCGAAGAACGCCTGCCCGAGGAGATGCAGCCATGAACAAGATAGCTTTCACGGCGCTCATCGCGCTACCGCTTGCCGCCTGCAATTCGAACACCGCTCCGGGCAACGACCGCGAAGCCCAGCTCGACCCGCCTGCCACTGCCGCGCCGATCGAGGATGCGGCCAGTGCACTGGCAAATGTTGACTCAGGCCTGATGCTTCCCGGGACCATGAATGACGCGGACCTTGCTGCTCTGGGCGCAGGACAGGCCTGCCAGTTCCGCCTGACCGAAGTGGCCTTTCCCTCATTTGTCTATGACGGCGACGGGGGCGGAGCAATCAAGATCAATGGCAAATTGATCCCCGTCACTGCCGATGGCCCCGGCAGCTATTCGAACGGTGAGCTTCGGATCAGAACCCGCATGCTGGATGATGAAGGCGATGCGAGCCTGCAGATGCAGGAGATGATCGTGGCAGCGCCAAGAGCCAAGGATGAGTTTGGCTTTTGGGGCTATACCACCTGTCCAGCCGAGGGAGCCTGATACTGGCAGGGCGCATGGGCGGGCCGTCGGTTACCCCATGCGCCCGCGCCTCCGCCCTTCGTCGCCCTCACCAGTTTTAACAGGAACAAGCAGATGACCGATACGAGGCCCATCGCTGTCTTCGGCGCAGGCGGGAAGACCGGCACCGAGCTACTGAGGCATGCCCTTGCCCGGGACATACCGATCCGCGCCTTCGAACACACGGTGCCCGGACCAGACGAGCGGGTGGGCGACTTCGAATATATCGAATGCGATGTGCTGTCGGACGATTTCGCTGGCGATCTCGATGGCTGCCGCGCGGTTATCTCGACCCTCGGTGTCGCTTTTGGTCCGGGCAATGCGATCGATCCACCGCCGCTTTATACCGATGGCACGCGCAACCTGCTCGGGGCGATGGCACAGACGAAGATCGACCGCATTGCCGTGATCTCCGCTGCCTTTGTCGAACATCAGTCGAGCGTCCCGGCCTGGTTTGAGCTCACCGCCAAGCCTGCATTGTTCAATATACTCGAGCAGATGCGCGCCATGGAAGCGATGCTCAGCGACGCCCAAGGCACCAAATGGACGGCCGCACGGCCGGGCTGGCTGCTGGATGAGCCTTACACCGGCGATGCCGTCATTACGGACGAACGCTTGGCAGAAGGCTGTTTCCGCTGCCGTCATGCTGATCTAGCGGCGAGCCTGCTTGAATTCGTGTGCGAAGATACCTGGATCAACGCAAAGCCTGCCATCGGCAGGCCCGAAGCCGAACGTTTCGAAAGTCCTGCCGCCATCAAGGCCGAACTCGGGATCGATTAAACGTCGTAACATTTTTCAATCTGTAACGAGCCCGAACGTTACAGACTTTGAGCAACAGACAAGGAAGTCGCATGTTTCTGGAGAAAATCAAAACCCCCGGTCTCTCACACCTTTCCTACATCATCGGCTCGGGCGGAAAGGCAGCGGTCATCGATCCGCGCCGGGACTGCGAGGTCTATGTCGAAAAGGCCCGGGCCGAAGGGCTGGAGATAACGCATATCTTCGAAACCCATCGCAATGAGGATCTGCTCAGCGGCTCGCCGATCTTGGCCAATTTGACAGGAGCCACGGTCTATCACGGGCCCAACGCGGCAGGCGAAGTCATCTTTGCCAGGACCGCGCGCGAAGGCGATTGTTTCGAGCTGGGTCAATTGAAGATCGAAGTGCTTGAAACACCTGGACACACCGACGATCATCTCGCTTTCGTCATCCATGACAGCGAATATTCCGAGGGGCCGGTCGGCGTCTTTACCGGCGATGCCCTGTTCGTCGGCGATGTCGGGCGCACCGATTTCTATCCCGAGCGCAAGGAAGAAGTCGCGGGCCTTCTATTCGACTCCCTGCAGAAACTTTGCGGCCTCGGCGATCAGGCGATTATCTACCCGGCGCATGGTGCGGGCTCGGTCTGCGGGTCGGGAATGGCGGACCGGGAATTCTCGACAATCGGCCACGAGCGGCGCAACAACCCGCGCCTGCGCATCTCCGACCGCGACGAGTTCATCGAGGCGAAGGTAGCAGAGCACCACTACCAGCCGCCCTATTTCCGGCTGATGGAGCGGCTCAACCTTGCAGGGTCCGATGCCGCGCCGCGCGTCATGCGGCCAAGGCGTCTGGGGCTGGAAGACCTTAGCGAGAGCGGCGCCGATCACCTGGTCGATGTGCGCGAGCCGCTCGCCTACGCTGCCGGCCATCTGCCGGGTGCCATGTGCCTTCCGGTTGGAATGATACCGGCCTTTGCCGGATGGTTCCTCGGTGAAGGCGACAGGATCGCCCTCATTGCTTCCGAGGAAGGCCAGCTAGCCCAGGCCATGGCCCATCTGGTGCGCATCGGTCTCGATAATGTTGTGGGCGGCTATGTCGGCGTGGTTCCAGCCGCCGCACAGGGCAAAGCGATGCGCAGCATTCCCATGATTGGCACCGAGGAAGTCGCGCGCAGGCTCGATCAAGACAGCGGCGAGTGGACCTTGCTCGACGTGCGCGACGCGGACGAACGGCAAGAAGCAAGCATCGACGGCTCAGGACATATCTATGTCGGTGAGCTCAACACGCGGTGGGAAGAGCTCGACCGCGACCGCCACTACACGCTGATGTGCGCGAGCGGCATGCGGGCGAGCGTTGCGGCGGGTTGGCTGGCCAGCAAGGGTTTCGAGCACCTCGATATCTATCTGGGCTCTATGGGGGCGTGGACAAACGCCTCCGGCTGAAGCGCCAAAATCTTGAAAAGCAAGCCAAAATCTTTTGCGAGATTTTGCTCGTATGTGGTAGGTGAGCTTGCTCTTCGCTCAACGAGCAGCGCGACCGGGCGCTTTATCCATCGAGTGACTTCCTGGTCCTCGAACGAAGACGAATGCCAGCGCCCCCAGGATAGCGATATTTTTGAGCAAAGGACCTGTGTGACCTGGGGCGATATGGATCGCAAGAGTTATCGGAACGAGGGTAAGAAATAACGCGGTGCATGAGAGCCGGGTCATCCACCCCAAGGCCAGTGATGTTCCTGCACCGATGAAAACCAAGCCAGACAGCCACAAAAGAATGGACGCATCTCCAATTAGAGCAACGTGATCTTTCCATGGCGACAATGCCATCCGGCCCAGCATATATTCATGCGCAAGAAAATGCCCCAATCCGCCTATGATGAATATGAGGCTCAAACAGAGGCGGAAGACCGGATCGATCAATCGCACTTTTGCGGCCCATGTCGCTAGGCTGTTTTCCATATTCCGGATCATAGAGTTCTTTCCCCCTCAGGTTGATACGTCGATGGCAGACTTATTGGGTGCGCGGACCAGTTTCTTCGGGAGGCGTCTGTGGTTCACCCAAAACGTTGACCGGCAGTTTCAGATAGATCGTACCGTTTCCTTCTGCGCGAGGCATATTCCCTCCGCGAATGTTGACCTGGATTGATGGCAGGATGAGGCGCGGCATACCCAGCTGGTTGTCGCGCTCCTCACGCATGGCTACAAATGCATTCTCGTCGACCCCGGCATGGATATGAATGTTGCTGTGCTTTTGTTCTTTCACCGTCGTTTCCCATTGGTGCTGCGAGCGGCCCTCCGGCAGGTAGTCGTGGCACATAAACAGCCGCGTCTCCTCCGGTAGCTCGAAAATCCGGCGAATAGAGCGATAGAGCGTGCGTGCATCGCCGCCGGGAAAATCGGCCCGCGCCGTGCCGTAATCGGGCATGAACAGCGTATCGCCGACAAAGGCGGCGTCTCCGATAACATAGGTCATGCACGCGGGCGTATGTCCCGGCGTATGGAGTGCCTGGGCCGATATGGCGCCTAGGTCAAAGCTGTCATTATCGGCAAACAAATGGTCGAACTGGCGTCCATCGCGTGGCAGGTCCACTCCGGCATTGAATATCGGCCCGAAGGTGTTCTGCGTGACGGTGATCTCGCTACCAATAGCAAGTTTGCCGCCTAGTGCGCGGCGGATGTAGGGTGCGGCGGAAAGGTGATCGGCATGGACATGGGTTTCCAGGATCCACTCGCACTTGAAATCCATTTGCCGGACGAATTCGATCACTTTATCGGCGGACTTAGTCGCCGTTCGCGCCGCTGCGGCATCGAAATCGAGCACCGGATCGATCACCGCGCACGCCTTGGTTGCAGGATCGGACACGACATAGGTCACGGTGTTCGTGTTCGTGTCGAAAAATGCCTCTATGTCGGGTTTCATCGAATAGTCTTTTCGTATGCTGGTTGAGAGCGGTTCTGCGTAGGTCAGTCCTGCGCCCGGTCGACGTAATTACGGACGAAGTTTTCCAGCGCCGGTTCGTCGCACACGAAGCCCATATCCGCCGCCTTCTGTAGGGTCGCATCGCCGCTCATTCCCTGCTGCGACGCCAGATGCATTATTGTGAAGGCTCCTGCGCGCTTGCCCGAGGCGCAATGGACCAGCACCGGCTTCGGAAGCGCTTCGACACTGGCCCTGAACTCATCGACGAGCTCGTCCGATATGGTGCCGCCCGCCACCGGCAAGTGACAATATTCAAGGCCGAGCGATGCCACCACTTCACCTTCGCGGTCCGGGGCGAGAGGCTGATCCGCCTCATCCTGGCAGCGCAGGTTGACGACCGCCTTGTAACCATCCTCCGCCAATGCGCGCAGGTCGCCCTCGGAAGGCGGAGCGGTCGAGACGGCGAATCTGCCATTGAGGATCTTGATTTGGGTCATAAGGCATCATCCTGGTTCAGGTTCAAAGGTCCGGGTCCGCGATTGCGCGGCAGCAGATTACGATTGACTTTATATTCATACCTTCGCATATATGCAAGTATGAAAGCCGAAGATATTCGCGATCAAGCCGAAAAGGCGGTGGCATTGCTCAAGGCGCTGGGCAGCCACAACCGCCTGATGATCGCCTGCCAATTGGTTGAAGGCGAGCGCAGCGTGGGCGAGCTGGCCGAACTGCTGGAACTTCGGGAAACCGTGGTTTCGCAGCATCTGGCGCTTATGCGGAAGGATGGCCTGGTCGCAGCGCGGCGCGATGGCCGCACGATCCATTATTCGCTTTGCGGCGATGCGCCGCGCCGGGTGCTGGAAACGCTCTACGCCATCTATTGCAGCTCCGCCGACGATACGACCGGTCCAGCAGACGGCCATTGAACAGGCTTTCAGTTATGTTGGACAATCCCGGATGATGGATATCGGCGTCATCGTGGCGCTCCTATCGCTTACCTCGGGCCTCCTCGTGGGCTTTTCGCTTGGACTACTCGGCGGTGGGGGATCGATCCTCGCAGTGCCGTTGCTTGTGTATGTCGTCGGTGTTCACGACACCCATGTCGCTATCGCCACGTCCGCTGCTGCGGTGGCGGCCAGCGCCTTGGCAAACTTATTGTTCCATGCGCGAGGCGGCAATGTGAAGTGGCGCTGCGCAGGCCTATTCGCAGCATTCGGCGTTGTCGGAGCTGCCGCCGGATCAAGCCTGGGAAAAATTACATCGGGCGATCTGCTTTTGGGCCTGTTCGGTCTGGTGATGATTGTCGTCGGCCTCTCGATGCTGCGCGAGAAATCGGGCGGATCCGACCCGGATGTCCAGCTCACCCGAGCCACGGCGCTGCGCCTCACCCCGCGCCTCGCGTTCGGAGGATTGCTGGTAGGCGGACTGTCCGGTTTCTTCGGTATCGGCGGGGGCTTTCTGGTGGTGCCGGGTCTGGTTGCCGCGACGGCCATGCCGATTCTCAACGCGATCGGCTCCTCGCTGGTCTCTGTAGCCGCTTTCGGTACGACCACAGCCGCCAATTACGCCCTCGACGGACTCGTCGATTGGGAGATTGCCGCGTTTTTCATCGGCGGCGGCGGTATAGGCGGCTGGCTGGGTACTCGCGCATCGAACCTGTTGGCTAAGCGCAAACGAGCGCTGAACTTTATATTCGCGGCGGTCATCATCCTCGTTGGCATCTTCATAAGCGGCCAATGGGCGATAACAGCCATAACGTGATCGCTGCCTTTTCGAACCGAATTGTCCGAAGGATCAACACTGCTGTTCACCGGGCGAAGCTCAAGCCGCGCAGACGCAGGGCGTTGCCGATCACAGACACCGAAGACAAGCTCATCGCCGCTGCCGCGATCATCGGGCTGAGTAGCACTCCGAAGAATGGAAACAGTACGCCTGCTGCGACCGGAATGCCGAGCGTATTGTAAGCGAAGGCGAAAAACAGGTTCTGCCGGATGTTGCGCATCGTTCCGCGCGACAGCACGGTGGCCTGCACCACTCCTGTCAAATCACCACGAACCAGTGTGACCCCGGCGCTTTCGATCGCCACATCGGTACCAGTGCCCATGGCAATACCAACATCGGCGGCAGCCAGCGCAGGAGCATCGTTGATCCCGTCCCCGGCCATGCCGACCCGGCGACCTTGCGCTTTCAGCTCTTCGATCTTGCGGTGCTTGTCTTCGGGCGAGACATTGGCGTGTACCTCGTCGATACCCATTTCGCGCGCGACCGCTTCGGCAGTGCCGCGGCTGTCGCCCGTGAGCATAACGACCCGGATATCGCGCTTGTGCAGAGCCGCAATGGCCGCTGCACTGGTAGGCTTGATCGGATCGGCCACCGCGATGAGCCCTGCCGGACGGCCATCGAACGCAACGAACATCACCGTCTGACCCTGCTTGCGGCCATTTTCGGCCGAGCCGAGCCAGGCCTCGTCATCGATCCCGACGCGCCGCATCATCTTTTCGTTGCCGATCGCAACCCGGCCCCCCTGGACATTGGCTTCAACACCTTCCCCGGTCGTCGAAGCGAGATCCGTGGCATTGGCGGGCGAGACGCCGCGCGCTTTTGCGCCTTCGACGATGGCATGGGCCAGCGGATGCTCGCTGCCCATTTCGACACCTGCAACCGCTGCCAGGAATTCAGTTTCGTCGATGCCGTCTGCAGGCTTCACCGCCACCAGATCGGGCTTGCCTATCGTCAACGTGCCGGTCTTGTCGACCACCAGCGTATCGATCTTCTCGAGTGTCTCCAGCGCTTCGGCATTGCGGATCAGGATGCCGTGCTGGGCACCCTTGCCTGTGCCTGTCATGATCGACATCGGCGTAGCGAGGCCAAGCGCGCAGGGACAAGCGATGATCAGGACCGCAATGGCATTGACCAATGCGTAGGCAAGCGCAGGGGCGGGACCCCAGATTGCCCAGACCACGAAGGTGGCGATGGCGATCACAACCACCGCAGGCACAAACCAGCCAGCCACCTGATCGGCGAGCCGCTGGATCGGTGCGCGGCTGCGCTGCGCGTCGGCCACCATCTGGACGATCTTGGACAGCATCGTGTCCTTGCCCACGCCGGTTGCGCGCATGACGAACCCTCCAGTCTGGTTGACCGTGCCGCCGATGACAATGTCGCCAGCCTGTTTGGCGACCGGAAGCGGTTCGCCGCTGATCATGGATTCATCGATCGCGCTCGATCCCTCCTCGATTTCGCCATCGACGGGAACCTTGTCGCCGGGTCGAACGCGCAGACGATCGCCTGTGGTTAGCTGATCGAGCGGCACCTCGCGCTCGTCGCCTGAGCCAAAGATCTTGACCGCGCTGGGCGGTGCCAGCTCGAGCAGTGCGCGCAAGGCGCTCGAGGTCGAACCCCTGGCCTTGAGCTCGAGGACCTGTCCGAGCAGAACGAGCGTCGTGATGACCGCTGCCGCCTCGAAATAGACCCCGACCCGTCCCGAATGGTCGCGGAACGCTGCAGGGAACAGATCGGGCGCGACCGTCGCCACGACGCTAAAAAGATAGGCGATGGCCACGCCGAACCCGATCAGGGTGAACATGTTGAGATTGCGCGTCTTGAGCGACTGGATGGCCCGAACGAAGAACGGCCAGGCGCCCCATAGAACCACCGGGGTTGCGAGCGCAAATTGCGCCCACTGCGCCCAGGCCGGTTCTATCAGACGGTCGAAACTGAGCCCCGGTGCCATGTCGCTCATCGCATAGACGAACAGAGGCAGCGTGAGCAGCGCGCTCCACCAGAACCTACGCAGCATGTCGACCAGTTCGGGGTCGGGGCCATCGCCCAGCGAAACGGTTTCCGGTTCGAGCGCCATGCCGCAAATCGGGCATGAACCCGGCCCGGGCTGGCGGATTTCAGGGTGCATCGGACAGGTGTAGATCGTGCCTTCGGGCACATCCTCGACCGCGTCGAGATGCGCGCCCGAGAGATAGAGCTCGGGATCGGTGACGAACTTGTCGTGACAGCGCGGCGAACAGAAATAGTGTGTCGCGCCCTCATGCGTCGCGATATGCTGAGCCCCGTCGATTGCAACGCTCATGCCGCATACCGGGTCGATCGCGGTACCCTCGATCACACTCTGGTCCTTGCTCATCGCCTGTCCTTCCTAGCTCTTCACGACTACGAACTGCCCCATCATGCCTGCATCCTCGTGTTCGAGAATGTGGCAGTGATACATGTAGGGCAGGTCTGGGTCGGTGTGTTCTTCAAAACGCAGGAGAAGGCGTACCTGCTCGCGCGGGTTGACGATCACGGTATCCTTCAAACTGGTTTCCAATGGTGGGGGCGCTCGGCCATCGCGGTCGATCACACGAAACTGGACGTTATGGATATGAAACGGGTGGGCCATCATCGAAGCGTTGGCGATCTCCCAGATTTCCCATTGGCCGACTGGCACACGTTCGTTGATCACATTCATGTCCATCGCAGCACCGTTAATGGACATTCCGCCGCCCATCATGCCCATGTCGAGAACGAAACGCCGGGTTCGGACGGCTGACGACGGGTCGGTTGGAGCAAGCGATGCCAGTTGTGTCGGCACCCTGATGCGCTGGGCCGAACTTGCCGGCCTGATATCGAGGATTTGAAACACGTCTGCGGAAGCATCGCCGCTATCGCCGCGCCCCATCATCCCGCCGCCCATCATTCCGCGTCCGCCCATCATGCCCATGGCGTTTTCGGGACTGCTGGCAAGAAGGCGAAGCGGGCGTCCTTCCGAGAGATCGATAATTACCTGCGCGCGCTCCCCCGGGGCGAGCCTGACCGAGCGGACGATGTGCGAACGATCGAGCAAGCCGCCATCGCTCGCGATCAGTTGCATCGAACGATCACCTTCGAGCGAAAAATCGTAAAGGCGGGCGTTCGATCCATTGAGGATGCGCAGCCGCAATTGGCCTGTCTGTGCGTCGAACACAGCGTTTTCAGTGCCGTTGACGAATATCCGGCTCCCGCGCACGCCCATCATCCGCGCGTGCATACTCAGCGGGTACACCAAGCGGCCGGATCCATCGATCACGCGGTCCTGCACGATCAGCGGAATGTCGTCGACGCCATAGTCGCTCGGCAAGTCGAGGCGCTCTTCCTCGTCGTCGCGAACATAGATCGGCGCGGCGAGCCCGGCATAGACCTGCGGCCCGGCTCCGCGCTCCAAGTGTGAATGATACCAGTAGAGCGAAGCCCGCTGGCGAACTTGGAAAGAAGGCCTCCAGCGTTCGCCGGGACGGATCAACTGATGCGGTCCGCCATCGGCTGCGGCAGGAAGTTCGAAACCATGCCAATGGACCGTAGCGCCTTCGGCCAGCTTGTTGTCGATATGGAACTGCACCCACTCGCCCCGGCGCATTTCCAGCGTCGGTCCCAGATAGGGTGCGTCGATGCCGATGGTGGGCGAAGCAACACCGGTGACGAATTCCTTCTGGCCTGGGGTCAAAGACAAGCGGAAAACCCGTGCGCCCTGCTCAATCTCGCCACGCTGCAAGGGCGGTATAGCGAGCAAATTGGATCCGTCAGTGCTGTCCAGCATCGATGCGTCTTGCGCTTTGCATCCCGCAAGCGGGAACGCGGCAAAGCCTGCAGCAGCAAAACCAGCGCTTTTGATCAGTGTGCGGCGGTCCACGGGGAATGCCTGGGTTATGCGGGGTGTCCGGATCATGCTCCTCCTGTTTCGCGATGGGCGGCACCAGATTTGCCTGGCACCGCCCAACCGATTTACTCCTTCGTGATCGACGTGATCACACTGCCTTCAGAACCAGTACGAAATTCAAAGGCAATGCCCTCACCGACGCTTACTTCGCTGCGCAGTTGCTCATCGGCTTCGAACGCCATGGTCATTGCCGGCCATTCGATTGCGGGAACCGGGCCGTGGTCGACGGTGATCGTACCCGCTTCGGCGTCGATGGCGGTGACGGTGCCTTGCGCACTCGCGGACTGCATTGCGTTGCCGGTATCCGCCATCGGCATATCCTGGCCGTCCATCATCATTGCATCTTCAGCCATCGGCATGTCCTCCATCTCGGCAGTGTCCTGGCCAGAATCGCAGGCTGCCAGCGCCAGCGGCGCGGCCAATAGGGTTATGAGGGTTGTGTGACGCATTCTTCTTCTCCTTGGGGTTGGGTTGGCCGTTCCGGCCGGGGACGACGCAGCAACAGATAGGCTGCGGGAAGCACGAACATGGACAGGAGCGGCGCGGTGATCATCCCGCCGATCATCGGCGCGGCGATGCGGCTCATCACTTCGGAGCCAGCCCCAGTGCCGATCAGGATCGGAAACAGGCCGGCGAGGATGACCGCGACGGTCATTGCCTTGGGCCGGACGCGCAACAATGCCCCTTCACGGATGGCGGCGGAGACTTCCTCCGCATCCGGGTCCTCACCGCGCCGCTCCAGCGCAGCTTTCAGATAGATCAGCATGATGACGCCAAATTCGGCTGACACCCCGGCCAGCGCGATGAAGCCGACGGCGGTCGCGACCGACTGGTTGTATCCCATCAGGTAAAGCAGCCAGAAGCCGCCTGTCAGCGCGAACGGCAAGGTGCCCATGATGAGCAGCGCCTCGTCGAACCGGCGGAAGATCAGGTAAAGCAGCAGGAATATGATCGCGAGCGTAGCCGGAACGACGATCTGCAGACGTTCGTAGGCCCGCGTGAGATATTCAAACTGCCCGGCATAGGACAGGCTGACGCCCGGAGGCAGATCGACCTCGGCCGCGATAACCTCCTGCAGATCGCCAACCACAGAAGACAGATCGCGCCCGCGCACATCGATATAGACATAGCTTGTGGGACGGCCCTGTTCGCTCTTGAGCATGGGCGGGCCGCTGGTCACACGCACCTGCGCAACGGTACCAAGCGTGATCTGCTGACCAGACGGGGTCAGCACCGGCAGATTGCGCAGCTCGTCGACACTGTCGCGGATCTCGCGCGGATAGCGAACATTGATCGGGTATCTTGCGAGGCCTTCGACTGTACGGGCCACATTGGCACCGCCAATTGCGCCGGAGACGATCTGCTGCACGTCGGCGATGTTGAGACCGTAGCGGGCCGCTTCCAGCCGGTCGATATCGACATCGACATAGCGGCCTCCCGACAGCCTTTCAGCCAGCGCAGAACTGACGCCGGGAATGTTCTTTGCCGCCTGTTCGATCTGGAGCGCGACGCGTTCCAGCTCGCCGAGATCTTCGCCCGAAACCTTGACCCCGATCGGGCTCTTGATCCCGGTTGCGAGCATGTCGATCCGGTTGCGGATCGGCGGCACCCAGACATTGGCAAGGCCAGGCACCTGCACGGCGCGGTCCAGTTCCTCGACCAGCATATCCGGTGTCATGCCCTCGCGCCACTCATCGCGTGGTTTGAAGCGGATGGTCGTCTCGAACATTGTGAGAGGGGCGGGATCGGTGGCGGTATCGGCGCGCCCGGCCTTGCCGAACACGGTTTCGACTTCCGGTACGGTCATGATCAGCCGGTCGGTGCGCTGTAGCAGCGCTGACGCCTCTCCGGGAGACAATCCAGGCAGGGCGCTGGGCATGTAGAGCAGGTCGCCTTCGTCGAGCGGCGGCAGGAATTCGCCGCCAAGCCGCGAGAAGGGAACGAGCGTGGTCAGGAAGACCAGCCCAGCGATGACCAAAGCGGTCTTCGGGCGGCGCATCACCCAGTCTAGCCCGGGCCGATAGGCCCGGGTCAGCACGCGATTGACCGGGTTGCTGTCCTCTGCCGGAATCTTTCCGCGCACCAGCCATCCCATCAGCACCGGAACCAGAGTGATCGACAGGATCGCAGCAGCCGCCATGGCATAGGTCTTGGTAAAGGCCAGCGGTGCGAACAGCCGTCCCTCCTGCGCCTGCAAGGTGAACACCGGCAGAAACGACAAGGTGATGATCAGCAGGCTGAAAAACAGCGCCGGGCCGACTTCCTTCGAGGCATCCGCGACGATCCGCCAGCGCTCCTGGACGGACAGAACCGTGTCAGGGTTCTCCTCGGCCCAGCGCTCCAGATGCTTGTGGGCGTTCTCGATCATCACCACCGCAGCATCGACCATCGCGCCGACCGCGATGGCGATCCCGCCAAGAGACATGATGTTCGCGTTTACGCCCTGAAAGCGCATCACGATGAAGGCCGCGAGCACGCCGAGCGGAAGGGTGACGACCGCGACGAGTGCCGAGCGCGCGTGCCACAGGAACAGCAGGCACACCAGGGCAACGACAATGAATTCCTCGATGAGCTTGGAGGTCAGGTTTTCGACCGAAGCATCGATCAATTGCGAACGGTCGTAGGTGGTGACGATCTCGACCCCTTCGGGCAGGCTTGCCTGCAATTGTTCGAGCTTCGCTTCGACCGCCGCAATTGCGCTGCGCGCATCGGCGCCCTGGCGCAGAATGACGATACCGCCGGCAACCTCGCCTTCGCCGTTGAGTTCCGCAATGCCGCGCCGCAGCTCCGGGCCGATCTGGATATTGGCCACATCGTCCAGCGTTACCGGAGTGCCGCCCGCTTCGGCGCGCAAGGGTATGCTGCGAAAATCCGCCAGCGTGCCGAGATAGCCCGAGGCACGGACCATATATTCGGCCTCGCCCATTTCGACGATAGAGCCCCCGGTTTCCTGATTGCCTGCCTGCACCGCGCGGACCACTTGCGCGAGCGTCACGCCCAGCGAAGCCATGCGATAGGGGTCGAGCACGATCTGGTACTGCTTGACCATGCCGCCCACGCTGGCGACTTCGGCGATGCCGGGAATGGTTTTCAGCTCGTAGCGCAGGAACCAGTCCTGCAGGCTCCTGAGCCCGGCCAAGTCGTGACCGCCGCTGCGGTCGACCAGCGCATATTCGTAGATCCAGCCCACCCCGGTTGCATCAGGGCCGAGTGTGCTCTGAACCCCGTCGGGCAAGCGGTTCTGGACCTGGTTCAGATACTCCAGAACGCGAGAGCGCGCCCAGTAGAGGTCGGTCCCGTCCTCGAAGATCACATAGACGTAGCTGTCTCCGAAAAAGGAATAGCCGCGCACGGTCTTGGCACCGGGGACCGACAGCATGGTCGTGGCCATCGGATAGGTCACCTGGTCCTCGACGATACGGGGCGCCTGACCTGGATAGTTCGAGCGGATCACCACCTGTACATCGGAAAGGTCCGGCAGGGCATCGACGGGCGTCGTCCGTACCGCCCAGAAACCGGCCAGCGCCAACCCGATCGCTGCCAGCACCACGAAAAAGCGGTTGGCGATCGAGCTATCGATGATGCGCGCGATCATTGGCCGATTTTCCGGATCGAGACGATGCGCGGCCCCGTACTGGCTTGCACAAATGTGAAGGAGACCCGGTCGCCGCGCGCAAAACCGCGCAGCTGTTCCGGTCCTTCGCTGGCAAAGGGCATGGTCATTGCCGGCCATTCGAGCGCAGGCACCGGACCGTGGCGCAAGGTCACGCTGTTGGCGTTTATGCGCTCGATCGTCCCGGTCGCGCGATAAGTCTGCGGTTCATCTGCATCGTCCGACCCTCGGTCTTCGCTCGCACCGGATGGTGCCTGATCGACGGGACGCACGTCGATGCCCGCAAGGCTGGCTTCGGAATCGAGCAGGAACTGGCCCGAGGTGACCACTCTCTCTCCTGCAGCCAGCCCGGCAAGGACTTCGGTCCGTCCGTTCGCTTCGCGGCCGATACGGATTTCGGCGGGCCGATAGCCGCCACCTCCCTGCGCGATCATCGCCAGGGTCCGCTCGCCGGTGCGAATGACAGCTTCCGAAGGGACCAGCAGCGCTTCGCGCCGTTCAGGCGCGAGCATCACTTGGGCAAACATTCCCGGCTTGAGCCGCAGGCCCGGATTGGGCATCGCTGCCCGCACGGTTATCGTGCGGCTCGCATCTTGCGCGCTCGGCAGAATGGCGATGATGCGTCCGGCAAACCGTTCGCCGGGAAAGGCAGTGAGCGTGGCGCTCACCGGCTGCCCGACACGCGCGTTGCCAGCCAGTGCCTCGGGTACCGCCGCCTCGAGCCAGATCGGACTGTACCCGCTGATCTCGGCCAGCGATTGGCCCGCCGCCACGGTCATGCCCGGCCTTACTGCGAGCGACGTGATCGCGCCCGATTGCGGTGCTGTGACGGTGATGATCGTTTGCGGTCTTCCGCTTCGGGTGACCGAGGCGATCATCGAGTCCGGCATGCCAAGCAGCCGCAGGCGCTCGCGGGCGGCCCGGGTCAACGCTTCGTCGCCGGTTGCGGCAACAGCAAGATACTCGTTTTGTGCGCCGCCCCATTCGGGCACAAGAATGTCGACGATCGGAGCGCCTCTGGCAATCAGGTCCTGCGGTGCATGGCCGTAGGTCCGCTGAACATAGCCGCCGGCGCGCGGCTGAACGATCGCCATCTCGCTGCCGTTATATGCGAGCGTGCCGGTGACGCTGATTTCAGGCTCCAGCACGCCATATTCCGCTTCAGCAGTCCGGATCCCGAAATTCTGGACGAGCGTCGAATCGATACTCACACCCCCGGCGCCCTGCGCGTCGCCGCCCGCGCATTTGGGGACCAGCTGCATGTCCATGAAAGGAGATTTGCCCGGCTCGTCGAAGCGCTGGTCAGGGACCATCGGATCGTACCAATAGAGCACGTCCTCGCAGCCCGTATCTGTCGCTGCATCGCCGCCGCTCTCGCTGCCGAGCATTGAGAGACCGTAGCCCGCCAACAGACTGACCAGAGCAATACCAAGTCCAGCCGCATACATGCGCTGGCGCGGTGTGAATCGTTCGAGCGCGGAGTTCATGGCCTGCTCTCCCCGTAGGTCAGTCGCAGCCTCACCGCCGCCTCGACAGCTGCCTGTTCGCGCTCGAGTATCTCCAGTTCGAGCAGCGCGAGCGCGGATTTCGCCGCAATCACATCGACGAGATCGGCACGCCCGGCCGCGAAACTCGCTGTATCGAGGTCCGCGCGGTCGCGCGCCAGCGGAAGAAGCTCGTCACGCGCGCGTCCCCATTGCCGCACTGTGCTGCGCCAGGTTGCCAGATCAGCTTCGAAACCGGCAACCAACGCGCGCCTGCGATCCTCGCGCTCGGCCGATGCGGCAGCGGCTTCGGCTTCGGCAGCGGCAATGCGCGGATTCTGCCGCCGGTCGGTAAAGATCGGCAGTGTAATGGACCCCATGATCGACACCGCATCGCCGAAATCAGGATTGCGGCGACCATAGGTGACGCTCACCCCGAAATCGGGTCGTTTCTCGGCGCGTGCGAGCGCGACACCGGCTTCGGCCCGGCCTCGTTCGGCATCGGCCAGCAGGATTTCGGGATTGCTTTCGAGCTCGAACCGCAGCTGCTCCTCATCGAGGACAGCCGATGGCGCGGCTCCCAAAGCAACCGGATCTGCGAGCGGTATATATCGGGAAATCTGCGCTTGCGCAGTCTCGCGCTCGGCTTCGATAGCGGTAATCGCGTCTTCAATTCCGAGTAGCTCGCGCCGGATTGCCAGGCTCTCCGCCGGGCGGGCCGACCCCGAAGCAACTGCACTGTTGGCAACCGGAACGAATGCTCTCAGGTCGTCCAGCGCAGCCTGGGCAAGATCAAGCCGCGCTTGCGCATAATGGAGCCGGACCCAGGCCGTGCCCGCATCGGCGAGAAGAATACGCTCGGCCATGCCAAGGCGTGCCTCGGCGAGCCGCACTTCCGAACTGGCAACGCCGAACCTCGCCCGTCGACGGGCGAGATTTGGGATTTCCTGCTCGATACCGATTGCGATCTGCGTGGGGAGTTGCCGGTCTGGGTCGAACGCGGCAGGTCCGGTCACAGGAAGGTTCATGATACCTGCGCGTACGCGCGGATCGGGAAGCTCATCCGCCGCTTCCGCTGCCTCGCGCCGCGATTGTACACGCAGCGCGCCAGCTTCCAGAACGGGTTGTTCGCCTCGTGCTACCGCCAGTATTTCCTCGTATCCGACAGACTGTGCTTGGGCAGTCTGCGCGGCGAGCAGGGCCGAAAACGGCACCCAGCCAATGCGCCAATCCATAATTCTTACTCTTTCAAAGCGAGCTGACCGGGAAGGGCCACGGCGCACGCGGGCGAGCAACCGGGCGCTGGGCCTGTTTATCCGTCAAGCTCGCAAGCGGCGCGATGCACCGCCCGGGAAATGCTAGATGGTGAGCTGGGGTTGTGGAGGTGGCGATTCCGGCGGTAGCGGCTGGCTCTCGAGCCTGCTGGCACTCGCGGAAAGGTACTGAGGCGCAACAAAAAGCGATTCTGTTTGCGCAAGTCCCGCAGCGGTGAGCGCCAGCGGCGGGAGACAATTCATAGCAACAAGACAATCGAGTGTCATCTCGCGGCAAGGCCCGTGCTGATCGACCTTGTCCTTATCGGCGATCACCTGCCCGGGCATTGGGTGATTGGGCATGCCTTGCACCATTTCAGCGCAATCAGTCGTTCCGGCCACTTCAATCTGCGGAACAGCTGCCTGTGCTGCGACCTGCACAAACAGGCCGAAGCTGAAGCAGATCAAAGTAAGAGCACGAATATACGTCACCGGTTTGGGATAGTCCGAACGCATACGACGTGCAAGTCGGTTATCAGGCTGAAGACAAAGGCCAGATTTATGTTTTCGCTTCAGCAAACCCGAAGCCCAAACCTATTGCCCAAATTTGCCTAACAGCAACCTGACTTTGACGCTTCCTCGGTGGGTTCCGATACCTCACGCACCAGATCGCCGGTCTCTTTTTCGTTCGCATGCCGAGCAATGTCGGCTTGTGAAACGATGCCGCAACATTTGCCACTCTCGTCCACAACAGGAAGCCGCCGAACTTTGTTGTCCTCCATTTTGCTGCGACAATCATCGACACTCGTGTCGGGTGTCACAGTAATCGGAGAGCTTGTCATCACGTCTTCTACCGACGTGTCAGAAGACTTGCCGTCTGCAACGCAGCGACAAGCAATGTCACGATCGGTAATCACACCGACAAGTGTGCCGGAATCATCTACAACCGGAATTTCGCCGCAGTCGTTTTTCACCATGAGATTAGCGGCCTCCCGTACACTGGTCGAAGGATTGCAGCATGCAGGATTCGAGGTCATCACATTCTTGGCTTCCATGATATGTCTCCAATTTCTATTAAATACCTGAATATTTGCGTACCATTGCAACGGCGAGGCGCCGGATAATGTTCCTCTCGCATTTCCGGATGAAATCGATATGGACGAACGGGCACGGTCATGCCGAACGAAAGCTGTAGAATGGCATTCGCCACCTCATGGAAGGCGCTAGCATCTGAATAGGCCTTACCCAGAAGCCCAGGAATACAGAAGTATGGGTCCGCCGAGAGGCGTGAGGCACAGGCACCGGCCCGCTTCATTGCTCTTCACAGTCTCCGCTGCGATAGCCGCCCTAATGCAAATGTCTGCCCGCTTTATGAAGAATTCGCGGCCATCTCTCGTCTCAGTCTTCATGATGTTGAAGATCGGGTAGCAGCGATAAGTCACTGCTCTTTCAATAGACCGTGTGCGGGACAATCATCGAACGCTCCTATCGATCTGATCGAAAACCACCCTCTGGCCAATTCCAGACGGCCATTTTTTCAAAGCTCATATCCGCCATCGTGTAGGCGATCCCGCCGACACCAAGGCCGGAGCGGCGCAGGCCTGCAAAGGGCATCCAGTCCACGCGGAATGCCGTATGGTCGTTCACCATCACAGCCGATCCAGCCAGAGAGCCGATGCTATGATTGGCGATTGACAGCCGATCGGTGAATACAGCGGCCTGAAAGGCGTAAGGCAGGGCATTGGCCTGCTCGATAGCCAGGTCGATATCGTCATAGCCATACACGCAGATCACGGGGCCGAAGATTTCTTGCCGGGACACATTGGCACTTTCGGGAGGATCGAGAATGACGGTCGGAGAGAAAAGAGTGTCACTCAGACGGCTTCCCCCGCACACCAGGGTGCCGCCTGCTGCGATGGCATCATCGACCCAGCGTTCGACGCGGTCGACTTCCTCCGTCCGGATCAAGGGGCCGCATTGGGTTTCAGCAACGGCGGGATCGCCCACGACGAGCTTTTCGGCAGCTCGCCCTAGGTCATTGGCGAAGTCTTTCAATTCTGCAGCAGGGACGAATACGCGCTGTACGGAAACGCAGACCTGACCCGAATGATAGAACCCGCCTTTGAGCAACGAGGCGATCACTGCTGCGCGCTCCACGCCGCTGTCCACGATTACCGGCGCCGCACCGCCGTGCTCGAGAGCAATGCGGGTTCCCGGCGCCAGCTTCGAGCGAAGCATCCAGCCGATTTTCGCAGAACCGATGAATGAGAAGAACGCCGTGCGCGAATCGGTTACCATTCTTTCGGCGATGTCGTTGCCGCAAGGTGCGAACCGGCACCAGGCCTCAGGCAGGCCGGCTTCATGGAGAATGCTCACGAAGCTCTGGCATGACAGAGGTGTTTCCAGCGCAGGCTTGATAAGAACGGGGCACCCGGCTGCTACCGCCGGTCCAACCTGATGGACGATCAGGTTGAGGGGGTGATTGAATGCCGAGATCGCCACGACAGGACCGATCGGCTCGCGGAATGTATACGCCGTCCTACCCGCACCCGCTTCTGTCAGGTCCATGGGGATCTCGTGGCCCCCGCCATCGCTCAGCGCCTGAACGCACAAGTCGACGCTATTGATCGCGCGACCGGCTTCCACCCGCGCATCGACCAGGGGCTTCCCGCCCTCCCTGACGATCTGGAGAGCCAGTTCTTCGGCTCGTTCGCGCATGATATCCGCCGTTCGCCGGAGGATGGCGATACGCTCATGCACAGCAAGCCAGCAACTGCGTTCGCGGTGGAGCAACTGCGCTTCATTCAGCCATTCATCGATTTGAGCCCAGTCGACAAGCGCCACTTCTGCAATCGGCGAGCGGTCGAAGGGATTGTGAACGATCGTTTTCATAGCTCGCACACCTTCGCGCCGAGTTCGTCGATCAGCACTTTCTTGTTTTCGGAATAGTCGACGGGCAGGTCGACAAGGTGCACGCCGCCAGCCTCGAATGCGGCGTTCAGGACCGAAACCAGATCCGCGCTTCGCTCGACACGGTGGCCGGTCGCTCCATAGCTCTTGGCATAAGTGACAAAGTCGGGATTGGAAAAGGTCAGGCCGTAGTCCGGAAAGCCGAGCTGGCCCTGCTTCCACCGGATCATGCCGTATGCCGCGTCGTTCAGGATGAGCACGACGAGGTTCAGGCCAAGCCTGACGGCCGTTTCCAGTTCCTGCGAGTTCATCATGAACCCGCCATCGCCGCACACCGCGAGAACCCTGCGCCCGGGCGTGAGAATCGCCGCCATCATGGCGGATGGAAGGCCCGCGCCCATCGTCGCCAATGCATTGTCGAGCAGAATGGTGCCAGGCTCATGAGCGATGTAGTTTCTAGCGAACCAGATCTTGTAGATGCCGTTGTCGAGCGCGACGATATCATCGCGTGCCATTACGCTGCGAACGTCGGCAACGACGCGTTGGGGAACCATTGGAAAACGGTCGTCGTCGCTGGTTTCGGAAATGTGCGAAGCAATCTCGTGATGCAGGGCGGTGTAGTAGCTGCGATCACACTGCAAGTTGCCATCCAAACGGTTTCCCAGCCGCTCGACCGAACCGGCAATGTCACCGATGACTTCCAGCTGCGGGAAATAGACCTGATCGACTTCGGCCGCCTTGTAATTGATATGAATGACAGTCTGACCGTCCGGCTCCATGAAGAATGGCGGCTTCTCCACCACGTCGTGACCGATATTGACGATCAGATCGGCCTTCTCGATCGCGCAGTGAACATAATCGTCCGAAGATAGGGCCGCGGTGCCCAGATAGAGTTCGCTATCTTCGTCGACCACGCCCTTGCCCATCTGGGTGTCGAAAAAGGGAAAACCGGTATCGGACACGAATTTCCGCAGCGCCTTCGAAGCGCGGCGGCGGTTTGCTCCGGCTCCGATTAGCAGCAGTGGCCGCTCAGCCGCGATGATCCGCTCGGCCGCTTCGTCGAGCGCCGCATCTCCGGCGACCGCATAACGCCTTTGATGCGGCGGTATGACCGGTTCGATCGTTTCCTCTTCAGCAATATCTTCCGGAAGCTCGAGCAGCACAGCGCCCGGTCTTTCTTCCTGAGCAAGTCGGAAACCTTCGCGAACGAGCGAGGGGATGCGATTGCCGTTCACGATCTGGGTCGAAGCCTTGCATAGCGGAGTAAACAGCGAAACAACGTCGACAATTTGGAACTGCGCCTGTTTCGATGTCTTTATCGGTTTCTGCCCGGTGATGATGATGAGCGGAAAGGCCCCGAGCGCGGCATAGGCCGCCGGAGTTGTCAGGTTCGTCGCACCAGGCCCGAGAGTTGCGAGGCAAACCCCCGCCTTGCCGGTCAGACGGCCATAGGTCGCCGCCATAAAGCCCGCACCTTGCTCATGGCGCGTCAATACCAATTCGATTGAGGACGTGCGCAGGGATTCCAGCAGGTCGAGGTTTTCTTCGCCGGGAACGGCAAAGATGTATTCCACCTTTTCAGCCTCTAATGCAGCGATAAACAAGTCAGAGGCTTTCATTTTCGATATTCCCTTTTCAGAAGCATGAATGCCCTACGGCAATGCTTTCTCACTACAACCGCAAAGAGAGTCACAGACGCAAGGAGCCTCGCCTCATTCGCACCATGCCGTTCAGCGAATGTTCTGAAATGCGCGTAGCCGCAAAAAGTATCCTAAAAACATGACCTTTGGATTTGGCAAGAAGGTAGGGACTCCGTTTCTTGACATTCCCACCGCCGCAGTATGAGTCCGCGATCCACCTCGTGTGCCCCCACGCGAAACCGGTGCAATTTGCGACATCGGCGAAAATGTTTTGCTTGCCCATCAAGGCATGGCGGAGACAGATATTTTCCCGCGCTGGGATCACGTGCCGATGACATTCGGATGCCTGAATGGCTGGGCCAGTGATCGGCGGGACAGTTGACCTCTCTGCATTGACATGATCGATGAGTACCGGGCCCAGACCTGATTTCTATCGTCCAGAGAATCAGAGATATCTGCCGATCATCCAAGGAACCAATATGTACCGAAGTCTTGGTCTTTCGATCGCCGTCGCAGTCTTCGCGAGCGATCTCATTTCAAAATGGCTTATTGTGAATGTGGTCATGGACCCTGCCCGCGTGATAGATGTTTTTCCATTCTTCAATCTGGTGCTCGGATATAATCGCGGTGTTACATTCGGCCTCCTGAGTTCCGGCAATCCAATCGCGCCCTATTTGCTGTCCGGGTTCGCGCTTCTTGTCGTGGGCGTTCTGGCCAGATGGCTCTGGCGCAGTACCGTACGCCTCGAATCCGCCGCGATAGGTTCGATCATTGGCGGTGCATTGGGTAACGTTGCCGACCGACTGGCGGACGGAGCGGTCACCGATTTTCTCGACTTCTATGTCGGCGGCTATCACTGGCCGGCGTTCAATCTCGCGGATGTCGGAATAGTCCTTGGAGTGGCATTGTTTCTCGTTACCTGGTGGTCCGGAGAAACGCAGCGCGACGATGGCACCGCGCCGAAAGTGTAGATTCTGCGCTTTTGCCAAGGCAATCTTCAGGCGGATTTTCTAGCAAGCCCGCCGATGATGCCGCAGTCGGTGGCAGTGCCCCCATCGCAGGCCCGTGCCAGGCCGATCAGTTCCTGTCTCATCGCCTGCAGCTGTTCGATCTGCTCTTCCACCCGGCGCAAATGATTTCGTGCCAAAGTCGCAGCGTCCTTGCAATCCCGGTTTGGTGCGTCCGACACTTCGAGCAGCGAGCGAACTTCGGACACCGAAAAGCCCAAACCCCGAGCCCGCCGGATGAATGCGAGCCGTTCGACATCGGCGTCTGCGTAAATCCTTCGTCCCGACTGGGAGCGCGGAGCGGGCTTCAGAAGACCGATCTCTTCATAATAGCGAACGGTGTTGACTTTGGTCCCGGTCGCGCGGGCAATTTTTCCTATCTGCATTCTTTAATCCTCGATGATGGCCATCGCAGGGTGTGTGTCTCCGCGACGCAATCGCACATCGGCCGTCAGACTTTCTGCGAAAGGTGCGCAGAAAGTCCTTGATCCTCCAGTAACTGGAGATTGTAAAGCTCAAAAATCATGAGTTTAGATGATTCGGAAGACTGTGGTTGCACCGGCGACCCCGAGAGGGCGGTTGACGATCCGCAATACCGCCGCGCGCTTTGGATCGTGATTATCCTCAATGTCGGTTTCGGCATGA
Organism: Erythrobacter litoralis HTCC2594; assembly: GCF_000013005.1. GTDB lineage: Bacteria > Pseudomonadota > Alphaproteobacteria > Sphingomonadales > Sphingomonadaceae > Parerythrobacter > Parerythrobacter litoralis_A. Next base: position 924,327 of record NC_007722.1, on the reverse strand, counting down.
TCGAGCTGGCCGCCGGGTTTTTAGCCGCGAGCCAGGCGCTCAAAGCCGACGCGCTGGATTTCCTTGGCGATGGCTCGATCACCTTCATCGGACTGCTTGCGCTCGGATGGACGGCATCGACGCGTGCTCGGGTGGCGCTCGCGCAAGGTTTGTTTCTGGCGGCGCTTGGTGTGAGTGTGATCGGCGCGGCGATCTGGCGCATGTTCGATATGGTGCAGCCGGAAGCCGGCATCATGGGCTGGGTGGGTTTTGTCGCCCTGCTTATCAACCTTGCCGCCGTTTTTGTGCTCGCTCGCTTTCGCAAAGGAGGCGATGCTCAAGCGCGCGCGATATGGCTATTTTCACGCAACGATGCCCTGGCCAATGTCGCGGTCATCGTCGCAGCCGGTTTGGTTTATTGGTTGGGAAGCGCATGGCCTGATATCATCGTGGCCGCTGCGATTGCGTTTTTGTTCCTCCATTCGGCTCTCGAAATTATCCGCCATGCGCGCAGCGATATGAAAACGCAGCAGATTGCATGATGAAATATTTGGCGCGCCTGTCCGGCATTTGCCTGGCCCTTCTGTTGTCGTTCGGCAGCGCGCAAGCGTTGGCGGCAGAACCCAACACGATCTGGCGCCTGCTCGATTACATGGCGGTAGATTATGCAGCTGCCGTCGAGGACGGCGAAGTCGTCAACGAAGTCGAATATGAGGAAATGGTCGAATTCGCCGGTACGGTACGATCGGGTATTGCGGAATTGCCTGAACGCCCCGGTCGCGTTCGGCTAGAGGCAAACGCGAAGCAACTTGAAGCCGATATCCTCTCGATGGCCCCCGTTGATCAAGTTGCCACGGCAGCCAGAAAGCTCGCTGCGGATCTCCTAGCCATCTATCCGATCACGCTCTCGCCTTCGAGGGCGCCCGATCTTGAGCGCGGAAGACTGCTGTACCAGGAGACTTGTGCCAGTTGCCACGGGGTGTCAGGAAACGGTCGCGGGCCGGCGTCTGCGGGCCTTGATCCACCGCCGATCGCATTTACCGACGTCGATCGCGCGCGTCAGCGCAGCATTATGGGTCTCTATCAGGTTATCGACCAAGGGATCGATGGCACCGCCATGCCCGGTTTCTCGCAGCTCTCCTCCGACGATCGTTGGGCCCTGGCCTTCTATTCGGGATCCGTCGCCTTTGAGGCGGTCGACGAAGGGGCGCGTCTATGGAAGTCAGATTCCGAACTACGCAAACGCTTTCCCGATCTTGCCGCTCTCACGAAGATCACGCCGGACGAACTGGCAGGAGAGATCGGGCAAGTGCGCGCGGACGCGCTCATGGCCTATCTTCGGGCCAACCCGTCGGCGATCGCCGATGTAGCGGGGCCTCTTGGCATCACACGTACCCGGCTCGCAGAAGCTGAACGCGCCCACGCGAACGGGAATATTTCCCGGGCCAAGGAGCTCGCACTGTCGGCATATTTGGACGGGTTCGAACCCGTCGAACCGATATTGGCGACACGCAATCCGGATCTTCTGGTGCGTATCGAGAGCGGGATGATGGACTTGCGTGCAGCCATCGACGCAGATCTGCCGACCTCTGCGATAAGCGAACGGATCCGGGCCATCGAGGGTTTGCTCGTACAGGCTGAAAATGTCCTTGCGCCGGAATCTGCGACGGGCTGGTCAACCTTCGTGGCATCTTTCGCGATCCTCCTCCGCGAGGGTCTGGAGGCATTGCTGATCGTGATCGCCATGATCGCTTTCGTGAGGAAGGCGGGACAGGATCGGGCATTGCGATTTGTTCATGGCGGGTGGACCGGTGCGCTGGTGGCAGGCGCGCTTACTTGGCTTGCGGCGACCTATCTTCTCGACATCAGCGGTGCCGGCCGGGAATCGATCGAGGCATTCGGTTCGCTGATTGCAGCGCTGGTCCTTCTGTCGGTTGGCGTCTGGATGCACGGAAAATCACAGGCAGACAATTGGCAGCGCTATATCCGCGACAAGCTTGGCAAGGCGCTTTCGCGCGGATCGCTCTGGTTCCTGTTCGGGATCGTATTCCTTGTCGTCTATAGAGAGGTCTTCGAAACCATCCTCTTTTACGCTGCGCTGTCCGCTCAGGGAAGTACGGGCTATCTGCTGGCGGGCGCTGCCACGGCCGGTTTGCTCCTTGTCGTCATCGCCTGGCTGCTGCTGCGCTACAGCCGGACGCTGCCGATCGGAAAGTTCTTTGCCTACAGTTCGGTGCTCATCGCCCTGCTTGCGATTGTCCTGATTGGCAAAGGGATCGCGGGCTTGCAGGAAGCGGGTGTGATCGGAATTGCGCCGATAGCCGGCGGTCCGCGACTAAGTATGCTTGGAGTTTATCCGACGTTCCAAGTGATTGGCGCTCAACTTGCAATGGCATCCGTACTTTTACTTGGTTTCTGGATTAATCACACCCGAGCATCAAACAATGACCGGTCACGCGATGCAGTGTGATATTATATCTTTCTATTACGGCGTTTGTGTCGACCCAGGTCGGTACATGAATAGCGCATTTGTTCGTTCTTATGCATTGAGCTGCGCGACGGCTTCGGAATTCGAAGAGAATATCGACTTGTGCCATGTGATTGGTCCTGCTAGCGGGGCCAAAGTGTCATGACCCTCCGTATGCCCCTTCTTGCCTTGAAGCCGTTTTTCGCCATGCTGATTCTCTTCGGCCTGGTGTTCAGCGTAAGCGTGGACGCGGCGGTATGCGGGCCTGAAATTGGCGAACTTACAAGTGTCGAAGCTGCAAGTAGCGAGACTGGTCAAGACTTGCCGGACAGCCCGAATGAGCAGCATGGCATCTGCGCCCACGGCCATTGCCATCATGGAGTCCAATTTGCAGGCAATGCGGATATCGGGGCCGGTGAGCGTTCATCCGGTGCACAGCATTTCTTCGAACCCGTCGGCCTGACTGCAGTCCAGCAAGCGATTTTGACGCCCCCTCCTCGAATCTGACGTCCAGTATTGCCGCCGCAATGTCGGCGCGCATTCGGCATGTCAGTAGAGGAAAAATCAATTCATGTTTGCCATTATTTGGCGAGGCGCCCTTTTTGCAGGGCTGAGCCTCGCAGTACTGCCCGGTGCGGTGCGTGCACAAGAACGCGCGGTGTTGACGCTCGACGAAGCTCTCGCGCGTGCGGGTGTGGACGAAAGCGCGCAGGTGCAATCAGACAATCCGCGTTTGATCGGGCCGCAGGCCGAAACGGACGCGGCACGCGCGCTTATCGATCAGGCACGGCTTCGGCCAAATCCTGAGCTTGCCTTTGAAGCGGAGAACATCGCAGGAAGCGGTGCCTTTTCAGGGCTGCAAGCAACCGAATATACGCTGTCTTTGAGTCAGCGCCTCGAGCTAGGCGGCAAGCGGGGCGCACGCATTCGCTCGGCCGAGGCCGAGGCGCGCGTGGCAATGCTTTCTGGAGAATTGTCGGTCGCTGAGCTGAGTCGCATGGTGCGCGAACGCTACATCGAGGCGGTCGCTTCAGCTGCGCGACTGGAACTTGCCCGCGACGTAGTCGAACGCAATCGCGAACTCGCGCGTATAGCTGGCCTGCTTGTCGAAGTTGGCCGCGAGCCGCCGCTGCGCTCGCTTCGTGCAGAAGCGGCCCTTGCTGAAGCCGAGGCGGAGTTTGAAGCCGCGCGAGCTTCAGAGATAGCGGCGCGGAGCGCGTTGGTGGCGCTCTGGGGTGAAACGTCCCCTCCCCCGGACGTGCCATCGGCGTTTCCCGGGATCGAACCTCCTGCGATGCTTCTTGCATCGCCTTCTGCTTTGCGTCTCCAAGTCGCGCGTGCCGAACGCGAGGCGGCGGACGCTGCGATCGACAGGGAGCGCTCTTTGGGTGTTCCCGATCCGGCCATCTCCGCCGGTGTCAGGCGGTTCGAGGAAAGCAGGGATCAGGCCTTCCTAGTGGGCGTCTCGATTCCCCTTCCTTTCCGCAATCGCAATCAGGGTAACATCGCCGCTGCCGAGGCCCGCTTCCGCGCGGCCTCCGCACGCGAGGCTGTCGCCCGCGCGGATTTCGAACTCGAAGTAACCCAGGCGCGCGGCCGCTTTCTCGCCGCCGAGGCTCGTGTAGAGACTCTGTCCCAAACCTCCCTGCCTCAAGCGGAAGAAGCCTTGCGCCTCGTCCGGATTGGGTATCGCAACGGCAGGTTCCCGCTGATCGAGGTTCTGGCTGCGGCCGAAGCCCGCGATGCAATCCGAGAAGCCTTGATCCAAGCCCAGGAAGATCGCGGTCGCCTGGCGGCGCAGTTGATCTGGCTTGGCGCCCAATGAGGAAAATACCCATGAACCGTAAGCGTTTGGCCGTACTGATCGGCCTGATCATTCTTGTTTTTGCGGCTGCTGTAATGCTGTGGCCGGACAACGGCGCAGAACCGCACAGCGAAGAGGAAACCGAAGAAAGCGATCTCCCGGAAGGACTGGTCCTACTCGGCGAAGAGCAGATTCGAAGCTCCGAAATCATGGTCGAGACCGTTGGTGAGGGCTCGGCGGTAGAGCTAGTGTTCCCAGCCACAATCGCCGCTAGCCCCACAGGCAGCGCGCGGATCGATGCGCGAGCGGCGGGCGTGGTGCGGAGCGTTCAAAAAACGCTGGGTGATTACGTCCGGCAGGGTGAAACCATTGCGCGTATCGAAAGTGCGGAAGCGGCAGCTTTGGCATCGCAATTGAGCGCGGCGCGCGCGCGCGTCAACGAATTGTCAGCCGCCTATGAGCGCGAACGCCGGCTTTTCGAAGCCAATGTTACGGCGCGGCAGGATCTCGAAGCGGTGCGCGCCAATCTCCAGGTCGCCCAGTCAGAACTGTCCCGCGCGCAGGCAGCGGTTGCGGCAGCGGGCGTGAGTGGCGACGGTCGGTCTTTGGCGGTTACCAGCCCTCTTGCAGGACGGGTAACGGCGGCGCCTATTGTCCTTGGTTCGTTTGTCGATGCGGGAGAGGAACTCTACCAAATCGTGAATCCTAATGCGATGCAGATCGAAGTCGCGCTCCCCTCTGCAGAAGCGAGCCGTATTCAGCCAGGCGATGAAGCCACGCTGGAACTTGCAGAAAACCGCGAGATCGGAGCGCGGGTCCGCTCCGTCACGCCATCGCTCGATCCTGAGAGCCGCAGCGCGACGGCAGTCCTTTCGCTCACGCGGTCCATCCCCGGTCTTCAACCAGGTGCCTTCCTGCAAGCGCGCATCCGACCTTCGGGCGAGGTCGACACGGGCCGCATGTCGGTGCCCGAAAGCGCGGTGCAGTCACTCGACGGCCAGGAAGTGGTTTTCGTGCGCACGCGCCGCGGCTTCCAGACCCGTCCGGTGGTGACCGGCGCACGTTCCGCAGGCCGCGTGGTGATCGAATCCGGTCTCGAAGCGAACTGGCGGATCGCAACCGAGAATGCCTTCCTGCTCAAAGCCGAACTCGAAAAAGAGGAAGCCGAACATGGACACTGATCGCATGCAGGAAACGGAGCACTCGCACCGCCACGGCCTGATCGGCATGATCCTCGACATGGCCGTGCGTTTTCGCTGGGCCATGGTCGTTTTGACGATCGGTGTCGCCATCTATGGCGTGATGAACCTTCTTCGGCTTCCCATTGACGCCGTACCCGACATTACGAACGTTCAGGTGCAGATCAATACCGAAGCGCCCGCCCTTTCCCCCTCCCAGGTCGAAACGCAGGTAACCTATCCGGTGGAAACCGGTCTCGCCGGGATCGATGGTCTGGAAATGACCCGTTCGATTTCGCGCAACGGGTTCAGCCAGGTTACTGCAATCTTCGAAGAAGGTACTGACATCTATTTCGCGCGGCAGCAGGTCAATGAGCGCCTGACGCCGATCACCGCTTCGCTGCCCGAAGGAGCAGAACCGGTAATGGGACCTATCTCGACCGGTCTGGGCGAAGTGCTCATGTATACGATCGAGTTCGAGCATCCGGGGGGCAAGGAAGCACCGAAGGGCAATGCGGTCGGTTGGCAGTCCGACGGAAGCTTCGTTACCGAACGCGGTGACAGGCTGGATAGCGATGTCGCTAAGGCTGCTTATCTGCGTACCATTCAGGACTGGGTGGTCGCTCCACTCATGCGGTCGGTCGATGGCGTCGCCGGTGTCGATTCCATCGGGGGTTTCCGAAAGCAATATCTCGTACAGCCCGATCCTGCTCGCATGACAGGCTACGGGCTTTCATTCGATGAGGTGATCGATGCGCTGGAAGCCGCCAACCTTGCCGAAGGCGCGAATTTCGTCGAGCGATCAGGAGAAGCCCTGCTGGCTCGTGTCGATGCACGGCTCGGCAGTGTCCAGGACATCGAGCAAGCAGTCATATCTACACGTGGAGGCGTTCCCATTCGCGTGGGAGATGTCGCAACGGTCAGCATTGGCGGTGATCTCAGAACCGGGGCTGCATCGCTGAATGGCGACGAGGCTGTGGTTGGTACCGTCCTCATGCGGGCAGGAGAAAACAGCCGCACTGTTTCAGCCCAGGCCGCTGAGAGGCTTGACGAAGTCCGCGCCTCCCTGCCACAAGGTGTGGTAGCCGAAATCGTCTACAATCGTTCGTCTCTCGTCGATGCAACGATCGCGACCGTCGAGAAGAATCTCGTCGAGGGTGCGCTGCTGGTCATAGCCATCCTGTTCCTTTTGCTCGGCAACATACGGGCCGCAATTATCGCCGCTCTGGTTATCCCTTTTTCGATGCTGATGGCATCGATCGGCATGAACCGGCTCGGAGTGTCAGGCAATCTGATGAGTCTGGGCGCGCTTGACTTCGGTCTGATCGTCGATGGGGCCGTGATTATCGTCGAGAATAGTGTGGCACGTCTTGCGGCCAGACAGGAGCATGAGGGCCGGCTCCTGACACTTGGCGAACGGCTGACGGAAACGCGGCTTGCCGCGCAGGAGATGATCAAGCCGACTGTCTATGGTCAGGCGATTATCCTTCTGGTGTTCGCACCGTTGCTGACCTTCACCGGAGTCGAGGGCAAGACGTTCTCGCCGATGGCCATCACGGTCATGCTGGCGCTCGCGTCGGCATTCGTACTCTCGCTGACTTTCGTCCCGGCGATGATCGCGATCCTGCTGAACAAAAAACTGACGGAGAAGGAAGTCAAACCGATCCGGATCGCCAAGGAACGCTATGGGCCTCTTGTCCGCAAAGCCATCGCCCGCCCTTGGCCGGTGATCGGGGCCGGTGCCGGCATTTTTGCCGTTGCTGCTCTGGTGTTCAGTTTCCTTGGCAGCGAGTTTACACCGCAGCTCGACGAGCGCGATATCGCGGTGCAATCATTGCGAATCCCTTCCACATCTCTCGAGCGGTCTCTGGCGATGCAGCGGCGAGTAGAAGATCGATTGGAGGAATTTCCGCAAGTGCAGCTGGTATTCTCACGTACCGGTACTGCGGAAGTGGCCAGCGACCCGATGCCGCCCAACGCCTCCGATGCGTATGTGATCCTGAAGCCGCGCGATGAATGGCCTGACCCGGATCTTTCGAAAGATGATCTGGTGGCAGAAATGGAGAGTGCTCTGGGAGGCCTGGTTGGCAATCTCTATGAGTTCAGCCAACCAATCGAACTTCGCTTCAACGAACTGATCGCTGGCGTGCGCGGCGATGTCGCGGTCAAGATCTACGGCGACGACCTGACCGCCATGACCTCGGCAGCGAACGAGGTCGCCGGGATTTTGCGCGAGGTCGAGGGAGCTGCGGATGTTAAAGTCCAGCAGGTCACCGGTTTCCCAACGCTTGATATTGCCTTCGATCGTCCAACGATCGCTCGATATGGGCTGAAGGTCGAAGACGTCGCTCAATCCGTCGCAATTGCTTTGGGCGGGCGGCCTGCCGGGCTGGTCTTTGAAGGCGATCGAAGGTTCGAGGTCGTCGTTCGGCTTTCGGATGCGACACGCGATGATTTCGATCAGCTTGGTGCATTGCCGGTGCTGCTTCCGAACGGAGCGACCATACCGCTGCGCTCGGTCGCCGAATTCCGGGTTGTGGATGGCCTTGCCGAAGTCCGCCGTGAACAGGGACGCAGGCTGGTGATCGTTTCCTCCAACGTGCGCGAGCGCGATCTTGGCTCCTTCGTTGAGGAAGCGAGGGCGAATGTCGAGGCGCAGGTCGAATTGCCCGCTGCAGCCTTCATCGAGTGGGGCGGCCAGTACCAGAACCTTCAGGCTGCGCAGGAACGGTTGCAGATCGTTATCCCGATCGCTTTCGCGGTTATTCTCCTGTTGCTCTATATGGCAGTCGGAGGCTGGGTTCCCGCTCTGGCTGTTTTCAGCGCGATCCCGCTCGCCCTCGCTGGCGGCATCTTCTCGCTGGCTCTGCGCGGAATGCCGTTTTCGGTTTCGGCGGCAGTCGGGTTCATCGCCCTCTCGGGCGTGGCGACCCTCAACGGTCTCGTGATGGTGACTGCAATACGCCAGCGTCTGGACAAGGGGATGGCGCTCGATGAGGCCATCGTGGAAGGCGGACTGGCGCGCTTGCGTCCAGTATTGATGACGGCTCTGGTCGCGTCGCTCGGGTTTGTCCCCATGGCGATCGCGACCGGCACTGGAGCGGAGGTTCAACGGCCTCTGGCAACGGTGGTCATTGGCGGTCTGATCACCGCCACTGCGCTCACCTTGTTCGTCCTTCCCGCGATCCTGAAGCTCGTCTTCGCCACCAGAAAGGATGACCGGACGTGGCGTCAACGCTGGTGGGACCGCCTGCGCCGCAACGTCACTCCCGAGGAACGGCAAGAGCTGCAAGAGGTTACGTGAATGGAGAGCATCAATGATTAGTAGCCAGCTCAGTGTGACTCTTGCCGGCGCCCTGATACTTTCAAGTGTTCCAGCATCGGCGCAGGATCAGAGCACGCTTGTTCCGATCGCCGGTGTCTGGAGCCTTGGTGAAACGCGGTCTTGTGATAGCGGACCGGCCTGGGTGTTTTTCGCAGATGGCTATTATGCCGAAGTGCAGCTTCCGGACGGTGGCCCCGCCGCCGTCGGAATTTGGCGAGACGAGGGCGATGCCATCGCTTACACCCACGCGCACATGCCATTTGAAGGTCATGAACGGCCGATGCGGGTTCGTCATCTTACCATCGAAGAGCGCACCGCCGAAAAACTGACAACCCGCAATTATCGCGGTGTCACGCGCACGTTTCACCGCTGTCCAGCGAATTCGCTGAAAGTGCCGGCAGGTCAGGACGCACATTGACGCTTTCGTTACGCAATATGCGGGCTTCGCTAGTCCCTATTCGGGTTTCGCGAACCTGCAAGCTTACGGGTCTGCGGCACCGGGAGCGGTCAATTTCCAATGGGAAGCAATAGGCAATGACGCGAACCATCGAACTCGAAGTCTCACCGCTCCTTCCCGACATCCCGAGCGAAACCGATCATTGCATCGCGCGCTTGCAGTCTTTGCTCAGCTCGCGGATCGGCGTGCACGAGGTCACGATATTGCCCGGCGAGAAAGATGCATCCGCCCGACTAGCGATATCATACGATGCCGATCGCCTGACTGTCGCCCGCATCAAGGAGTTGGCCCATGTGGCCGGAGCGGAAATCTCCGAACGCTACGGACACGTTGTCTGGCAAGCCGATGGCATCAATTCCACCCGCCGTGCCCAAACGGTCGCGGACCTGCTGGCCAGCAAACCCGGTATCCTCGAAGCAAATGCTGATGCGAGCGGGAGGTTCATCGCCGAGTACGACCGTCAGCTAACCGATGAGCCTAGGATTGCTGGCGAGCTCAAGAACCTCGGCGTGTCGGTTCTGGCGGGCGATGTCGCCAGGAACGCCGAGCACTCTTCCAAAGACCATGATCACGATGATGAAGATCGTGCCGGGCACAGTCATGGTGGCATTTTCGGCGCGAACACCGAACTCTATTTCTCGCTCGCCTCGGGCGTATTTCTCGCGACCGGGTTCGGGATTGAGAAGCTATGGTCTGGGCATCCAGGATGGCTGCCATTCGCATGCTATCTCGCGGCGTATTTCTTTGGCGGATTCTTTACCGTCCGAGAGGCGTGGGACAATTTGCGCCTGCGCCGGTTTGAAATCGACAGCCTCATGCTTGTCGCCGCTGCGGGCGCCGCCTTTCTCGGGGAATGGGCCGAAGGCGCGCTATTGCTGTTCCTGTTCAGTTTCGGCCACGCGCTCGAACACTACGCGATGGGCCGCGCCAAGAGGGCGATCGAGGCGCTCGCCGAGCTCGCGCCGGAAACGGCACGAGTAAAACGTGGAGATGACGTCGTTGAGGTTCCGGTCGAGGAGCTTGCGCTAGGCGACGTCGTAATCGTGCGTCCGAACGAACGCCTTCCGGCTGACGGCTTCATCTTGGACGGCGTCAGTGCCATCAATCAGGCTCCGGTGACCGGGGAAAGCGTGCCGGTCGACAAGAGCGCGGTTTCGAATATCGCTTCTGCGCGCGCAAATCCTGACAATCTTGCGGATGACAATCGCGTCTTCGCAGGGACGATCAACGGATCGGGCGCGCTCGAAGTGGAAGTGACCCGGCGATCGAGTGACACGACCCTCGCCAAGGTCGTCCAAATGGTGAGCGAAGCCGAGGCTCAGCAATCTCCTACCCAGCGCTTCACGCAGCGCTTTGAGCGAATTTTTGTGCCTGCCGTGCTCGCTTTGGCCGGCCTGCTCCTTTTCGCCTGGGTTGTCATCGACGAGCCGTTCCGCGACAGTTTTTACCGGGCGATGGCGGTGCTTGTGGCTGCCAGCCCCTGCGCTTTGGCGATCGCGACCCCGAGCGCGGTCTTGTCCGGAGTAGCCAGAGCAGCACGCAGCGGCATTCTGGTAAAGGGCGGCGCGCCGCTCGAGGATCTCGGCGCGCTCAAGGCCATCGCGTTCGACAAGACCGGTACTCTTACCGAAGGCGAGCCCCGCATGACCGATGTCCAACCCGCGCAGGGTGTATCTGAAAACGAACTGCTTGCGATTGCCTCGGCGGCTGAAAATCTGAGCGATCATCCCCTAGCACAGGCGATTGTTAGGGACGGCAAGCAGCGGCTTGGCGATGAGGCACTGCCCGAAGCTACAAGTCTTGAAAGCTTCACAGGCAAGGGGATCACCGCGCTTGTCGGCGGTGAGCGGGTGTGGATCGGAAAGCTCGAAATGTTCGGGCAAGACGGGGTCCCTCAGCTCGGTGCCGAACTGTCGGATGCTATCGAGTCCATGCGCGAGCGCGGGCGGACGACGATGGGCGTTCGCTCGGAAACGCGCGATCTTGGAGCGATCGGTTTGCTCGACACGCCGCGGGCGGCAGCAAAGGCGACGCTCGAAGCGTTGCGCGGCCTCGGGATCACCCGAATGATCATGATCTCGGGCGACGACCAAAGAGTGGCCGATGCGGTTGGAAAGGAAGTCGGCCTCGACGAGGCCTGGGGCAATCTCATGCCCGACGACAAGGTCAAGGCCATCCGCAAGCTTGCCGGCCAGGACAAGGTTGCGATGGTCGGAGACGGGGTTAATGACGCTCCGGCCATGGCGAACGCAACGGTCGGAATAGCAATGGGGGCTGCCGGCTCGGACGTTGCATTGGAGACAGCCGATGTCGCGCTGATGGCCGATGATCTCGCCCGACTGCCTTTCGCCGTCGATCTGAGCCGACAAACCCGGTCAATCATCCGGCAGAACATGATCGTCAGTCTCGGAATTGTTGTCGTGCTCATCCCGGCAACCATTTTCGGTCTCGGGATAGGCCCCGCTGTCGCGGTTCACGAGGGATCAACGCTAATCGTGGTCGCCAATGCGCTTCGCCTTCTGGCGTATAAAGAGAAGGGCAGCACAAAAGACATAGCAGAGAAGCCAGTATGAGCTGCAACGATGACTTCGATCTGGATTCGGCGGACAAGCGACGCACATTGTGGATCGTATTGTGGCTCAACGTCGCAATCGCGGTTGGTTTCTTTGTCGTTGCCTATTTTGCGGACTCGAACGCGCTCTTGGCCAACGGGCTCGACAATTCGTCGGACGCGCTTGTCTACGCTCTCAGTCTCCTTGCGCTGAGTCGACCGCGCTCCTGGAAGCGAGGCGCAGCGCGCTTTTCTGGCGTCATGCTTTTGATCTTTGCCGGCGGAGTGATTGCTGATGCCGTCAGGCGGTTTGTTGAAGGTTCTGAGCCGGGTGGCATCCTGATGATCGCGATGGCTGCCGTCGCGGGCATAGTGAACCTCTATTGCCTTCGCCTGTTGCAAAAGATGCAGAACAAGGACGTCAACATGCGGGCCGCCACCACATTCAGCTTCAATGACTTCATTTCGAACGGCGGGATTATCATCGCTGGCGTCATCGTTATGATCACAGGCGCGAACTGGCCGGACCTTGTGGTCGGCATCGCTGTGGCTGGCATAGCTCTTTACGGCGGGATCGATATCCTGCGCGACGCGCACAGTGACAAGCACGACGAGGCGGGAACGGTTCATGGCGAAACACGGGAATGAGCCTCGTCCACGAGATATTTGTAACTGAGGATTTGTCGGCGATCCTGACCTTGGCGATGCTGGCAAGCCTCGGCCTGGGTGCTGGCGTTGTCTGGGAAGAAAAGCACGGGCCTACCCCGAACGAAAATGGGTTCGCGGCGGCCGTCCACTCTGGCGCCCTTGCCGCACTTGCGCTTGTTTTGACCGGTCCTGCAGTTGGACAAGCAAGGGGTGACTTCATAGACGCAGCCCTGCTCCCCGCTGGCGGGACTCTCTATCTTCTGGCGGTGCTGATCGGAGGCTGGGCTTCGCATCGCGACTCAGTTGGAACCCTGTCCGACGCCGTGGGAAGACGCGGGCCGAAGATGACCATTGCGCTTCAAGGCGGTATTGCGCTGGGGTTTGGTGGCATCGCTCTGGGTGCAGCAGCAGCCGTGTCTGTCTTCGCCGGTTTCGCAGCAACACTAGGGGTTGGAATCACCTTTTTCCTGGTGGGGCGAAAGACAACAGCCGGATTTCGCGACAGCGCGATGAAACGCATGGATCGTCTAGCGATCCATGTTTTTCTGTCACTCGCCTTTGTTGCCGCAGCGGTAGCCGGGTTTTGGCTTCTCCACGGCATGAGCGAAACAGCGGACGCGCGGTTGGCAATTCTACTCGCAGGATACTTTCTTGTCTGGTCGGTTCATTTTTTGCTGCAAATCCCGGGCAGACTGGGAGGTTTGAATTTGGCAGCACTCGCGGCCTTCATCTCCGGGCTTGCGATGTTCGGAATGATTGCAGTCGGATTTAACGCCGCGATCGGAGCAATCGATAATTCCGATGCGATCCTTCAGCATCCGGATACCGCCGGCAACAAAATCGCAAATAGCGGAGAAAAGTGATGGCGCACTCGCACGATCAAGCTGGCCACAGTCACGGCGAGGAAAACCTTAGCGATCGTCAGCTGATCCTCGCGGTCGCGATCAATGTCCTCCTGACCCTTGCCCAGATTGTCGGCGGCATCCTTTCAGGGTCACTGGCGCTTATCGCGGATGCATTGCACAACTTCAGCGATGCGGCCTCTCTTGGTCTTGCGTGGTTTGCGCGACGCATAGGCCGGCGTCCGGCGGACAAGCTGATGACCTTCGGCTACGCCCAGGGAGAAGTGGTCGCCGCACTCATCAATCTGACGACCTTGCTGATCATCGGATTCTATCTGATCGTTGAGGCGATCAACCGTTTCGCCGCGCCGCAGCCGGTCGAAGGCTGGACCGTGATCTGGGTTGCCGGGATCGCACTTGTCATCGATCTCGTCACCGCATTCATTGTCTATCGCGGCGCGCATGACAGCATTAACATGAAGGCTGCCTTCCTTCATAACGTTTCGGACGCGCTGGCCTCGATCGGTGTGATCGTCGCCGGAGTGCTAATTATTCTATACGATCTCGTCGTCGCCGATCTCATCATCACTCTCATCATCGCGGCCTATGTCATCTGGCAGGGCGCGACGCTCCTACCGCGAACCGTTCGTCTGCTGATGGGAGCAGTGCCGGACGAGGTGGAATTTGATCAGATGGTTGAAAACCTGCGCGCGCTTGGCGGCGTGCAGGATATTCACCACGTCCATGTCTGGAATCTGGGAGAACATCACCGGGCGCTCGAAGCCCATCTCACTCTTGTTGATTACTCCCAAACAGCATTCGAGGGAGTCAAGCGACGCGCGCGGGCGATGCTGGAAAAGGATTTCGGCATCGCACATGTCACTTTCGAGCCCTGCCTCGCTACGGACTGCGATGATGCGCTGATCCCTGCCCACCCGGCACCCAACAACGGGAAAAACACGGTCGGTGATTAAGCTTTCGCTGGCCTGTTCCTGCCCGGCCGTTCGCAGACCCTGAGCCCTCATCGCGCGCCGGTCGCGGACGGTATTGCAGTCCAGAACCGATGCACCGCGAGCCGCCCTCACCCAATATGGGCATAAAAGCCTACTACTGCTATTGCGAATACGTCTCAATAGCAGTAGTAGGCTGGTAAATGTCTCGAAAGGATTCTTCACATGTATCGCGCTACCGCCTCGCTCATAGCAATTGCACTGGCCGCCCCTGCTTACGCCAATGAAAAAGACCCGACCGATGAGCGGCAATCGCAGGACGGGATAGCAAACCCAAGCGAATCGATTATCGTGATTGGCGGTCGCATCGATGCGTATGAAGTGGCCGGTGCGGCGGACCTAATCGATGGCGAGGAACTGAGCGAATTCGAGCATGGTGACGTCAACCGTGTCCTGCGCCAGGTGCCGGGGGTCAACATTCAGGAAGAGGACGGTTTCGGGCTATTCCCGAATATTGGCTTGCGCGGCGCGCCGGTCGAACGGTCGAGCAACATCACCTTGATGGAAGATGGCGTTCTCATTGCCCCTGCCCCCTACGCCGCTCCGGCCGCGTATTACTTTCCCGCGATCGGTCGAATGGACGCAGTCGAAGTGATCAAGGGCGCGGGCTCGGTACGCTATGGTCCTCGCACGATCGGCGGGGCCATCAATTTCCGATCGACTCCGATACCGACCGAGAGCCTGGCTGGCGAAGCTTCCGGCCAGCTTGGTTCTCGCGGCTATTATCAGGGTCATGGCTGGATTGGCGCTAGTGCCGACAATTTCGGGGCGATGGTAGAAAGCTATCAGCAAGGCAGTGACGGGTTCAAGACGATAGATGGGCTTCCCGGCGCCGAGACCGGTTTTCAACGTCAGGACTATCGCGCCCGCTTCGCCGTCCACACCAACCCAGATTCGCCGGTCGATGCTCGCCTCGAGTTCGCCTATGGTCGATCCGAACTTGAGGCGAACGAAACCTATTTGGGCCTCGCCGACGCGGATTTCGCGAGCGATCCGTACCGGCGCTATTCGGCCAGCCAACGCGACGTTTTCACGGGCGAGCACGATCAATATCGGCTCACCGGCACCCTCCGGTTGCCCGACGACACGCAGTTCGCGGTTACCCTATATCGCAACGATTTCACACGAAGTTGGTCGAAGCTACAGGACATCGATTTCGATGGTGATGGCAGCTTTGATGCCATCCAACCCGTTTTCGATGCTCCCTCCTCAAACGAGAGAGGCCTCGCAATCCTGCGAGGCGCAGACAGCGCTGAAGGTGCCCTTCGCATTCGCAACAACAACCGCGTCTATCGGAGCGAAGGCGTCCAGCTTTCGTTCGAAAGACCTTTCGAGACCGGCGAGGTCAGGCACAACCTGGCTGCGTCGCTCCGGTATCACGAGGATGAAGAAGACCGGTTGCAGAATGAGGAATTCTATACGCAAACGGATGGAGATCTCGTTTTCGTCCGGCAGACGGCTCCGGGCGCTCAAGCCAATCGCGAGGCGAAGGCGAAGGCGATCGCTTTCTATCTGGAGAACCGGATCGAGATCGGCGGGCTTACTCTGACACCCGGCATTCGGTACGAAGGCATCGACCTTACTCGACTGGACTATGATCGAGCCGACCCCGCTCGTCTCGATGGACCTGCGCGCATACGCAAGACCAACGTTGACGAATGGCTTCCCGCACTCGGTGCAACCTATGCACTGGGAGACGTGCTGTTGATTGCAGGCGCTTCGCGCGGTTTTTCTCCCCCCGGGCCCGGAAATCCGGAGGCACGAGCCGAGAAAAGCTGGAACTATGAATTTGGTGGGCGTTTTCGGAATGGCGCCATTCAAGCTTCCGCGATTGCGTTTTATTCCGACTATTCCAATCTGCTCGGAAACTGCACACAATCCGTGGGGTGTAGCGTCGGGGATATTGGCGACCAGTTCAATGCTGGGGCCGTCTCCGTGAAGGGGTTGGAGCTGGCAGCTTCGACGGAGCATCAAGTGGGTAGGGAAATTTCTATTCCCTTCTCGGTGGTTTACACGCTCACCGACGCGCAATTCGAAAGCAGTTTCGAGAGTGCGTTCTTCGGTTCCGTGTCCCAGGGCGACGCACTCCCCTACATCGCTCGCCACCAATTCTATGCCGAAACGGGGCTCGCATTTGGACCGGCATCCTTGCTCGTGAGCGCCAATTACACATCGCAAGTACGCACCGAAGCAGGTAGCGGGGATATTTCGCCCGATGAGCGTATTGACGAAAGGATTGTCTTTGATCTCGCCGGCCGGTTTGCGCTGACGGAAGGTCTCTCTTTGTTTGCCAGAGTGGATAATCTGTTCGACAATGCTTATGCTGTAGCGCGTCGGCCTTCGGGTTTGAGACCGGGGGCTCCCCGGCGCTTCGTAGCAGGCGCTAGCGTGCGCTTCTGAGTATCTACGCCGGCCGATGATCGCGCAATCTTGTAGGAGGCGGGAGCGCCAGTGAGCATTTCCGCCTCACTAAATGCAGGTGAGGTCGAGACTCACGCAATCGATTGCGCCGACATTCGACGTGCCGCAGGCCACACACCCGCCAAAATATGAGGACGGCGGACACCTCCCCCAGAATAAATAGGAGTTTTGACATGACCCTCTCCATTGGCTCGACAGCTCCCGATTTCACAGCGGAAACGACCCAAGGCACCATCACCTTCCATGATTGGATGGGCGACAATTGGGCTATCCTGTTTTCTCATCCAAAGGCATTTACCCCGGTTTGTACGACCGAGCTGGGTTACATGGCCGGTCTCGGCGAGGAATTTGCCAAACGCGACACCAAGATTCTCGGCCTGTCGGTCGACAGCAGCCAAGACAATCGCGACTGGCTACCCGATATCGAGGCGGTCAGCGGCAATAAAGTCGATTACCCGGTGGTCGGCGACAGCGACCTGAAGGTGGCCAAACTCTACAATATGTTGCCCGCCGAGGAGACTGGCAGTGCGGAGCAAAGAACCGCAGCCGACAATGCTACCGTTCGCGCCGTCTATATCGTTGGCCCGGACAAAAAAATCCGTGCGATGCTACTCTATCCGATGAGCAGCGGACGCAATTTCGAAGAAGTGCTCCGATTGCTCGATTCAGTCCAGCTCACCGAAAGTAAAGGCGTGGCAACCCCGGTCAATTGGCAGAGTGGGGATGACGTCATCATTCCACCGTCTGTTTCCGATAAAGAAGCGAAAGCGCGCTTCCCGCAAGGTTTCACAACGCTGCGCCCCTATCTGCGCACGGTTAAAATCGACTGACCAGCGCAAGCGGATGTGGTGTATTTGGGCTCGAACTCAACAGGGGAACCCGCATGAAGCTAGACAAAAGCAGTCACGCAACTGCGGCTTCTGCCGCATTACGATTTGGCACCGACGAATTCGTAAGCGCATCCTGCCAGAAACTCGCGGAAATGGAGTTCGTTCAGCTCTCGGCGGGCTGGTAGCCACGGGCGGAATTCTTCGTATTCGCGCGAGACGCCGAACGGTTTCGTAGCGAATATTCCGATTTCAATCAGCCATCGCGGCCAGCGCTCGGGGTGCTTCAGGCCAAGCAGGGCCATCCGGCCACCCGTCGGGAGAGCAGCTGAGGCGCGCTCGATGATCGCGGCGTAGTCAGGTGGCATTTCCAGTCGAAAGGTGCTGATGACTGCGCTGGTCTCGCTCGGAAAGCGGAAGGCGGCTACGTCTGACTGCACAAATTCGACATTGCTAGCTCGCAGGCGCTTCGCTCGTCGACGGGCTTGGTCGAGCATGCCTTGCGAAAGGTCGACCAGCGTCACCTTGCCGCTTGGTCCTACTCTCTCAAGCAGAAACGCGAGGTTTGCGCCGGTGACAGCACATAGATCGATCACATGGTCACCGGCCTTGAGTTCAAGCCGGTTAACCAGATCGCGTCGCCAGCGACCAAGACCGGCCCACCGAAACCCCGACACCAATCGGTCATAGATTCCCGCGTTCTTGTCGTAGAGACGTTCAACCTGTTCGTTGGATAGAATTGCCATGGCGCGTGCTAGCGAACCTCGTCCGAAGAGATGGTGAAAACCTCCGCGAGGTCGTCCGGGTATGGCATTGGCGCGAATGCGCTCACGTTTGCGCGTCCGGTATTGCCCCAGGGGAGCCGTCCGGTGAGATTACCAAGGGGAGCGAGCGCAAGACGTATGACCTGCCCCAGAACTTCGCGGCCATCGCGGGTTTCAACTGCATAGCCCAGCATCGTCATATGTGAACGAAGGTGCGGCCCGAAGAAGCCCTGGCCCAGAATATGTTCCCGCTCGAGCGCGGTCCAAGCCAAAGCCCGGTCACCAGACTGCCTGGCGGCACGGAAAACGCGCCGCTCAGCTTCGATAAGTTCAATAATGTCCTTCTTTGCCACAGGATTTTACCGTTCTGCTTGCATCTTCGAATCGTCTTATGCACCTTGTAGTGGCTACAAGGTCAAGCATTGCGAGAAACCCATGAAGATTGGTGCCCTGGCGCGGAAGACCGGCACGACCGCCGAAACGATCCGCTACTACGAACGGACCGGATTGCTGGAGGAACCACCACGCACCGCCGGAAACTACCGGGACTATGGCCCGACCGAATTGGCCAGATTGCGGTTTATCCGCCGCGCACGCGACCTCGGCTTCACCATGGCGGAGGTGCGCCAATTGCTTTCTTTGTCGGATGATCCATCGCAATCGTGCGAAGCCGTGGACTCTATTGCCAGCCTCCACCTACGCGAAGTGGATCGGAAGCTTGGTGACTTGCGAAAACTGCGAACCGAACTGCGCCATATGGTCGACGACTGCCAGCACGGAGCGGTTGGCGAATGCCGGATAATCGAAGTGCTTTCCGGCTAGCGGGACAGCGCGCGTTTATTCGAGCGGTGACGGGACGCAAACCATGATCATCTCGAAATTCGGGGCGTGTTCTGACATATCTCGTCGGTGCGTTCGACAACAGAACCGATCCAGTCATCGATCTCGGCTTCGACCCAAACCGTGCAACGGGGACCGAGCGAACGCGACTTTGGAAAACGGCCTTCGCGCATCCGCTGATAGATTGCCGTTCGGCGCAGGCCCACGCGCGCCATGACCTCGGGAAGACGAATGAGCCGGTCTGGCGTTGGCTCGACAGGAACGGCTTCCGCGTCCGTTTCGAGACCAGTCGTCATTTCAGAGAGCGAAGCTTTGTTCATCCTGCCGCTCCAGTTGCGCGAGGTGATCCGACAGGAGACCGGCGGTGCGGTGAGCGGTCCCCTTTGCCCAGCGCGGTCTCACATCGAGCAGCCTCTCGCCCAGCGCTTGATCCAAAGCAGACGGCAACTCGCTTATGAAGGTTTCAAGAAATTCCAGCACGCCGCTATTCTGCCAATCCTTGCTACGCTGCGAGTACCCCGCGAGTGCCAGCATCAGGGAGGTGCGCGGCGCGTGACCGCTCGCGTCAAGGATGGCCAGCGCCTCAAGCAGTGTGGCTGACCTTGTCCCGGCGAGGATGCGTCGGAGCGCGTCCTTGTTGATATTCGTCTGTGCGGCAATCGTCCGCCGGGACTTGCCACTTTCGTCCACGGCATGGTCGAGGAAAGCTGCGACTCCTCGCGATAGTTCTTCCCATTTGTCGTTTGCGTTTCGCGCCATTGTTCCTGCTTCCGGTGATCTTTAGCGAATCACCAACAGGCTAGGCAACGCGTCAAACTGTAGGAAAGGAAAAAGAACAAATAAGGAACACGTAGGAAACCGGCTCATCGTCACACGATTTGATTCGCGCAGATTCCGGTCCCTCGATCTCAGATTTCGGTATGGGTGGCGCAATGATCGGTATTCTTGGCCGCAATGTCTGCACCGGTCGCGCAAAACCCGGTCAGATTGCCCAGAATCGACGATTTCTCTTGGTCGGAATACCGCGTGCTGCAGTTTCCGTTTTCCTACACCCTGCCTTCCAATCGAGGAAAGAACATACAGCGAACGCATCGCTGCCAATGTTCGAAACGGAGTTCCTCGATGACCAAAGCAATCACTCTTCAGCGCCAATCCAGCAAAGGCATTCGTGCCCGCAACTATATTCTTCCGGCCGCCATTGCGCTCGCCTGCGCCGGTGCCGCCTATGCCGGTGCCGATACGACCTTTGATCCGGCGCTGCAGAAATTTACCGACTTCCTCGAAGGTTCGGGCGGGAAAATCATCACCGTCCTCAGCCTTGCCGGCGGGCTTATCGCGCTCGCCTCGGGCCGCTTCGCCCTCGGGCAGGTCGCGGTCCCGGTCGGTGTCGGTATCGGCGTCGGCACCGGTGTGCCGATCGTCACCTCGGTCGTGACCGCGACCATCTGATCGCGGTCTAACGACGGGAGGGCGGCATGGCCGACAGATACCTCGTTCCACGGCGGCTCGACGATCCGGAGCTCATCGGTTTCTGGACCATCGACGAGTTTGCGGGACTGCTCGTCCCGTTCGCCTGGGGCATCCTTGCGCAGCACATCATCATCGGCACCGGCCTATCGGTCATGACTTGGTTCGCCCTTCGAAAGGCCAAAGCTTCAGGTGCAGGGTCGAAACTGGTGCATGCTGCCTACTGGTATCTGCCGGGGAGCTTCCTCGGGCTGAAAGCCACGCCGCCCTCCCACTGTCGCCTGCTCGCAGGCTGAGGGAGGACATCCATGAAACACGAATTCGCCTACGAGGAAGCGCAGCGTCACCTCAAGCAGCGTAACCGCTTTGCCGCGCTGGCATCCGTTCTCGGCCTTACCAGCCTGCTGGCGGTCGGCGCGGCGGCAACGCGCGAGGAAAGCATGATCCTCGTGCCTGTCACGAGCGAGCGCCTGACGCTCGGCAGCGGCGCGACCGATGCGCACTACCTCGAGCTTGTCACCCGCGACACCGCGCTGATGCTGCTCAATCGCGCACCCGAGAGCCTCGACTACTGGATGGAACAGGTCCTGAAGGTGGCAGATCCCTCTGCGCACGGCCGCCTCAAGGCCGAGCTCGTCAAGATCGTCGACGAGCAACGCGGCTCGGACATCAGCCAGGCCTTCGTCATCTCGCGGATGGAGGTCGACCCGCAGGCGCTCACCGCGACCGTCACCGGAACGCTCAAGACCTTTGTCGGCGCGCAGGTGATCGCGAGCCAGCAGCGCAGCTTCGAATTCAGCTGGAACCGCCGCGGCCTCAGCCTCGGCCTCACCGGCTTCCGCCAGCTCCCAACCGAAACCGAGGAGGAGAACCCATGACACTCCTATCCCGCCCCTTCCCCGCCGCGCTGACCAGCGTTGCGCTGGCAATCGCCACGGCCGCCTACGCTTCACCGGCACATGCCGACCAGTTCGTCGAGGCCGCTGATGGCGCCGCGATCGATTGCGTGCTCGCGCGCGGCGCGCTGACCCGTATCGCCCTCATCGAGGATGGTTTCGCCAATGTCTCGAAGATGGCGAGCGGCTATCCCTACAACGATTTCGAGGTGACCCACGAACCGGTGCGCGGCGACATTTATGTCTCGGTGCCGCTGCAATATGCGAGCGCCAGAGTCAGCTTCTTCGCGACCAGCAGCGCGGGCTATGTCTATAAGTTCGCCTGCCGCGTCGATGGCGAGGAAGCGAGCCAGCTCTTCGTCACCAATCCCGCGCTCGCCAAGTCCCAGGCGAGCGAATGGGAAGGCTATGCAGCGACGCGCGACGAAGCCGCGATCCGCCTGATCGAGGCGATGGCGAGCGACGGTGTTCTGCCGGGCTTCCGGGCGCGCGCCGAACTCTCGCGACCACGCCGCACCGACAGCCTCGAAGTGCAGCAGGTCGCCGAATATGAAGGTGCCGAGCTGATCGGTCAGGCCTTCACCCTGCGCAATCTCGGCCCGATGCCCGTCGACCTTGCCGGTGAACGCGAGGCGCCCGCCGGGGCGCTGGCCTTTGCCTATGGCCGCGACAGTCTCCAGCCCGGCGAGAGCACGCAGGCCTTCCTCGTCTTTGCGAAGGGAGGGCTCGAATAATGGCCGATACCGACAGACACGATACGCCCGCCGCAGCGCCCAAGGACGAGACGCGCGGCGAAGCCCGGCGCAATCTCAACCGCACGGTCGCGCAGCGCCAGAAGCTGCTGCTCGCCGGCATCGGCGGGGTGGCACTCATCTCCGGTTCGATGTTCATCTTCGGCGGCGAGGATGAAGCCGGCGCCGGCGGCGCGGGCGCGACCACGATCGAGACCGGCGCGCTGGTCAATCGCAATCTCTCGCAGCGCGAATTCGTCGCCACTTATGGCAACCGTCTTGATGCGCAGGGCCGCGCGATCAAGGACCTGCAGGAAAGCCAGCTTCCCAAGGCCTCGATCGAGCAGGAGCTCGAGACATTGCGCGGCGAAAACGCGCGGATGCTGAGCGACGGTCAGGCGGCGATCGATGCGATCTCGGCCGAGAACGCCGCCTTGCGCTCGGAACTCGAGACGGTGCGCGCCAATCCCCCAGTTACGCCGGTTCCCTCAGCCGATCCGCGGGCTCCGGGCTTCCCTCCCGGAGCGCTCGAGCCACCCAGCGAACCCAAGGCAAGCCTGCTGAGTTTCTCATCCGACAAGCCGGGCGCCGCCAAGACCAAGGCAATCGAAAGCGCGCCGACGCTGCTGCTCGAGGCAAGCCGCGATTACCTGCCGCCCAACAGCTATGCACCTGCCACCGTGATCGTCGGGGTCGACGCCTCGACGGGCGTTACCAGCCAGAGCGATCCGCTGCCCGTGGTGCTGCGGATCACCGGTCCGGCGCGCTCGGTGCTGCAGGGCAACAAGCTTCTCACCACCGATCTCACCGGCTGCCTCGTCAACGGCGCGGCGCGCGGCGATCTCTCGGCCGAGAAGGTTTACGTCAAGCTTGTGCGCATGACCTGTGCGCAACCGGGCGGACGCTTTGCGGTGAGCGAGGTCAAGGGGTTCATCGCCTTTGCCGGCAAGTCGGGCGTTCGCGGCAATGTCGTCAGCCGCGAAGGCAGCCTCGTCAGCCAGGCGCTGCTCGCCGGGATCGTCGGCGGGTTCGGACGCGGCTTCTCGGCCAATGCCAACGGCATCTTTGCGCAGCCTGTCGGCAGCGACGGCAGGCGCGACGCGCTCTCGCCGACCGACATTCTCGCAGGCGGCCTCGGCCAGGGCGCGGGCGAAGCCGCCGACACGGTCAGCAAATACCTCATCGAACGCGCAGAACAGTACCAACCCGTCGTCGAGATGCCGACCGGCATCGCAGTCGAGATCGTCTTTCTCGACGGCGTCCATGTCAGGAGCACACCCCAATGAACTACTCGAACCAGCGGCCCGGCCTCAAGGCGCGCGCCGCGCACATATCGCTCGCCGCCGCCAGCGCAGCAGCCCTCCTTACAAGCGGTGTCGCGGTAGTGACCGCCATGCCGGCGCAGGCCGCGATCACGCAGAATGTGGTTGAAGCGCTCAAGCTTCGTCTGCCCAAGACACCGATCGACGCGCTCGATTGCAAGACATTCGCGCCGTGGTGCGAGGTCGTCTCGGGAGAGACGCTGTTCTACATCGACGAAGCGGCACGCTACCTCTTCGTCGGGCGGCTCTACGACATGGAGGAGCGGCGCGACGTAACCGCCGCGCGCCTGCTTGAACTCAATCCCGACCTGCTCGCCGCCGGCGCAGCCCGCGCTGCCGGCGAGGACACTGCCGGTCGGCACGACGTTGCAGAACCCCGCGACAGGCGGGCCGCGACGCATGTCGATCTCAAAGTCTTGCCCGCAGTAGGCGCGATCCTGTGGGGCAATCCCAAGGGGCCGAAGCTGGTTGTCTTCTCGGATTTCCAGTGCGGCTACTGCAAGCGGCTCACCGGCGAACTCGAGAAGGCAGGCGTCCTTGTCGAGGAGCGGCCGATCTCGATCTTCGGCGCATCGAGCCGCCGCATGTCCGAGGCGGTGCTGTGCGCCGCCGATCCGGTCGGGGCGCTCCATGCCGCCTACACCGGCAAGCACCTCGAACCGCGCGCTGCCTGCAAGAAAGCAGCTGCGCTCGATGCCAACGAAGCCTTTGCACAGGCCAACGGCTTTGCCGGAACCCCGGTGATCGTCAGAGCGCGCGACGGTGCGGTGCTGCACGGCTACCGCGATGCAAAGACACTGCGCGCATTTGCCAATGCCAAGACCGGATTGAAGCAATGAGCGGCCGTGTGACCCGTGTCGGAGCGACGGCAACCCTCTCCTTGATGATCGCCAGCTGCGCGACGCTTGGCGGCAACGTCAAGGGCGACTTTTCCTGCCGCGCGCCGGAGGGAAGCTGCGCGCCAACCTCGATGATCGACGATGCCGCCACCCGCGCTTCACAGGCAGAACGGTCCGGTCATGCCTCTGCGCGAGCGCACGGGGTCGGTGATCGCGAATTGCGGATCGTCGTTGCGGGCTACCGCGACGAGGCGGGCCGCATCCACGAGGCCCGGGTCGTTCATGTCGTGCTGCCCGATCGCGCTGCCGAGCGCTGGCGCGCGCCGCGTTCGACCGGCGACGTTCTGCGCGCACTGGCGCGCCCGGCTGAAGCGGAAGGCCCGCCGCCCGCCGCCGCAGAAGCACGTCCATTCCAGCATTCCAATCCCTCCCCCCAGCAGCCTCCCGATGTCCTGGTCATCCCCTCACAGGATCTGACGGAGCTGCCCGGTGCCAAAGCGCCGGACCCCGGGGCACCTGGTCGTTCCCCCTCCCCCGGCCAGGTGCCCCACCCTGTTCTGCCCGAAGGAGAGCCCAAGTGAACCTCTCGCTATCCTCTGCGCGCGACGCGCTCCTCGCTGGCCTGTTCGGCGATGCGAAGAAAGCCGACCATGCGCAGCCGCGTTTCGCGCTCGACATGCTGTCGGACTGGCTTCCGTACCGCATCTATGACGAGGGCCCGGGGCTCTACCGGAACGCGCACTCGAAGGGCTTCATTCTCGAAGTCACCCCGCTCATCGGCGCCGATGAGCGCACCGGTGAAATCCTCGGGCAGTTCTTCTCCGAGAGCCTGCCGCAAGGCGCCTGTTTGCAGGTGCTGAACTTCGCGTCTCCGCGCATCGGCGCCATCGTCGGCCCCTGGTTCGCGCCGCGCTACGAGCAGGGCGGGATCTACGAAGCGATCGCGAAGGCCCGCACCAACCGGCTCTACGATCTCGTCTGGAAGTCGGGCTCGGCACACGCGCCGTTTCATGCGCGCCATGTGCGTCTCGTGCTGTCGCTGGGCGTTCCGGTGCCCGGAAACGTGACCGATGCAGAACTCACCGAATGCCGCGACGGGATGGCGGGGATGCTGAACTCGCTCGGCCTTGCATCGAACAGGCTCGAGCCCGCAGGCCTGCTCGCACTGGTCGACGAACTCACCTCGCCGACGACAGCGCGCGAACCCGATCTCACCCACTGGAACCGCGAGGACACGCTCGACGCGCAGGCCATCCGCCGCGATATCGAACTCGAGGTCGAGGACGACCGGCTTATCTTGCGCACCGAGCGCTTCCGCGAGACCGGGCGCTCGCGAGATGGCGTGCCTCAGGTAGGTGAATGCTATCCCGACCGCTTCGATGTGCGCCATTACGGCGTGCGCTCTACCCCTGAGCGCTGGGCACCGTGGGAATGCGCGCGGCTCATCGGCGACATGTTTACTGACAAGCTGCGCTTTCCCTGTCCCGCCGCGACAATGCTGTGCCTGCACTATCCCGACCAGGAGGCCGCCTCGGCGCGCGCCGGCTACAAGTTCATGCGCACCACCAGCCTTTCGGAAACGAAGAGCGCGCGCTTCCTCCCTAGGCTTGGCGAGCAATCGGCCGAATGGAGACACGTCCAGGCCGAACTCCAGGCGGGCAAGAAGCTCGTCAAGCTGTTCTATGGTCTCACCACGATCTCGCCGCTCGGCGAAGGCGATGCGCATGAGCGCACGGTCAAGGCGATCTACAAGGCGGCCGGATGGGACCTTGCCGACGAGCGCTTCCTCCAGCTCCAGGGCCTCGTCGCCTCGTTCCCGTTGAGCCTCGCCGATGGTCTGGTCCACGACCTTGCGCGGCTCAAACGCTTCCGGACCATGCTCTCGACCACCGCGGCCAATATCGCCCCCCTGCAGGGCGAGTATCTCGGCGGGACGATCCCGCACCTGCTGCTCCTCGGACGGCGCGGCCAGCCCTTCTTCTGGTCGCCCTTCGAGAACGCGGCGGGCAACCACAACATCGCGATCTGCGGAAAGTCGGGCTCGGGCAAGTCGGTGCTGCTGCAGGAGCTGTGCGCCGCGCTGCGCGGCGCGGGCGCCAAGGTCGTGGTGATCGACGACGGACGCAGTTTTGAGCATTCGGTCAAGTTACAGGGCGGCCGCTTCGTCGAGTTCACGCTCGCCTCGGGATTCTCGCTCAACCCCTTCTCGATGGTCGACGATGCGCGCGCGCATGAAGACGAGGATTACCGGCTCGACTGCTTCGCCATGATCAAGGCCATCGTTGGCCAGATGGCGCGGCCAAGCGCCGCGCCTTCGGACACGGAGCGCGGGCTGATCGACCGCGCGGTGACGCAGGTGTGGGAAGCGCTCGGCAGCGGCGGGGCGATCGACGACGTCGCGCATGCGCTCCATCAGAGCGAGAACGAGGCGGGCAAGGATCTCGCCACAGCGATCGCGCCCTTCTGCCGCGGTGGCAGCTATGCCGGGTTCTTCTCGGGGAAAGCGAGTTTCGCGCTCGAAGACGATTTCACCGTCTTCGAGATGAGCGACCTCGCGTCCCGCGAGGAGCTTCGAAGCGTTGTCCTCTCGGCAATCATGTTCATGACCGGTCAGGCGATGACGCGCTCGTCGCGCTCGACCAAGAAGCTGCTGCTGATCGACGAGGCCTGGGCGATGCTCAAGGGCGGTTCGATGGGCGAGTTCGTCGAGACCTATGCCCGCACCGCGCGCAAATATGGCGGCGCGCTTGCGACCGCGACCCAGTCCTTGAACGACTACTACAAGTCCGATGGTGCGCGCGCCGCGCTCGAAAACAGCGACTGGATGCTGGTGCTCCAACAGAAGCCCGAGACCATCGCCGATTTCCGCAAGGAGGCCCGGCTCGACATGGACGACCGGACCGAGACGCTGATCCGCAGCCTCAAGCGCTCGGGCACCGAGTACAGCGAGATCTACCTCAAAGGTCCCGAGATGGAAGCCGTTGGACGCCTGGTGCTCGACCCACTCTCGGCAACCATCTTCTCCTCCGATCCTGACACCTATGCCGCGATCCGCCGCCATGTCGAAAACGGCATGCCGCTCGAGCGCGCAGTCGCGCTGGTCGCAGGTGTGGAAGGAGGCGCATGATGGTGCTCGAGACCACCACGCTCATAGATCGCGTGCCGCTTCCGTCAGTCAGACAAGCCCGCGACAAGCACCGTGTGATCGACTGGCTGGCGCTGTCCCAGGGCACCTGCCTGGTGCTGATCGAAACGGCAAGCTTCGCGGCGAGCACGCTGCTGCTGGTCCTCGGCCTGCCGCTGTTCGTGTTCCTTCTCATCGCTGGATGGGACCTGACGGCGCTGTTCGCGCAGATCGGCAATCTTGCCGACCATTACCGCACCGCTGAACCGGTCGCGCGCCGCTTCTTTGCCCAGGACCTCCAGATCGCATTCCTCATCGCAGCCGGCGGCCTCGCCCTGCTGCGATTGCCGGCTTTCCTGCGCCGCCTCGATCGCCGCCTCGCCGAAGGATCTCCCCGCCATGGATAGACTGAACCTCCCACTTAGCCAGCTGGGCCCGAAACTCCTCGCCGTAGCCTTGCTCGTTGCCGCGCTCCTGTGGGGTGCGTGGATTACGCAGCAGGTCACCAGCTCGCCAGAGCAGCGGATCGTCACGGTCCGGCTCGCCGAGACCATCGGGACATTCGTCGAGGAAGCCGCGCGCGCCGATGCCGATCCGGCGGTCGTCCAGGCGGCTAGCCTTGCCTACCTCAAGGCCGCCGAAAGCGCCGTTGCCGACATGGGCCATGACGGCCGCGTGGTGCTGGTTGCCGAGGCCGTGCTCGCGGGCGCTGCCGAAGACGCAACCTCCGAACTCGAGCAGCGCATCGCGGACAAGCTCGCAGGGGAGATCCAGCCATGAGCCTGCCCCGCTCGATCCGCCGTTCGCTGCTGCTCTCGGGGCTGGTCCTGCTGCCGCTCGCATGGGCGCCGCTCGATGCCTTCAGCAAGGACCACGCTTTCCTCATCAATGCGAGCCCGAGCCTGCCAAACTGGGCGTTCTGGCTCGACAAGCGCGCGCCGATCGAACGCGGCAGCCTGATCTTCTTTGAGCCGCCGCAAAGCGAACTCGTCGAAAGGCATTTCGGAAAGGAACCGCAGATGTTCGGCAAGCACGTGCTTGGCATGCCGGGCGATGTCGTGCGCCACGAGGGCGATGCGGTCTTCATCGACGGAAAGCAGGTCGCGAGCCTGCTCGAGGTCACCCGCCTTGGCGTGCCGCTCACGCGCGGTCCCGAAGGCGCAATACCGGAAGGTTGCTACTACACCGGAACCGACCATCCACGCGGGCTAGACAGCCGCTACGGGGAAATCGGCTTCGTCTGCCGCGGGCAGATCCTCGGCAGCGGGAGGGCAATCCTGTGATGCGCTCTTTCCTTCCGATTGGCGCGCTTCTCCTCGCCATGCTCCCTGCCAGCCTGCAGGCACGAGACTACGGCCAGCGCGGCGCGG
Organism: Erythrobacter litoralis HTCC2594; assembly: GCF_000013005.1. Lineage (GTDB taxonomy): Bacteria > Pseudomonadota > Alphaproteobacteria > Sphingomonadales > Sphingomonadaceae > Parerythrobacter > Parerythrobacter litoralis_A. Next base: position 895,465 of record NC_007722.1, on the reverse strand, counting down.
TCTTCCCTGTGATCGAGCGCGACCTGCTCGAACAGATTCATACGCGCCTCGCGCAGATGGAAAAGTCGGGCGAGACCGCGCGGCTCAACGAGGAACTCAAGCGTCGCACGATCGCACGCGTCAACCGACCCGATCCGGTTGCCGGCCTCATTCGCGCAAGCGCAAGCCGCAGCTGGGCGTTCGATCCGACAATCGCGCTTGCTGCCGATATCCGGGGCGCAAAAGGCGAGCTGATCCATGCCGCCGGAACCCGGGTCAATCCGCTCGACAGCGTCAAGCTGCGCTCCGACCTCCTGTTTCTCGACGGCGACGACCCTGCGCAGATCGCCTGGGCGCTGAGGCAGGACGCCAATGCCAAGCTGATCCTCGTGAAAGGCGCACCGCTCGAGCTGATGAAGGCCCGTCAACGCCGCTTCTATTTCGACCAGGGCGGCAAGCTGACGCAAAAATTCGGTATCAAGGCTGTTCCCGCGCGGGTGCGCCAGAACGGGCGCTTCCTCGAAGTCAGCGAGATTGCGCTGCCGCGCCGGAAGGCACAGCCATGACCGGAATCCGCGCCTTCCTCGTGCTTTTCACGGCGATGCTGTCGCTGGTCTTCGCATCACCCGCTTCGGCCGATGCCGGTCCGGGCAAGTGCACCGGGCAATTCGTCAATCCGATCACCGACATCTGCTGGTCGTGCCTGTTCCCGATCTCGATCGGCGGGCTCGAAATCTGGCCGAGCAATCGTCCCGATCCGGACAACCCCGATTTCCCGCTGTGCCTGTGCGGTCTTCGGCCCGGCATCGCGATGGGGTTCTGGGAGCCGGTCCGGCTCGCCGATGTCAGCATGAAGCCTTGGTGCTTCGTGAACCTCGGCGGCATGAAGCTCGATCCCGGCTTTGATGTCGGCTTCCGCTCGATCTCGGGTCCTTCGGCCGTGGGCGGCGCCAGCCAGTATTATTCGAGCTGGCACGTCCACTGGTATGCCTATCCGCTGATCTACTGGATGGAGATCGTCGCCGATTTTCTGTGCCTCGAGCCGGGTTCGATCGACATCCTCTACATCTCCGAGATCGATCCGCTGTGGCAGGACAGCGAGCTCACCGCGATCATCAATCCCGAGGCCGTGCTGTTTGCCAACCCGCTGGCGCTTGCCGCGTGCGCGGCGGATTGTGCTGCAGCGACCGCGAACCTGCCGCTCGACGAGATGTTCTGGTGCGCGGGCTGCCAAGGGTCGATGTACCCGATGAACGGCAACGTCTCGGCCTCGATCGGACACGTCCAGGCCTCGCGGCTCGTGCTCTCGCGCTTCGCCTACAAGCTCCACCGCGAGCTCGTCTCATGGGGGACGATGGGGTCGAAGGGCCTGTGCGGCAAGTACCTGATGCCGGTGATGAGGAAGCAGCAATACCGCTTCCAGGCCACCAGCCCCAACCCGGCGACCAAGGGCCGCTACGCCTGCCCGCCCATCGGTGCATCCACCACCTTCCAGTCCCCCGGACAGGTCATCCCCGCGATCGGCGAAGACATGGGATACCTCGTCTGGCGCAAGAGGAATTGCTGCGCGCTATGAGAAACGCTTTCCCCATACTCGTTGGCCTGAGCCTCGTGATCGCTGCCGGATTTGCCGCCGCTTCTGCGCAGGATGCCGGACCCGACCTTGACCTCGCTGAGATCCGCGCGCGAGCGGCCGAACATGCCGTCGACGCCGAGGCGCTCGCCACGTCGGTCAGGACAAAAGCGGATACCCTCGCAGAAGACGCGCGCGCCGCGCAGCAAACGGCTTTCGACAATCGCGCAGGCTATGCCGAGACTGCGCAGGCGACCGCGAATGCCGGGCCGCTCGATCTCGATGGCATGATCCGCGCCCAGGCCGACGCGGAAGTGGCAGCGATGGGCGACACGCCCCGGTTCATCGCTTTTGCCTCATTGGCAATGCCCGAGCCCTCATTGAAGGCGCTGGTTCGCGATGTCTCGAGGGCCGGCGGCGTCACCGTGCTGCGCGGTTTCCCGCAAGGCGACAGCGCGCGCTTCAAGAAGCGCATCGCCGCAATCTGGAGCGATGGCGATGAGGCCGGCGCGCTCGGGATCGACCCGCGCCTGTTCCGCGCGTTCGATATCAAGGTTGCCCCGAGCTTCGTGATGATCGCGAGCGATTTCAGCCCCTGCGACGGGTTCGACTGCAAAGACGTCTTGCCGCCGCACGACCGCATTGCCGGCAATATCAGCGTGGCCGAAGTGCTCGACACCTTCGCTTCGGGAGGCGGTCCGGGAGCGCAGCTCGCGCGCCTCCATTCCCGCAGGCTCGAAGGAGAACGGCCATGAGGCTCATACAATCGCTTCGCATAGGACTGCTCGGTCTTCTCGCCGTCGCCGCGCCCCTTTCCGCGCAGCAGCAGGACGCGCGGGCCGATGGCAAGGCCTTTGGCGAAAGCCTGCGCGGCGAAGCGCAAGAAGCTGCCAAATCGCAGCCCAATGCAGCAAACCTGCCCAACTACGACCGCAACGCCGTGCGAAACCTGGAAACGCTCGCCGACGCTCCCGAGCGGATCGAGAGCAATGCGGCCGCCGCTGCTACCGGACACCAGGGCTATCGGGCGATGCGCGACAGCGTGGCCAATCGCGCGCGCTTCGATCCAAGTGAGATCGAGGACGTTATTGCGCGCAGCCTCGCCATCAACGAGACCCCGCTCGACTACACCAGCGGCATGGCAATCTCGGGTGGCCAGGGTAATTGCGTGCCGCTGCCGACCGGGTCCGGATCGGCTGGGACCTACACCGCTACATGCAACTCTGGCACGCGGATCGACCAGTCGGTGGGTCAGTGCGCGGTGCCGCTCGTTGCCAGCGTGACCCGGCGCCAGCAATGGCACTATCTCTGCAATGAGACGAGCACAGTCTATGGATATCCCTGGTGCTCGGCATTCGATGGGGGGTCGTGCCGGATCACCGGGTATCGGCCCGGACCCTGCCTCCAGTGGCGGGAGGACCAGTTCTATAGATACTGCACCGAACCTGGCGATCCCATCGCTGAAATCACATGCGACACTCCGGATGCGCGCTACACGCCCTATGCGGTGACCACGGACAACTCGATCGATACCTTTTCCGACGAGAGCCAGTGCATCGGATTTGCCGATAATGGCGATTGCACACTCGACAATGAGATCTGCACCGATGCCGATCCGCAGACCCGCGTGATCGACGGTGTCTCGGTTACGCGGCCCTGCTGGGAATGGCAGCGCAGCTACACCTGCACATCGCGCGAGGCGGCGAGCGACTGTTCGGATATCGAAAGCCAGGGCACCTGCCGGTTCATCGGCGAGGAATGCCTCACCGACGAGATGCCCTGCGAGACCTGGGAGCGCATCTACGAATGTCCCCTGCCCGGTACGGACATCTCCACCCAGTATGTCTGCGATGGCGATGTCTATTGCATTGATGGCAGCTGCGAGACGATCGAGCGCACCGCCAATGATGAGTTCAAGGATGCGGCGGTCGCATTGCACGCCATGGACGAGGCGCGCGGCCAGTTCGATCCGAACACGCTGACGCTGTTCCGCGGCACGCGCAACACCTGCTCGTCCAAGGTCTTCGGCGTCCTCAACTGCTGCAAGGGCAAGGGCTTCCCGCTCATCCCCGGAATCAGCCTGCTGGTCGCACTCGGCTGCAGCCGCGAGGAAGTGCTGCTCCACGAACGCGATGCGCAGGGACTGTGCGCCTATGTCGGGACCTATTGTTCGGACAAGTTCCTTGGCGTCTGCCTGACGAAGAAGAAGGTCTATTGCTGTTTCGAGAGCAAGCTGTCGCGGATCCTGCAGGAACAGGGCCGTAAGCAGCTCCCCAAGCCATGGGACAAGCCCAAAGAAGAACAATGTGAGGGGTTCACTCTCGACGAGTTTGCCCGGCTCGACCTCAGCCGGATGGATTTCAGCGAGGTCTATGCCGAGTTCACAGATGCCGCACGGCTGCCCGACGAACTCGAGACCAGCATCCTCATCCAGCAGAAAATCGAAGATTATTACGCAAGGGGCGGCCAATGACCCATCTGCATCACCTCACGGCGCTCGCGCTCGGCATCGCTGCCCTGCCCGCCACTCTGGCCCAGGCGCAGGAGCGGCGGGACACAAGATCGACCACCTCGGCAGACGCGCTCTACTGCGAAGAGCGCAGGCTCGGCTACTGGTTCTACTGCGTGAAGCCCGCTCCCATTGAAGAGCCACAACAGCCTGAAGCCGAGCAGGTCGCGGCCAGCCAAGAACTCGACGCGATCACCTCCGAGCTTCGCGAACTCAAGGCGCGCGCGATCCTCTATCCGACCGAGGCCAATGTCGCGGCCTATATCCGCTTCCAGCGCGCGCAGCTCGACCGCGCCTCGCTGTTCTCCGATGTCTGGCAGCGGGCGATCTGGCAGGACCCGGACCTCGACTACACGCTTGAACGCCCCGTCGGAGCGGTCGCCAAGAAGCAGTGGCAGGATGCCCGCAGCGCGGAGCGCGATCACGTCATGGCAACGCTCTCGCAGCGCTACGGCCTTTTCTATTTCTTCAGTTCGACCTGCGGACCGTGCGAAGTGATGAGCCCGATCGTGAAGGGCGTCGCCGACCGATGGCGGATCACCGTGCGCGCGATCTCCACCGATGGCGGTTCATCCCGGCATTTTCCCGACTATCGGGTCGAGACGAACCAGCGCGGCAAGCTTGGTCTCGAAGGCAAAGCCACCCCCGCTCTGGTGCTGTGGGACAGCGTGACCAAACGCCCGATTCCGATCGGCTACGGCGTGCTCTCGGCCGACGAGCTGCAGGACCGCATCTACCTTCTCACCTCCAAGGAAGCCGGACATGATTACTAGCATCCGCAATGCGGCATTGACCCTCGCCACCGCCAGCATGGTTGCCTCACCGGTCGCCGCGAATGTTGGCGACAGCATGGACCGCTTCATAGACGACATGGGGGCGGCGGCGAATGTCACCGGCCCGACCGCCTTCGAAGGCCAGTCGGCAGGCTATTACAGCCTCGGCAATGTCTGGACGCGCTTCCCTCAGAAGACGACCAACATCGCCAATCTCCAGCTGCCGCGCGCAAGGGCGGGCTGCGGGGGCATCGATATCTTTGCCGGGTCCTTTTCGTTCATCAATGCGAGCGAGATGGTCGCGCTCCTGAAAGCCGTCGCCAACAACGCGGTCGGCTTTGCTTTCAGCCTCGCGATCGACACCGTCTGTCCCGAGTGCAACAAGATCATGCAGGAGTTTTCGCAGAAGGCTCAACTCATGAACAATCTCTCGATCAACTCCTGCGAAATGGCGCAGGGGCTGGTCGGCGGCCTGTGGCCCAAGGGCGATCTCGCCGACAAGGCGATCTGCGAAGCCATCGGGAATTCCGAAGGCATTTTCACCGACTATGCGGCCGCCAAACACGGCTGCGGCACGCGCGGCCAGCGCGCGTCAACCAACGAAGGCGGCGGCACCGACTACGCCGACGTCAATCCGGGCGTCGCGCGCAACTACACCTGGCACGTCCTCAAGAAGAGCGCCTTCTTCAATCCCGGCGGTACCTTCGACCGCGAACTCGCCGAGTACGCCATGACGCTGATTGGCACGGTCATCTACGTGCCACCCAAGGATGATGAACCCGGCAAATTCGTGCCGTTCGCGGGCGACGCGTCCTCGACGCTCGTAAGCGCGCTCCTAGACGGGACGCAGGGGCAGACCGTGCGCGTTTTCCGCTGCGACGAGACCGATCTCTGCTTCAGTCCCACCTTCGAGCAGATGAGCCTATCGAATGCAAAGGCCATCCGCCCGCGGGTCGCGCTCCTGATCGGGAACATGGTCGATGCGATCCGGGCCGACACCGCGATCGGCAATGCCGAAAAGGAACTGCTGCAGGTGGCCTCTATCCCCTTATACAAGATCCTTACCGTCCAGGCTGCCTATGGGCGCGGAATGCCGACCGACGATCGCGACACGCTCGCCGAGATCGCCAGCATCGACCTGCTCTATGCCATCCTCGACCGGATCGTGTCCGAAGCCGGGCGTTCGATGGCAAGCTTCATCGCCGCCGATGAAGCCAAGCTTGCGATCTGGCGCGGCCAGGTCGCCGAAGTGCGTTCTGGCCTGGTCCAGAGGCAGGCTACCGGACAGGCCAAGGTCTCGGCGATCATGCAGATCATCGAGAAGACCGCGATGATCGAGAACGCCCTCGCCGCTTCGATGTCGCCCTCGATGTCCGCAGCGCTCGACTGGTCGCGCGGGCTCCAGTCGCGCTCCATTATCCCCTGAGGCCGCTACATGGTCGAGATCTTCACAACCGGCGGCGGCGAATACATCGTCAATGTCTTGAACGCCGTCGCCTCGTGGACCGGGGCCGGTGGCTACAAGAGCCTGATCCAGGTGGCGCTGGTCATGGGGATGGCGCTTGCGGTCATTGTCGTCGCGTTCAATCAGGACTGGCGCGCCTGGCTCAACTGGTTCCTCGGCGCGACACTCATTTACATGTGCCTGATGGTGCCGCGCATGGATGTGCAGGTCACCGACCGTGTCAATCCGAGCCTCGCTCCGGCGACAGTCGCCAATGTCCCGCTCGGTCTTGCCCTGATGGCAAGCTTTACCAGCCAGGCGGGCGACTACCTTACCCGTTCCGCAGAGCTCGTCTTTGGCCTTCCCGACGATCTCAACTATTCGAAGAACGGCATGATTTACGGCGCGCGCCTGCTCGAAGCGACACGCTCGCTGCGCATTGCCGATCCCGAGTTTGCCGCCAATTTCGACGAGCATGTGCAGCAATGCGTGTTCTACGACCTGCTCCTCGGCCGCTATTCGATGAAGGAATTGTCGGAGAGCAACGATATCTGGGCGACCATCGCGCCTGGCAGCGCCGCGCGTGCACAGCGCTTCGTCACCCGGCAGGCGGATGATAGCGTCACGGCCTCGATCATCACCTGCCGCGAAGCCTATACTGCGCTCTCCAACCAGTGGGCCGGGCTTATCGATGAGATGACACAGGTCGCCGGACGCCAGCTCTACCCCCGGCAGACCGAAACGCTCGCGAAGGCCAAGCTCATCGCCGACCTGCCGATTGCCTATCAGTACCTCACTGGCGTCTCGAAGGATGCAAGCAGCATCTTCCGCCAGGTTCTGACCATTAACGCCATGAACCAGGCGATGCATGGCTTCGCCGGAGCAAGCGGCGCATCGAGCGTCGATGTGTTCGCTCAGACTCGCGCCGATATCCAGACCGAAAGGACCTATTCCTCGATCGCGCACAACGCGATGAAGTGGGTCCCGATCCTCAATGTCGTCCTGACGGTCGTATTCTACGCGCTCTTTCCGGTGCTCTTTCCGCTGTTCCTGATGCCCAAGACCGGACCGATCGCGCTCAGAGGATACGTCACGGGGTTCTTCTATCTCGCCGCCTGGGGACCGCTGTTCGTCATCCTGCACATGATCCTGATGCTCAAGGGCGCGAGCGATGTGGCGGCAGCGGGCGGCGCAGCCGGTCTCAGCCTAGCGACCTTCTCAGGCATGACCGACGTCAACAACGATATCGGTATCCTGGCCGGTTACCTCGTTGCATCGATCCCGTTCCTTGCCGGCGGGGTCGCCAGGGGCGCGCTCGCAATATCGGGACAGGCAACGAGCTACCTCAACCCGAGCCAGAACGCGGCAGAAGAGGCGGCGCGCGAAGCGAGCACCGGCAATGTTTCGCTCGGCAATACCAGCCTTGAGAACTCGAACGTGTTTTCGCGCCAGTTTGCGCAAGCCAGCCTCGCGCCCAACATTGGCTACGGCGCCGCGCAGACGCGAGCGACGGGCGAAAACGGCACCCAGACCACCGGCTTCCCTCAAGCCGAATTCGCCACCGTGCCGACCTCGAGCTATCCGTTCACCCCGACACTCGGGCGGGACTTCTCGAGCCGACTTGCGACCATGGCGAGCCAGAGCCGCGGCCAGAGCGAGACATTTTCGAACCTTGCCCAACAATCGACGAGTTCGGCTGTCACCCGCTTCAGCGAGCTGCGCGATGCCTACACCCGCTCGCGCTCGAACGAGAGCGTCAGTGGCACGTCAACGAGCGACAGCATCGGCAGCGCATTCAGCGAGGTCGACAACGCCTCGAAGACACTCCAGCAGCAATTCGGGCTCTCGCGCCGTGCCGCCGACGACATCACTGTATCCTGGTTCTTGAACGGCGATGCAGGGATCGGTGCGAAGAAGGAAGGTCGCATATTTACAGGTTCAGGTGGGATCAAAGGGGGACGCAACCAGAGTTGGACCGATAGCGATATCGGGATCGCTTCAGAAGACCGCTCACGCATTACAGGTGCGCTGCGCCAGCTCTCCGACAGCCGTAGTTGGTCTAGCACGCGGGAAGGTTTCTTGCGCGAGACGAGCTCTAGTTCGGAAGCACTGGTGTCCAGCAGCTCGGCAGGCATCACTACCTCGATCACAGAGGCGCAAAGCTATACGCGTGAAGCGCGCCGAGCCGAGGAGATCGCCAGCCGCCTCGAGAACCAGGCAAGCTGGTACGAAAGTGCCAATGCCGCAGGCACTCTCAACCTCAGCCAAGCTTATCGCGAATGGGGCATGGCAGAGATCGAGGCTAACCGGGACTACTACGGTCCCGTCCGCTTTGACGACATCGACTTCCAGATGAGCGCGCGCGGCCAGCAGCTCCAGGCGCGGTTCGTCGAAAGCTATGCGGACCAGCTAAATGCCGAGATCTCAGGTGACCTGGTCCTGCCGTCCTCTGCGCCCGTCGCTCGGCCCTCGGTGAGTAGTGCGGAAAGCGTCCGGGGATCGGTGCGGCTTGGAGGTGTGCCGGGAAGCCTGAGCACCCCATCCAGCGAACGAGAAAACATCGCCCGCGATGTCGATCGAGTCCAGCAACGGGGAGCACAGAGGATCGGTTCCGTAAAGGGCTACCTCGACGGAAAGACCCGCGATGCCAAAGGAGCCTCGGCCGAAGCCGCGGACGATGTGAAAGGATGGTAGCTCAAATCAGTCCGTCGTAGATGATCACATAGATTACGAAGCATGCGATGACGAAGGCGGTGAGATACAAAGCCTTCCTTTCCCAGGGATCAGCCCATGCTTTTTGGACTGAATACTTGGACAGACGATCCTCGGCGATGGCCCGGTCGACCTCCCGAAAGCCTTCCCAGTCCTGCTTGCTGCCATTGGGAGTGTTGTCTGGATCGCTCATCGCTCATTCTCCTTCTGGAGCAAGTCTGCACTCTCCCCTCTAGGCCGCCCCCTCGCGTTGCAGAGAAACTAGCCGAAAATCATCGGGAAAGCGAGCACGGTGTCTTGGCGTGAAGGTCCGGAAATGAAAGAAGGTGGCATGGCAGGAAGATCACCTGAGAATAATGTCTTCGATTTTCGCGCAGGAGTTTCCCGACAGAAGCAAGGCAAACTGCGCGGCCTGGCGCTGCTTGTTGCCGGAGGATTGCTCGTTGGAATTCTGGCCGGCGTCTTAGGCATCTACTGGCCTTTTGGCTCGGCAAGCGCTGAGGCACGAACCACGCACAGCTTTGCCGTTTGCGGCATGGTCAGGCGCACCTGCGTTGTCGATGGTGACACTATCTGGCTTGAAGGCTTGAAGATCAGGATCGCGGATATCGACACTCCGGAAATCTCGCAGCCAAGATGCGATTACGAATACGATCTCGGCATAAAGGCACGTGACAGGTTGGTGGTTCTGCTCAATCAGGGAGAGTTCTCTGCAGTTCCAATCGGCAATCGAGATGAAGACCAATATGGTCGTAAGCTCCGGGTTTTGATCCGCGATGGCCGCTCGATCGGCGACCAGTTGGTCGCAGAAGGCCTCGCACGAACTTGGTCCGGACGCAGGGATCCGTGGTGCTGATGCGCGACTGGCCCGACAGCGATGATCCGTTGCCGAGCAACGAGCGGGAATGGGAATTGAAGCTCGAAGCATGGCTGCTGGGTATTCCGATTGTCCTCATGCTCATCGCAGGAATTAGGTCACTCTTCTGATGCTCACCCGTGATCAGGAGCTTTGGGGCATGGCGCTGTGGGTGGATAAACACCATGGCGACGCCGGAGGTGAATTCATTGCGTCGAAGATCGATCAGCTAAGCCAGGTCGGCGAGCCGGACGGGGCAAGACTTTGGCAAGATGTTGCCCGTCGCTATAAGCAACTTGTTGAGCGCAAGTCCCGTTCCTGATGGAACCGTTGGGATCTCCAGCCTCAACTGACTGCAGATAGGCTTCCAGTCGCTCCAGCGTTCGTCGACGCGGCCTTCGCCCTTGCCGGAGGTCGAGTACGAATCGAGGATCACCGACTGCGCGCCTACCGAAGCGTGTCGCCGAAATATGATTATCTTTCAAATGCTTTTCGATCCGTTCTAGCAAGGTCATGACCCTTTCGCTCCGACTCGCAAATCCCTTGTGTTCTTGGTATGTTCTTAGTAGGATCATATCCGCGAGTCTAGGAAAATTCCTACGATTGAGATTCGAAGGACAGGCGAATGGAACATGTGAGGGAGGAGCTCGACCGGCTGATCCTCAAGAGCGGATATGGCTACGCGTCGATATCGCGGCTGCTCGGCCGCAACCCTGCCTATGTGCAGCAATTCATCAAGCGCGGGTCTCCGAGAAAGCTCGATGACGAAGACCGAAAGACGCTCGCCTGCTTCTTCGGTGTCGACGAGCAAGTGCTCGGTGGTCCGGCAAACCCGGTCACCGATGGCATGGTCGAGATCCCCGTACTCGATGTGGAGGCATCCGCCGGCTTTGGCGCGGTAGCTGCTAGTGAGACTGCACACACCCGGTTTGGGTTCGATGAGCGGTGGCTGCGGCACCTGACTTCGGCCAAGAGCGCCAGCCTGTCGATCGTTGGGGTAAAGGGTGACTCGATGGAGCCCACTCTCAGCGATGGTGACGAGGTCCTGGTCGATGCATCAGATCATGGATCGCGATTGCGTGATGGGATTTATGTCCTTCGCTCTGATGATGCCCTCGTCGTGAAGCGTATCGCGATCAAACCAGGTGGTCGGCAGATCACAATTGCCAGCGACAATCCAGCCTACCCAACTTGGTACGACATGGACCGGTCTGAAGTACATGTGGTTGGCCGCGTCATCTGGTTTGGCCGCGCCTTGTAGCGGGAGATTCCGCGCATGGATCGCGGCAGTGGTCCACACAAACAATCGCACACTTGCACAGCAGGAAGCCGCCGAACGTTCTACCCGCGCGATCAGTGCGCCAGAGGGTGCGAGGCATTTACATAGACGAGAGTATGGGTGAGCTAGTTACGCACGCCCCATCGTCAGGAGCACGCATCGGATTGAGCGGGCTGGCCGCAGGGTAGAACACGCACCAAGCAACGATCACCTATCCCGATTTACGTTATCCTTTTTCGAGTTGTCCGGGTTGTCACGCACATACTCGCGGCCGTTGATCTTTATCACGTGCGCACCGGGATGGTCGCCGCGTTTGACCTCCGCTACAGCGTTGCGCCGTGGAACGTTCTTTCGGTTTCCGATGTCATAGTGCTCGTTGCGACCGCCGGGACCGTCATTCTTACCTTTGATTTTTGTCATCCGCTTTACCTCTCTCAGAATTCCAATATTGAATCAGTAGCGCGGACCAAAGGTCAATACCGTGTCGAACGATGAGAATTTCTCAAGTGGGCGCAACATGGACATTAAATTCTGAATGGCGTGATCTGAAAAGCAGGTTTGACCGCGCTAGCGAATACCAGTTGATTGAAGGGGGCATCATGGCAGGTATAACAGTCGAAAGCCGATATCTCAGCGACATTTCGGTGGGTGATCTCAACGTCAAATGGAGCGCGCGCGGCGATCGTATCCTCCGCTACTACATCGACTTTCGCCATCGAACCTTGAATCTTCACCGCGAGCTTGGGGCCCCGGACTTGTCCATTCTGCAGGAGAAAGCGAATGCGCTTCTGGCATCATGGGACGAGAAGACCGACAAGCACAACGTGAAAACGATGTTCGCTGACGGCAAAGCCGAAGCGGAACGCCTCACGGTGCAGGCTGAACTCGAACGTGACCAGCTCTCGAATATCTTGTCGCACACGCTCGGGATCGACGACACGGTAGATTGGGACGAACTTCGCAGGAATGATGCCTTCGGGCGTTCCGACAAATTCGACAGAGCGCGTCCGCAACTGGAACGTGAAAATGCGCCGGCTTACGAGGAGCCGAAGATCACCTTCTGGGACACATTGTTCGGCAAGAAGGCGAGCCTCATTCAGCAAGCTGAGGAGACACACGCTGTTCGAATGGAGGAATGGCAACGACGCGAAGCGGCGCGGAAGGATGCGCACGATAAGTCAATTGTCGCCTACGAGATGGAAAGGTCCGCATTCCTGGCCAAACATGCTGAGGACAAGGCGGCGCATGATAAAGAGGTTGCAGAACATAACCGGGCGATTGAAGAGCTGATTGGATCCCTGCGAGAGGGACACGAAGAGGCGGTGATGGAACACGCTTCTCTCGTTCTGGAGGCCTCGAACTATCACGGCCTCATCGAGAAGGAATTCGTCCTCGATTATCGATCCCAAGACAAGACTTTGCTGGTCGAGTACGAAATGCCGAACCCCGACGATCTCCCGACCGTGAAGTCCGTCCGGTTCGTCCGAGCAACCGGCGAGCTAAAAGAAACCCCGCTGGCCGCCAGAGCTAAGAAGGATCTTTTCGAAGACACGATCTACCAGATTGCCTTGCGGAGCATTCACGAGGTTCTCGAAGCAGATGATTTCCAAAACATCGAGAACGTCGCGTTCAATGGCTTCGTCACCGCCATTAACCCCGCCAACGGACTCTCGAACCGCAACTGCATCCTCTCCGTTTTGTGCTCGCGAGCAGAGTTCGAAAAGGTTGATCTTGCCCGTGTCGAGCCCAAGGCCTGCTTCAAGGCGCTGAGCGGCGTTTCCGCTGCTTCCTTGGCGGCGCTGGCACCTATCCCACCAATTATCACGATCGACAAAAGCGACCGCCGCTTCGTCGATGGCCGCGAGATTGCCGATACGCTCGATGCTTCGGTCAACTTGGCAGCGATGGACTGGGAAGACTTCGAACACCTGATCCGCGAGTTGTTCGAGAAGGAATTCAATTCGCGAGGGGGGGAGGTCAAGGTCACTCAGTCGAGCCGGGATGAGGGTGTCGATGCGATCGCATTCGACCCCGACCCAATCAGTGGCGGCAAGATTGTTATCCAGGCCAAGCGGTACACTCGGACTGTCGGCGTTGCGGCGGTCCGCGACTTATATGGCACCGTAATGAATGAAGGAGCCACCAAGGGAATTCTAGTGACAACATCGGATTTCGGTCCTGATGCACATAAGTTCGCGACCGCGAAGCCGCTTTCTCTTCTGAACGGAGCGAACCTATTGCACCTGCTCCGCAAGCATTCCTATGACGCGCGGATCGATTTGGCAGAGGCGAGAGAGGCTTTGGGTTGAAAAAGTTTCAAGACCGCTGGCGTCTGTGCTCAGAATGGCTCAATCGCCGTGCCGGAATGTGGGCCGGAAGGAGACTGTCCGGTTATGCGCTGTTTGGATAGAAGTCAGATATTATTTCAATTTCGGAGAAGGTGAGCGGGATCGATCTTCTGGCGAGTCGAGCCGACAGTGATCTGTTATCCCGCCGCTGCCTCCATAGGCGACTCCCAGGGGCGGGCGCGGTCCAAGATACCGCTAAGAGCTAAGCCGTCTGCCTCGCCACCAGATGGGGAGGCAGGACAAGGCTTTCAGTATCTTCGCCCGCCATCCGGCGCAGCAACAGGTCGACCAGTCCCTTCGCGCCAGCCGCAATGTCCTGTTTGATTGTGGTCAGGGGCGGCATTGTCTGGCTGGCGATAGGCAAATCGTCGAACCCGACAAGTTTGACGTGATTTGGCACAACGATGCCCTTGGTTCGCATCTCCTGCAGGCAAGTGGCGGCGATCGTATCAGTCGCAGCAAATACCCCATCGGCTTCATGCTGGATCACTTCGAGATGCGCTGCGATCTCGGACGAAACCTGGCCGGGCGAAAGATGCGTTGGCAACGCACGTATCGGCACGTTGCGCTTGTCCGCAACTTCCTTGGCCCCGCCAAACCGGGCTGCGAACTCGATGGGGTCGGTGTCACCAAGAAATGCCAAGCTCGTGGCGCCAGCCGCGATCAGGCGTTCAGCCGCGAGCTTTCCGCCCAGCCGGTTATCGGTGCCGACGACGCAATGCCTTTGGCCTTCCTGGTGGTTTCCCCACACGACCATGGGCAGGTAGCCGTCAGCCACCTCCTCGATCCGCTCGAACTGGTCGGATTGTCCGATCACGACGACGCCGTCGATCATGCCGGAACCGATGAAGCGATCCAGCCAGTCCTCGTCATTGCTCGGCACGACGCGGCGCAGCATCAGGTCATAACCCTTGGCAGTCAGCTCGTCGGCAAGAAAGCCGAGCAGGGTCATGAAGAAAGTGTCGGAAATCTGTTGTTGGACGTCGTGACCCAGCGGGATGGCCACGCCAATGACACCGGTCTTTTGCCGGCGTAGTCGGCTGGCCATCTGGTTCGGACGAAAGCCATGTTCGCGCGCAATGGCTTCGATCTTCTCGCGGGTCTTGGTGTTGACCAGACTGTTGCCTGACAGCGCTCGCGAGACAGTTCCTGCCGACACGCCAGCTATGCGCGCCAGATCCGTGATCGTGCGGACTGGCTTGGCGGCATCGGCCCGGTCGGTTGGCTTGGGATCTGTCATGCTGCTGTCTCTATCCTGCCATGAGCTTTTGTTCGCGCGGGACGCGATGTCCTGCATCAACGAACAAGGTAGCAATGGCTCCGACTAGCATCAGAGCTCCGCCCAGCATCAGGACGTTACGAGGATCGCCGCCCAGGATGGGGTTGTAAATCAGCGGCATGGTGAGCGTCTGGATCAGCATCGGAATAACGATGAACAGGTTGAAGATGCCCATGTAGATGCCGTTGCGTTCAGCAGGGATGGAGTCGGCCAGCATTACATAGGTGTTACCCATCATTCCGGCCCAGCCAATCCCTATGCCCAGCATAAGGACAAAGAGGCCTGCAGGCGTTTCGACACCAGGTAGCATCAGCATGGCAATCCCCGACGCAGTCAAGCAGCCCGCATGAACCATGCGTGCACCGAGTCTCGCGACGATTGGAATGAGCGCAAGAGCGCCAAGGAAGGCGATGAAATTGTAAAGCGCGCCCGCCTGCTGGGTGGTGAGGGTCGCCTCGCGGAATGCAGCGCTTGAAGGATCGCTGGTATCGTAGATCGCGCGCCCGACTGCGAAGGTCACATACTGCCAATAGGCGAACATGGCATACCACTGACACAGCATCGCAACTGCCAATTGCTTCATCGGTTTGGGCATATCTCGGATAGCGTCGACGATCTCCGTCATCGTGGCCTTCACCGTGAGCGGCTTTTCGCGAAGCAGCTCTTTCTCGTCATCGGTCATCGGTAGCTCGGGTACCCGCCAAACCGACCAGACAATCGTCGAAATCGAAAGGATGGCACCAATGATAAAGGCGATGCGGACAATGACCGGGATACCGTTGTCGTCCAGGACATCCTGCGCCACGAATGCGGTGAGCAGAGTAGGGGCGAGATAGGACAGGGTCTGCGCCAGACCCGTGAATGCGCTCTGTGTAAGGAATCCGACCGAGCGTTGTTCGGGAACGAGCCGGTCGGCGACATAAGCGCGATAAGGTTCCATGGTGATGTTGTTGCCCGCATCGAGAATCCACAGCAGCGACGCGGCCATCCAGAGCGCCGAGGAATAGGGCATGAGAAACAGGCTGATCGTGCAAATGATCGCGCCAATCAGGAAGTAGGGAGTACGGCGTCCGTAACGCGAATTTGTTCGGTCGCTCATCGCTCCGACAATCGGCTGAATGATCAGACCCGTCATCGGACCTGCCAACCACAAAAGCGGCATGGTAGCTTCGTCCGCGCCAAGGAAGCCGTAGATCGGGCCCATGTTGGCTTGCTGCAGGCCAAAGCTGAATTGCAGCCCGAAAAAGCCGATATTCATTTCGATGATTCGCAGCAGCGAAAGCCGCGGTTTCGTGGTGGTCTGCATCAGGAATTTCCTCTCACTCACGTCTCTGTCGGACGCGCCGTTGCAGTTTCGTGACACAATTCTTGCTGGATTGCAAACGATTGCAAAAAATGGGTTGCAATCGTTTGCATTGACCGTATGCATTATTGCGAATCGCGCAAAGATGGTGCGAGAGATCAGGAGAGAAGTGCTATGAAATTTCGTCACGCATTGGCCTTCGGCGTCGCGCTGAGTGCCTTTTCAACCCCGGCAATCGCGCAGGACGACACCCCGGCTGCCGACGGCGAGCCGCTGCTCGAAGACAACGTAATCATCGTAACTGGCGTTGCCCGGGGGCAGAATCGCCTTGAAAGCTCGGTTTCGGTCAGTTCGCTCGATGCCGAGTCCATTTCGGATCTGAACCCGCGGTCTTCAGCTGATCTTATCCGTCAGATCCCCGGCATTCGTTCTGAAGCGTCCGGTGGTGAAGGCAATGCCAATATTGCGGTCCGCGGCCTGCCGGTTTCGACCGGGGGTGCTCGCTATATCCAGTTGCAGGAAGATGGCCTTCCGGTTCTTGAATTCGGCGACATCATCTTCGGCAACGCCGACAATTTTGTCCGCGCAGATCGCAACGTCGGGCGTGTCGAAGCCATCCGTGGTGGTTCGGCCTCGACTTTCGCGTCAAACTCGCCCGGCGGCATCATCAACTTCATTTCGAAGACGGGCCAGTCCGAAGGCGGCGCGATCCAGGGCACTGTCGGGCTCGACTTCGAGACCTATCGCCTCGATTTCGACTATGGCGCTCCGCTTGGCGATGACCTCTACTTCCATGTTGGCGGTTTTTATCGCACCGGCGAAGGTGCGCGTGACATCGGCTACAACGGCAGCAACGGCGGCCAGATCAAAGCCAACATCACCAAAGAATTCGATGGCGGCTACATCCGTTTCTACGGCAAGTATCTCGACGACAGCACGCCGACGATCCTGCCGCAGCCGGTGTTTGTCGGCGGCACCAATGGCAGCCCCGACTACAATGCAATCCCAGGTTTCGATCCGCGTACGGACTCGCTCTACAGCCGCTTTATCAACACGGCCGTCACGCTCGACGGTGCCAACAATGTCGCGAGCTTCGACTTCCACGACGGTCTGTCGGTGCAAAGCAAAGCTTTCGGCGTCGAGGCCGAAGTCGAGTTCGCACCCGGCTGGACGCTGACGAACCGTTTCCGCTTTGCCGATAATTCGGGCAGCTTCGTCTCGCCCTTCCCGGCCAGTGCTGGCACTGCGCAGTCGATTGCCGACGGCATCGGCGGCGCTGGTTCGAGCATTGTGTTTGCGACCGGGCCGAATGCAGGTCAGGTCGCCAACCCGGCTTCGATTGGCGGGAACGGTCTCCTGACCAATGTCGTTCTGTTCAACACGCGTCTGAACGACCTCGACAACATCACCAACGACCTTCGTCTGACCAAGGATTTCGACTTTGGCGGTGGCTCGGCCACGTTCCAAACCGGCTTTTACATGTCGCGTCAGGAAGTCGACACCGACTGGCTCTGGACCTCGTTCGTCCAGACCGTTGAGGGCGATGGCAACTCCGTTCTGGTCGACATTGTCGATGCAGGTGGCAACACTGTTACACAGGGCGGTGTCGTTGGCTTTGGTGCGAGCTTCTTTGGCAATTGCTGCCGTCGCAACTACGACGTCAGCTACGACACTTATGCGCCTTTCGCATCGCTCACGCTGGAATTTGACCGCCTGACCATCGACGGCAGCATCCGCTATGACTTCGGCGATGCTTCGGGGACCATCACCGGTTCGGACAGCGGTTTCGGAAACGGCCTGACCTCGTTCGATTTCAACAACGATATGGTCATCGATCCGGCTGAGGCGCAGACCAGTGTCCTGCCTCTGAATGCCTCGCGCCCGGTCAACTATGATTTCGGCTACTTCTCATTCTCGCTCGGCGCGAACTATCTTCTGACCGATGATCTTTCGATCTTCGCACGCTACAGCCAGGGTGGTCGTCACACTGCTGACCGCAGCTTGTTTTCGCCAGCAGTCAGCGTGGTCGACGGTGACACGCCGGGTGGTGACAGCGGCGTCATCGCCGACGTCAACCAGCTCGAAGCTGGCCTCAAGTACCAGGGCGGCGGCTTCCGGGTCTATGCCACCGGCTTCTTCGCGGAGACGTCGGAAACCAACGTGGAAATCGCTCCGCTGGTCCTGACCGACACTCAGTATGAAGCGTTTGGTCTGGAGCTGGAAGGCTCGTATTCGGTTGGTCCTTTCTCAATCTCGGCTGGTGCTACATGGACCGATGCAGAGATCAAGGATGCGCTCAACCCGGCGGTTATCGGCAACACCCCGCGTCGTCAGGCCGATCTCGTCTACCAAGCCACTGCGCAGTACGAGAACGACACTTTCACCGTTGGTGCCAACATGATCGGAACGACCGACAGCTTCACGCAGGACAACAACCTGCTGGAATTGCCGGGCTACACCCAGGTTAACGCATTCCTTGCCTTCCGTCCGCTGGAGCGGCTGGAAGTGGCGCTGAATGCCAACAACCTCTTCAACGTCTTCGGTTACACCGAGGCTGAAGAAGGGGCGATCCCGGGCAACGGCATCGTTCGTGCCCGCTCGATTGCAGGACGCACGATTTCTGCATCGGTGCGCATCGATTTCTGATCGATGATCTACCCGGTGGTCGGTCGAGCCCTCCCCTCGACCGACCACCAACTGCATTGTAGTGCGACTAATCTCTCGATCCTGAGGGATGGATAGCTGCCGCACTAGTCCTTGGCATCAGTCGACCGGAAAGCGGTGATGGGGCAGATGACGTCTTTCGATTCCAAAGTGAGCAACAAGCAGCGCAACCCAACACAATGGTTGTCGCAAGACCTTGCTGGGCTTGCACCAGGAAACTTCAATCAAGCCCCCATCATTGGTTCTGCAAGCGCGCAACCAATGTCGCCGGAACTGGACGTTTGGGATGCCTGGCCACTGGCCGATCCTGCAGGCGTTCCGATCTCTTGGCGCGGGGGCGAGCTCTGGTTTGCTCTTGCTGTTTCGCGAGCAGATGATCCTGAGGCCCGGCACCATCTTGCTCGAATCCACCACTTCCATAGGGTCGAGAGCCACTTCAAACATATTGGTCGTACTCTGCCTGAAGCACTCTCGCCGGGTGCACGAGAGTGGTCCGGCTCGGCACGCTATGAGAACGGCAAGGTCACGCTTTTCTTCACGGCCACTGGTCACAAGGGTGACAGCAGCCTGTCCTATCACCAGCGCCTCTTCTTGGCTCAGACCACGCTAGCTCCAGACGGAGAATTCGGCGAGTGGACACAGCCTATTGAGTTTCTGGAGGCTGATGGCGAAACCTACCGGCCCGCGAATGAAAACCAGGGTGAACCGGGCAAGATCAAAGCTTTCAGAGATCCTTCGCATTACCGCGACCGCGAGGGTCAGGACTATGTGCTGTTCACCGGCTCTTCTGCCTCCAGCCCGGGCACGCATGACGGTGTCATCGGCCTGGCCAAGGCTTCTGGTGGACCGGACTATCAGCTTTTGCCACCGCTGGTCGAAGCCATTGGCGTGAACAACGAATTGGAGCGGCCCCATATCGTCGAGCATGCAGGGCGATTGTATCTCTTCTGGTCGACACAGCGCGGCGTTTTCGCCCCAGGTATCGAAGCACCGACCGGCTTGTATGGCGCAACGGCAGAGAGGTTGGACGGACCGTGGACCTTTTTGAACGGTCATGGCCTCGTGATCGGCAATCCCGTTGACCAGCCGACCCAAGCTTATAGCTGGTGGGTGCTGCCGGACCTCACAGTCACCAGCTTCGTCGACTATTGGGGGCCGGAGAACCCGGACGTCACCGAAGAAGAAACCCGCAGAGCGCGTTTCGGAGGCACCTTTGCTCCGTTCGTGCAGATTGCATTGGATGGCGATAAAGCGCGCCTGGTAGAAGGCTGATGGGCAACGGCTTGCTTGGCGGGATCGAGGCAGGCGGCACCAAATTCGTGCTCGCAGTTGGCTCCTCCCCAACCGACATCCTTTCCCGTCATTCGATCCCGACGCGCAAGCCAGAGGACACCTTGGCAGAAGCCGCTGAGTGGTTCGCCAGCCAGGGTCGTCTTGAGGCTCTGGGCATCGCCAGTTTTGGACCGGTCGATCTTGATCGCGATTCTCCCAGCTGGGGCAGCATCACCAACACACCAAAGCCCGGCTGGTCGGGTTGCGCGCTGGCGAGCTTTTTCGGAAAGCGTTTCGGCGTACCAATCGGCTTCGACACCGATGTCAACGGCGCGGCACTGGCTGAATACCATTTTGGTGCCGGGCGAGACGCGTCCTCGCTAGCCTATGTTACCGTGGGGACCGGCATCGGGGGCGGACTGGTCGTCGACGGAAAAGCACTTCATGGCGCTGCTCACCCGGAGATGGGGCACATCTTTCCGCGCAGGCATACAAAGGATTTAGAGTTCGCAGGCACCTGTCCGCATCATGGAGATTGCCTCGAAGGTCTAGCATGCGGACCCGCGATACTCGCACGCTGGGGAAGCTCGCTCTCCGAATTGCCGCTCGACCATGTCGCTCACCGGGTAATAGCGGACTATCTGGCGCAGCTTTGCCACACGATATTCGCGACCACTTCGGCAGAAGTCATCGTGCTCGGAGGGGGAGTGATGGGTACACCCGGTCTTCTTGAAAAGGTGAACGCTCGCGCACGCCAACTAGATAAAGAGTATCTTCCGGGCGGACCAAAACACCTGCTCGCTGCACCGTTGCTTGGACAAGATTCGGGCGCAGTTGGAGCATTACTCCTTGCAAAGATGACTAGCACCGATTGAATTTTTTGAGGTGTCAACCTGCTCTCGGGACGAAGCGCATTCAATCCTAGCTTTGGGCCGACATCTTGTGAACAAGCAATTCGTCTCTGCGAACTCACCGAGGAGATCGCATTCTTGTCCTAATCCACCCTACAAGCCCCGGGAAAAAAAGAGGGTGCTCTTACCTCGCTCTCTGTGCTGGCTCCAAAATGGCAAACGCACGCTTTGCTTCCGTTCGACCTGTGGCCGTGTGATTCACGCTATTGTGATGTCACTGAACGACTGGATTTGGGAGCCTGCGGGTTCCGCCGGATGGTCCGGAACTGGGGCGCATTTCCGCCGATGGCTTGCC
Source organism: Erythrobacter litoralis HTCC2594 (assembly GCF_000013005.1). GTDB lineage: Bacteria > Pseudomonadota > Alphaproteobacteria > Sphingomonadales > Sphingomonadaceae > Parerythrobacter > Parerythrobacter litoralis_A. The sequence goes on along the minus strand of NC_007722.1, from coordinate 874,268 downwards.
TGACTGATCGGCAGATCTCTGGACGAGAGCTCCGTCATCGAAAGACCGATGAAAAGGCTGGAAAAAGTTCTGCGAAGTGACGACTGCTCGCGCTTTGTCGCCGTCAATCTCCGCCCATAATATGCGATGACATATGAGGATTCAGAAATTTATGCCTCTACATATTTCTGTTGCCCCTCTCACAAATAAGAGTATATGCTAAAACATATATACGTCGATCAACATATGCAGAAACATATTTATGAGCACGGCAATCGAAGACATCGCCGCAAGCATCAAAGTGGCTCGGATAGCAAAAGGCTTTACCCAGAAACAGCTGGGTGAGCGGGTGGGCTTGCCTCAAAGCCACATCTCCAAAATCGAAGGCGGGAATGTAGACCTACAGATTTCCAGCCTTGTCGAAATAGCGCGCGCGCTCGACCTCGAACTGAAGCTAGTGCCTCGAAGGACCGTACCGGCGATCGAAGGCGTTGTTCGCTCACAGCGCGAAAGAAGCGAGGCCAGTCGAACGCTCGCAACGATTGCCGAAACCAACCGGTTCGCTGAGCGACTACGGCAGAGCTATCCGAGCGTCACCGAGGTGAATGAGTTTCAAAGCGCCCTGAAAGATATCCAGACCATTAATTTCACTCCCGAAACGCTCAAAGCCATCCAGCAGGCTTTGCAGCCCGTCGCTCATCTGAAAAAGCATCTTCAGGACCTCGGCTGGGCGCTTGAGCAAAAAGAAGGAACGAAGAAACTCGCCCAGCAGATCGCGGCATCCACACGTGCCCTACGGCACGTCAGAAACCTGCAGGTTCACTCAATCGATCGAGATAGTGCCCACAGACTGCCTGCTTACCGGCTTGAGGACGACGCCACATGATCAACGCAGCGGCTCTCGATATCTTTCTGGGTGAGACGCGCGTTGGAACCATCGCACGGCTCGATGGAGATGCGAGCATCTTCACATTCGACGATGTCTACCTTGCCGACCAGGATCGGCCGACGCTTTCGCTCGCCTACAAGGACGCGAATGGCGAGATCATCGCAGAGCCACGTAGCTATCGAACGAAGATCGAGCCGTTCTTCTCCAACCTCCTTCCTGAAGGAACGCTTCGCGACTACCTGGCCCGCCGCGCCGGCGTGAAAGCCGTGCGCGAATACCACCTTCTCGCACAGCTCGGGCACGATCTTCCCGGCGCAGTGCGCGCCCTCGCCGTCGATGCCGAGGAAACGGAGGCCGACGAGCTAGATGAAGAAGCGGCGGGGAAGCAGGCAGAGCGCGCGCTGCGCTTCTCGCTTGCCGGCGTGCAACTCAAATTCTCGGCTATCAAAGCCCAGGGCAAGAATGGCGGACTGACGATCCCAGTCACAGGCAGCGGCGGCGACTGGATCGTCAAGCTGCCCTCTGCGAGACATCCGGACGTGCCCGAGGCTGAATTCGCAGCGATGAAACTGGCAGCAAAGATCGGGATCGACGTACCTGAAATCGGCCTTGTGCCTCTCGATCAGATCGATGGCATACCCGAAGGTATCACCCGTTACGGAGAGTCCGCTTTTGCCATCCGGCGCTTCGACCGGGGGGAAGAGGGACCCGTGCACACCGAAGACTTCGCCCAGGTGTTCGGTGTCTTTGCAGACGATAAATACGAGAATGCGAGCTACCGCCAGATTCTCAGTGTCCTGGCGATCGAGACCGACGAACAAAGCGTGGTCGAATTCGTCCGCCGGCTCACCTACTCGGTACTGATCGGGAATGGCGACATGCACCTCAAGAACTGGTCGTTGATCTACCCGGATAGGCGTAACGCGCTGCTGGCACCTGCCTATGACCTGCTTTCGACGCTCGACTATATCCCAGGCGACGATGCTGCACTCAAGTTTCATAGCTCGCGCGAGTGGGCATCCTACACCTATGATGAACTCGAGGCGATCGCCGACAAGGCGAAGCTGCCTGCCAAGCTGATCACCGCGACAGCGAAGGATGTCGTTGCACGGTTCGACGACGCCTGGCGCAGCGAAAGCGGACACCTGCCCTTCCCCGATGATGTACGAAGCGCGATTGAGAGGCATCGCAAAACTCTTGCGATCTGAGAGCTGCTCCGAAATCTGGTCGTGCACGCGCAGGCACGACCCGGAACAACTGCCGGGGCCAATTCGTCAGAAAATCTGGCACATAGCGGCCCTTCAAATCCCGAAGTCCAGTGTCTTGCTCTTGCTTCGGGCGAGTTCCTTTTCGGCCTTGTTGGCCTCTTCCGGTTTCAGCTGATCAAGTTCGCCGTTTTTCTTTTCTGTCGGCGTCAACTGTGCGGTGACCTCGAGGGCCGAGGCCTTCTCGCCTTTGTTGCGTGCCACGACTGCTCCGAGCCTGTCCGAACTGTCGACCACCAGTGTCAGGTGATCGCGAAGCCTCGTGATCGTCACGAGGAACGTTTTCTGGTTCGACAGGTTGCGCTCGCGGCTGTCCATGACGGCTATGCCGCGATCGGATGTCAGACCCTGCGCCATGTGGGCGTTGAGCGCATAGGCAAGATCGATCCGCTTCAGCATCGGATCGTCCTTTTTGAGCTCGACCTGGTCTCCCTTGGAAGTTTCGAAAGTGACCTTCCCGCCGACAACGGCAACCACCCTGGCCTGGTCGGCATTGAACAGGCCGCGGCGATGATCGTTGCGGGTCCATCGGATCCGGTCGCCTTCATGGATCTCGAGCTTCCTCGGCTCATGCAAGGTCAGATTCTGGTCGCCCTTCCCTGCCCTGATCCGTGCCGGGTCGAACCGGAACCGCTTGCCGCGCTTATCCGCAACTTCGACCTGCCTGCCCTTCCGGTCCTGTCCCAGGACACGATACTCGCCCGCTGACAGTCCCAGGGCCTGTTGCTTTCTCGAGACCTCGAGCACCCGGCCAGGCTGATAGGCCGAGAGATGTCGCAGCTCTTCGCGGGTCGTGTTGACGCGGTCGAGCACTCCGAGCTCGGCCTTGCCCGGGCCAATCTCGCCATTGGCGAGAAGTCCCTGCTGGATGGCAGCATTGACCGCAGAGCGGATGGCGCGGCCCGAGGCGTAGATCGATGTCCGCGCGCGGTCGTCCTTGTCGAGCGCCAACCAGATGTCAGCAGCGACCAGCGCGCCATCGCCCTTGGCTTCGACCGTGTGCGGCTGCAGGTGACGCAGCGCCGTGCGCACATCGCCCGCCTGCGCTGCCGCCTGCGCCTCGCGGATGACTGGATCGCGGGCGCGCAGGTTGGTCGCCATTTCAGCGCGCGCCATACCCGTCCGCTGCAGCAGCGCGAAGGGTTTGCCCGCATCGACTGCGCCGAGCTGCTTGCGGTCCCCCATCAGGACCAGGCGGTGAACGCCAGCAAGATTGGCAAGGCGGACGAGCTTTTCCTTGTCCTCGTTCGAGATCATCGAAGCCTCGTCGAGCACCAGCACATGGTCCTTCAGCGCCGCCTTTGCCTCCAAACGCAGCACCGCGTTACCGGGATCGTCGAGCAGCTTGTTCCAGCCACCAAGGAACCGGGCCAGCGTCTGCGAGGCTATACCGGTGTCGCGTTCGAGCATCTGGACGAGCGTGTTCTGGATCGCGAGCCCGATAACCGGGCGGCCCTCGGCGCGCAGCACCTCGGCGACGGGTTTCAGAACGCTGCTCTTGCCGGCACCGGCAATTCCCTGGACCGCGATCGTTCGATCCTCGGACGTCAGGATCAACTTCGCCGCTCCGAGCTGACCCTCGTTGAGGCGGAATCCCTGCCCTGCCATTGCAGCGGCCTGGACACGAGCGGTCGCGCTTCCCGTCTCAACTGCAGACGAGCTCGCACCCTTGCCAGCGGCAACCTCGGACAAGATCCGCTGCTCAGCGATCACCGCGTCACGCGAAGCCAGCCAGCCCTTGTGGTCTCCCTTGCCCACTATGAGGTCGCCGGAGCGCACCAAGGCGCGGGTCCGTTTTTCAATATCGGCAATCGTCGCTGGCAACCCGAAATCGAGCGCGGCCTTGTAGAGCGCGGTGCGCTCGAAGGCAGCCTCGCGCTGCGAGAGATGACGCACCGCCGAAGCGACGGCCTGTGCCGCTGCGATCGTCTCACGGTCCTGTCTGAGGACCGACTTGGGCACAAGCGGATCAGCCGGATCGCCCCTGACATGCGCGGCGAAGCGTCCCAGCCATGCGCGCCCGCGCTCGACAAGCGAGCCGAACCTGCCAGTTTCGATCGACTGTTTCAGTGTGCGGATCCGGGCCCGCTCGACCAAGGGAGCGAGGTCCAACCCGATGGATTTCGCGGTTTCGCTCCAGAGCTTGCCCAAGGTTTCGCGGTCCTCGATCGTGTCCTTACTGGCGCGCGTATCGAGCGCAGCGATGCGGCCAGCTTCAAGACCAGGACCGCGCCGCGCATCGAGCACTTCCTGGCGGCGGCTCGAGAACGCCATGACCTGTTCGCGGGTGATACCGCGCGCTTCGAAATTGCCGTGCTTGAGGGTCGGTCCCGGCTCGTAGCCAAGCTTCTCGACCGCGACGCGAAAGCGCGCCATTGCAATAGAATTGAGCGTGGTGTTGAGCTGCCAGAGCCGGTCGTTCTTGAGCGTGCGCCACTTCCCGTCCTTGCCTTGCGTGACATTGGCGATGACCGCATGAAAGTGGAGGTTCGGCTCCTGGTTGCGGTTGGTGTCGTGCTGGAACAGGCCGATCGCAAGGCTTCCCGTGGCTTGAGTGACGATCTTGCCTTTCTCCACCATCCGGGTCTCGGCCGCATTCTTCTCAGCCCAGTGCAGCGCTTCCAGGACGGCTTCGCGGTAGGCGGCAATGATCCGCTCATCCTTCCCGACGAGCGCCAGCAGCGACCAGCTCTTGGGGACGGAGAAGGTGAGGTCTGTACCCGGGCGGTGCGTCTGTCCGGGATTGCCGACACTGCTGCCGTCGGGCAGCTCGCCTTGCAGCAGCGCGTCGAACACCGCAGCCTCGACCTTGCCGTCGAGACCAAGGCGCCTTGCACCCTCGCCGACCCACTGGCCTGAGCGGTCGGCATCGGCGCTCGCGTAGTAATTGTCCGAAGCGAAGTAGCTTGCCGCCGCCGAAGGCGAGCGGACATTGGCGACGGAAAGCATGGGCTGGGATCACTTTCTCTTGGCCCTCGTCCCCTCCCCGGTTAAGCGTCACATGTCCGGATCGAAGTCCCCGTAATCGTGACCATGGTCCTGCCCCTGATCGGCATCGCGACCCTGCTTCGCTGCACCGCCAAGCAGCGACTTCTGCTGCTCTTCCTGGAGCCTCTGGTCGGCCTTGCCGCGCGCGACCTGTGCTCGCTGATGCGCTGCGGGATCGGGAATATCGGATCTGGCGGAAGGCACAGCCCGTTGCTCCATGCCGCGGTGCTCCTCAGCTTTCGAAGACAGAGGGAGTTCGGATTGAGCCGGCCGCTGAGGGTCCGATGTCGCCCTTTTCCCTGGCGCATTCGGATCGCGAGCCTTCCTTGTCTGATCCGGTCGAGCCTGCTCGACCTTGTTGCTGCGACGGGTCCGGCGAGGTTCCTTTTTCTCTTCTTGGTCAGCTTTCTTTTCAGCGCTGTCGGTGCGATCGTGCGCATTCCTCATCCGGCGAGGATCACCATCATTGTCGCCTGTTTCAGAGGCTGCTCCGGCACCGCCCCCTGCTCCCTCATTATCATCAGCGTGCCGGGTCTGCGGTGGTAACTTCGGCATATCCCGGGGAATGAAGCCTTCGGCCACCCGAGGCCAGTTGCGCGGTTCGAGGACCACGGGTGCCGCCGGAAATCCTTCGGGAAACTTGATGAAACCATGTAGGTTCTTGAGCTTCATCAGCTCGTCGGGAAGCAGCAGTGGGACGACCTGGCGCCGGGGCGTCAGGCTTACCGCGTCGCGCGCATTGTTATAGCCGTAGCTGTATCCTTCCTCCATCTCGCGAACCTCGCGGTGGCCAATGATATCGGAACACCAGGTGGCGGTCTCGCGATCTGCTGTGCCGAGGATCAGCTTGGTTCGGGCAAGCGAGGACAGGGTCATGGCCATGTTCTCGCCGTAGACATCCTTGAGCTTGGCAAAGGCATGGATCCCGGTGACGATCGCGCCCCCGAAATTGCGCGCGGTCTGGAGGCCCTTCTCGAGCGAAGGCAGGCGATGCAGCGCGCCCAGTTCGTCGATCAGGAACCAGAGCCTGATGTCCCGCGAGCGCTGGCCCGCCATCAGCGTATTGATCGCGGTATCGAGCCACAGGGTGAGCAGCTGCGAGAGCACGCTCATGTCGATGTAGCGCGCGGACAGAAACAGGATAGAGCCCGGTTCACCTGCCCCGTTGACCCACTCGCGGACCGAAAAGGGCGTCCCGTCTTCGGGCAGCATCTGGAGCGCCTTGGCGTTGACATTGAACACTGCACGCACCGATTCCGCCATGCGCGCCGCGCTCGGCGTGCTGATGGGACCGGCCATGGTATCTTCGACGAGACGGTGCAGATCGGAGAGATCGGCGTTCATGAGTTCGTGGGCGAGCGCGGCGTTGGTGCCCCTCCCAGCTTCGGCGAGCTTGAGACAGGTCTCGACGAACAGCGTGCGCGCGGCGAGCACCCAGAACTGTTCGGCACCGCCCCCATCGTGCGGGACGAGGGACTCCGCCGCGGCATGGAATTCGGCACGTGTCGAGCAATCGTTGAACACGCTCCATGCGGGACAGCGCGCGTCGAGCGGGTTGAGAATGATGTCGCGTTTGGGATCGTAGAAGGTTTCGACAAAGGCCCCGGTAAGATCGAAAATGACCGCACGTTCGCCCCGTTCACGGATCTCCCTGGTAAGCTCGGTTAGGACGACGGTCTTGCCTGTCCCGGTTGTGCCAACAAGCATCGCGTGGCTCTGCTCGAGGCGCCAAGGCCAGCTGACCCCTGCCAGATGCGCGGGAGAATAGAAGCCCGCATCCCGCAGCGAAGCCGACCCGGCCAGACGCCAGCGCCAGCCCAACGCATCGCCATACTCGCGGGCACGGGCATTGCGGTTGTGCGCGGCGATCTCCCGGTCAAGTTCACGCAAGGTAGCAAGCTCCGCCCCGCGCACATGCTTCTTCTGTTTGGACTTCTCGCCGAAGCGTTCGGCAACCCACCAGAAAAGCGCGAAGAGCGGCGCAAGAATGAACCCGGCAAGCCACAAAGCGCTGATCACCGCACTCCGGAATAGCGCGACCGCTTCGCGCATCGGCGGGTAATCGGTCACGACGGAAATGGGAAATGCGACGAGGCTCCCATCGGCCAGCTTGAGGTTCACAAGCTTGTCCGGATCGAACTCCATGAAGGCATAACCAGAGGCATAGGCATGCATCCACAGGAGGTAGACCTGGTAGTCGTCTAGCGCCCCGCTTACGTCCCAATAGACCAGGCCGAGAACGACCAGGAAGGTCACGATCAGGGGCCCCTTGAGGCCCGCAGCAAACATGAAGCCGAAATGCCCCAGAAGCTGGCTGCCGCGGGTGAAGTTGACGAGATTATGCTTCATCCTCGCCTCCCATGGGTCGGGGTGCAACGATGCCAAGGCGCTCCAGCCGGCGCTGGTAGGCAGCGACCGTTCTGTCGCGCAAAGTGCTATCGGGATGATGCGTAAGCAGCGCATCGAGCGCCACTGTGATGAAGATGTTCTGGCGCCCCGGATCGGTCGCCGGAGTCCTCAGGTCAGCTTCGGTCGCGCGCTGCCAGGCATCGAAGATGCAATCGCAAACAACGATACTCGCGCTGACCCTGCGCTCGTCTGCTTGTTTCCTGATCCATTCGGCGATCAGGGGCGTGACATAGGTCACGAACCGGTGGTGTCTTTGCATTTTTCCAAGTTCCTTGTGTTCAAAGAACCTGGCTCACCCTTCGAAAGGCAAGTGCCACTCTAGGCCGCCGCCGGGGGTGTAGGAAAACGGAAAATTCACATCGCTTTTCAGCAGATTAAACGGATCTGTGCCGACTCGGCACGGACGAGAAAGCAAGTGGACCGCATCCGGCACAGAAGATGGTATCGGCGAAATTTGGTGAATTCGCGAAACAATTCCGCGCCTTCCATCGCAGCACCCGCTGCGTACGGTGTGCTGGGTCAAGCCCATTCTCAATTGCGGATCAGTGACCAGTTGCTTACCGGGCCAGATTATTGGAGAAAATGCTTTCGTTTCAAAACGGAAGCGTAGCGCAGCGTCGCCTTTAGCGGCGGAACTTTTTGTTCAGAACCGAGATATTCGGACGAGAATTTTCCTCAAATGTTCCGAAATGGGGACCAAATAGCCAACATCAGTGGCCAATGTTCTGGCCTGCTTGGATATGACGGCAAAGGAGCAAGATGTATTGTCCGGCGCAATGGACCGACATGCCAGAATGTTTGATCTTTATCGAATCCAGGGGCGACCGATTATGCGTCCAACTTTCGCACTGCGCCATCGCCATCCTTCACCCCTGTGAACATGAGAATAGGACAGGAACCGTTGCCGGTCCCTGCCCTGCTCATGCGGTCAGAACTCGTCTGACATCGCCCCGTGGATGGTGTGCACCACGCGCGCTGCAAGGTGCGCCGGAAGTACATTGTAATCGCCCTCATCCAGGGCAAAATATCCAAGGCGCTTGTCCTCGATAATGTGCTGATCGAAGAAGCTGTGCAGCGCCCGCCCCTCTGCCACAGCCAGTGCGGCAAAGTAGCGATCCGAAGTCGAAGTGCGTTGAAATTGCGTAGCCATAATTTCCTCCTGATGTCTGCCGTTGACGGCAGGAGCAGGACGGATGGGCGTGCGGCCGGCGGGTCAGGGATCGTCCTGAAGGGCGACCGCGAAGCGGCGGTAGGGGTTACGATTTTGTCGGACCGCAGCGGAGCGAAGGGGAGGCAAAATGGTGGGACCCTGCCGTCCTTGATGCGCCGGTTGCACGCCCATCATAATGGGACAACCGTGAGCCAGGCCCCTCCCCTTTAGGTCTGATAGAGCAACAGAAGAGGGGCGCTGTCCGGTCTGGACAGCGCCCCTCTGATGGGCATCGATGATGGAATATGTCAGTCGATCTCGGGAGCGTCGGTATTGTCGTTGTCGTCGCTCGAACCACTGCCGCGGGAGAGAAAGTCGATCTTGTCGGCGAGGATCTCGGTACCGTAGCGCGTGACCCCGTCCTTATCCTCCCACTGGGTGTAGTGGATGCGGCCCTGGACGCTGACCAGCTGGCCCTTGGAGCAGTACTGGCCGACGGTCTTAGCGAGGCCGTTGAAGCAGGTCACCCGGTGGAACTCGCTTTCCTTGGCGGTGTAGCCGTTCTTGTCCTTGTAGGTCTGACCGTCCTTGTCGCGCAGCGGGCGATCGGTGACGACGGTGATCCCGGTAACACTGGTGCCGCCCTGGGTCGTACGGGCTTCCGGATCGCGGGCGAGGCGGCCGGTGATGATGGCGATATTGGTCATGAGCTGTATCCTTCAGTTCCTCAAACCGGAGACCATCTCCGGCTTGCGAACATCCAGAAGAAGCAGGGCATGGGAGGACTGCACCGCAGGCCCACAGACCTGTCTGGTGGCCAAGGGAAACCTGTTCCTGACGGGTGGTGCGGGCAGGCGTGCGAAGCGCGACCACACGGCCGTCAAAGGAACGGGTTGCTGTCCTCAGCTGACCTGCTTTATGGAATGTTCGCGACAAATGCCGGATGGGTATCGGGTGTGGGTCTGAAGGTGCCAAGACCCCGCTGAAATCAGCTTACCCCATCGCCTGCCGATGCCGCCAGGAGATCCATCGAGTTGCAGGCTGCTTCCCGGTTTTCCTCGTTCTCGAACGCCACGTCGAGGTCGGGGGCGTACCCGAACATGTGCTGGAGCGACCACAGGGCAAAGCGCTTGCCCCGGTCCAATTCTGGCTCGGCTAGCGTCGACTTTGCGCCCCAATCTAGGACGTAGCGATCCGAGATCTTAGTTCCCGAAAGCGGACATTCCCTGCGGCCATTCCGGCCAAGGAGAATGGAAATGACTTACTCACACTTTGACCCTGCTGCCCAAAATCGAGTGCCTTGGAACTTCGGAGCGAAGATTGGGCCCAAGCGCCCGTTCAATCAGAAGCAGATCTGGGCGATCAGGTTCTTCCTTGATCGCGAAGAGCGCATCAGGGACCGGGCGCTCTTCGATTTGGCGATTGATAGCAAGCTGCGAGGCTGTGATCTTGTCGAACTGAAGATCGGCGATCTGGTAAGCGGTCCAGAAATAAGGACACGGGCGACAATCACACAGCGCAAGACAGGCCGCCCTGTTCAGTTTGAGATTGCGGCAGACGCTCGCGCCAGCCTTTTCGCCTGGCTGGAGCTCAGAGGTGGTGACGTCGAGGACTATGTCTTCCCTAGCCGTGTCGATCACTCGCGGCATCTCAGCACACGACAATACGCTCGGCTAGTCGATGAGTGGGTTACGGCTATCGGCTTGCGACCCGAAGAATACGGCACTCACTCACTGCGCCGAACAAAGGCTTCGATAATCTACAAAGCCACAGGCAACATCCGGGCAATCCAGATATTGCTCGGTCACTCCAAGATCGAAAACACAGTCCGATACCTAGGCGTCGACATAGAAGACGCTCTTACCCTTGCTGAGAAGACTGAAATCTGACTGGAGTTGGACGCTGGCCTAGACCTAGCCAGCGTCCGCTTCTGGGTGGTAAGCGGACATCGCTTCGTCGGGTATCGATCGCAGAGGAGGTGCGATGAGCGCTTAATCGAAGATCGAAAGCCTCAAGGGTCGCAGTAAGGCGCGCCCATCGCGCTGTCTGAATACACGATTGAGATAACTGCATCAAACGACTTGCCGTTTGTCCTTGCGGCTCCAGATTTTCACGAGCAATCCGCGCTCGCCGTTTGCGCTACCGACACTCGCCAGATTATCCGGTCCCTCAATGTATTTCAGTGTTCTTCGACGATACGCTCAACTTCATCCCATTGCCTGTCGCGGTCCACACAGCATCAGCACTTAGAGTTTTCGCGAGTGAGTGGATGACTCTGGTGCCCAATCCGGCTTTCGCCATGGCACGCTCGGCATCCAGTGCTGTGGCAGCCCCGTCGTCGCGGCAGACAATTGCCCAAGAATGGTCATCGCCCTCAATGAGCACCTGGATGTTTCCTTCGCCATCTTTGAGGCCGTGCTTGACGCTATTTGATACAAACTCATTGACAATCAGCAGCAAGGCATTTGCCAATTGCGGCGAAGCTTCGATAGATTGAACCTCAATCGATAGGGTAGCTTTGTCCGGAATGAGGTATCGCAAGTCGGTTTGGACTCGATCAAATAGGGACTCCAAGTCGACACGACCTCCGGCTTCCAACTCGTGCAATTCAGCGTGAAGCGAAGACAGAGATCGAATACGCGTGCTCGCGTCGTCCAACTCCATCTTCAACGTCTCATTGGAAGTTCTGCGGGCCTTCATCGAGAGCATTGCACCGATTGAGGCCAATGAGTTCTTCACTCGATGATCCACCTCTCTTCGAAGCACTCTTTCCTCTTCCAAAGAGAGCCGAAGGTTGAGTTCGCTCATTACATGCTTCGATAACACTTGAAGGACCTTCCGCTGTCGATCCGTCAGAGTTCGCGGCTTGTGATCAAGAACGCAGAGGGTTCCCAGAGGAAGGCCATTCGCCCCTTTGAGAACCGCTCCTGCGTAAAAGCGGAACCCCGGGTCAGACGTACACAAGGGGTTGTCTGCCATCCGTTCATCTTGAAGTGTATCGGGGATCTCCACGAAGTCACCTTGAAGGATGACGTGGCCGCATAGACTAGTCTCGATTGGAGTAGATCGTACGCCGAGGCCGACTTCGGCTTTAAACCACTGCCGCCCGGCGTCGATGAAGTTCACGACCGAAACAGGCACCTCGCATATATCCGCAGCGATTTCGACCAGTTCATCGAAATCCTTCTCGCGTTCGGTGTCCAAAATCCCGTATCTATGAAGCTCTTGAAGGCGCTTTTCTTCCTCGGGGTGAAGGCTTGGTTTCATTTGGGCGTTGTATCAGGAACCCCAGCATTGTGAACCTAAGCATGATGTCCGCTATTAGGGTCGTTAGCGGCTGGTCGGCTTCTGGCACATCGCTATCTCGGTGAGAGCGTCATCAAATGGGTGGAAAGCGGACCTCTTTATCTGGCGCAATGCCATGAAGCATTTTGAATCTGATGCTAATCAGACCCAATCAGCTCCGCAGGTTACATCACCCAGAAAGCACCCGCTCGGCGGGGGCGAAGAACTCACACCGGAAACCTTTGGGGTCGTAATCCAAATTAACCTTGCAGCCGAACTGGGAAGTCAAGCTCTTTTCGATCATGAACGATCCGAAGCCTGAGCTCTCGGGAGCAACTACTTCTGGCCCTCCAGATTCGATCCAAGTCAGCTCTAGATTTCGCTCATCGCCTTGATCGATTTCGCGCCAAGCGATCGCGACACTCCCACTCTCAGTCGAAAGTGCGCCATACTTTGCGGCATTCGTCGCAAGTTCATGTAGCGCCAGTCCGAAACCCTGCGCAGCTGTCGCCTTTATCCTCGTGGGTGGACCCGAAACCGTAATCCGATCTCCAATCATGTGCTCGAAATGTCCCAACTGAGAGCGGATCAGCTCATCGAATGGCACGTCCTTCCAAGAGTTTTGCACGAGCACGTTGTGGCTTGCCGACAATCCCGCAATTCTGGCCTCAAGTTGGGATACATAGTCCTCAGGATTCCGCTTCGCAGTTTGTCGAGCGAGAACTTGAACGACCGCGAGCACGTTTTTCGCGCGATGGTTCATCTCGTTCAGGATTAGCTTTTCTCGCTCTTCCCTCGCGCGCCGTTCGGTCTCATCGGTTATAGAAGCGAAGAACACCTCGCCTTCATCGGGGAAATATTGGAGTTGTACGGATACGGGATAAGTCGATCCGTCTTTCCTCATGTGAACCGTCGTAAACTGGAGAATTTCGACCTCACCGTTGAGCAGTGGTTTAACGTACGAGCGAAACTCATCCTCCGTATATTCGGGCTTGAGGTCCCATGGCGCAAGATCGCGAAGTTCCTCCATCGTGAAACCCAGATTTTCCCGAGCACCCCGGTTCACAAGCTCGAACTGGAATGTTCGATTGCCGAAGACGTAAGCCTCGCTAACGGACGCTTCGACAATCTTGCCCAGCCGCTCATTCAATGATGTTGTGGCGAGGCGTTCGAGTTCAGCTGCTGCCCTAGCAGAAAAAAGCTCGACGACTTCCGTTACTGTTTGTGGTTCCGGGAATGGCTTTTCGTCCATTACGGCAACCAAACCCAAAACGCGTCCATCAAGAGATCTTAGGGCAGTGCCTGCGTAACTTTTTGCGCCAATTTCGACGAGCATTTCGTCAAATGGGTAGAGTCTCGTAATATCGTCTGCATAGCAACATACACCTTGTGCGGCGACATCAGCACATGGTGTGTTGCGTAGGCCGTATACGAAATTGTCGGCGGGACCGTGGTCCCAAAAGGCTATGGTAGTGGCTTCATGTGGATTTGCGGGGTCAAACCGACAAACAAAAGCCCACCTGACATCGAGGGCTTTCGCTAATCCTTCGACCATTACGGGGAAGTATGCCTCTCCGACCACGTTTGATGTACCTGCCAGGATCGAAAGAGCATTTCCGATCGTGGGCGTCTGCGCGACAATGCTGGGATCGATACGATTCAACACGACCTCCCTATAAACGCTTCGTCATAGACCGACGTGTTGGCGCTAGCAAACCATTCCGACTAACGCAGGATCAGCATGCTAGGCAACTCAAACCGTGCCCTTTGCTCCGAGCACAACAGTCAAACGGGAGGAATCGGGCCGTTAGCCGTCCGTCCGCTCTTGGCAAATGACTAGCTCGGTGAAGCTGTCGCGAACTGGGTGGGAAGCGGACATTCTTCTCAGCCCATCCGAAAGTCAGTTTAGGGGTCGAAAAGCGACTGCAGCTTTCAGTGGGGAAACTCGAAAAGCTGCCTATCAATTGGCCGAAGGTTTTCAAATTTTACCAGTCAGCAGTTTGCTTCCATTGGCAAGCGTCCGGGTTAGCAAGCTCAATCACACGGCTCTGCTAGTCCCACGAGATCACGCCATCCGCCGAACGCCAGCTCGCTGGCCGGATCATCTTTTCGTGTGCGATACGGACTGACCTGATCTCCGCCTCGATCTCTCGCCGCCAATGCGCGAGGAAATCGAACAGCACCGGGAAATCCGGTGCTGCATCGTATTCCTGCCAAGCATAGATCTGCAGGAGCGAAGGGTGATCCGGCATGAAATAGCAGATCTCAGCCGTTGTCAGCCCGTACCCTTCCAGCTGAACCAGCAAAGCGCGGTCGGTCATTGAAGTGTGGGCTGGCTGTCCGGGCCGTCGAGCGAGCGCAGCGCCGCGAATACATCGTCAACGGAAGCCGGGCCCTCGAGATCGGGGGGCTGGCGCATCGCCGGCTGGTTTTCGACGGCATGCCGATCGGATGCCCAGGAAGCCAGAATGGCTCGCTTCACTTCGGGCTCAATCGCGGGATGATGCGCTACATCGAATGGATGCAAATATCGTGCGAATGGTTGCGACATGGGAAAATCCTCCTTTCTGCCTTGCCGCTGGTCTCTCACTGCGGATTGCTCCGCTCGGCGTATTTTGTGAGTCAATTTGAGACCGTCAAGACCCTGATATGGCCTACGGAAAGCGCCCGTTGGCAGTCGCAATCGGCGAGTGCCAAAAATTTGAATTGGACCTCTTGAAGCCGTTTCCAGCAAAACTAGATCGCGAAGTGCCTCCTGCCGATCATCCGGGGGAGGCGCTGTAAGTCATTTCGCTTTGTAATGGAGGTTATGCATGCATTTTCGACCTTTGCACGATCGCGTGCTGGTTCGCCGTATCGAGGCCGAAGAAAAGACGACCGGCGGCATTATCATCCCTGACACCGCCAAGGAAAAGCCGATGGAAGGCGAAGTCGTCGCCGTCGGCCCGGGTGCGCGTGACGATGCCGGGAAGCTGGTGGAACTCGCCGTCAAGGCGGGCGACCGCATCCTCTTCGGCAAGTGGTCCGGCACCGAAGTGCGGATCGATGGCGAGGACCTGCTCATCATGAAGGAGAGCGACATCCTCGGCATCATCGAAACCACCGCTGAGCTCAAGAAGGCGGCGTAAGCACGATACGTTGAGACTTCTGTTCAACCGAAAGAAGCATAGAAGGGAGCAGGCCAAATGGCTGCGAAAGAAGTAAAATTTGCGTCGGATGCGCGTGATCGCATGCTCCGCGGCGTGGATACGCTTGCGAATGCGGTCAAGGTAACTCTCGGCCCCAAGGGCCGCAATGTGGTGATCGAGAAGAGCTTCGGCGCGCCGCGCATCACCAAGGACGGCGTGACTGTCGCCAAGGAAATCGAACTCAAGGACAAGTTCGAAAACATGGGCGCACAGATGCTACGCGAAGTCGCCAGCAAGCAGAACGACAAGGCGGGCGATGGCACCACGACTGCCACCGTTCTCGCGCAGGCCATCGTCCGCGAAGGTGCCAAGGCCGTTGCTGCCGGCATGAACCCGATAGACCTCAAGCGCGGCATCGACCTTGCCGTCGGCACCGTAGTCAAGGACCTCGAAAGCCATGCCAAGAAGGTGTCCGCCAACAGCGAAATCGCACAGGTCGCGACCATTTCCGCCAATGGCGACGAAACCGTCGGTCGCTTCCTTGCCGAAGCCATGGACAAAGTCGGCAATGAAGGCGTGATCACGGTCGAGGAAGCCAAGAGCCTCGAAACCGAGCTCGAAACGGTCGAGGGCATGCAGTTCGATCGCGGCTATCTCTCGCCCTACTTCGTGACCAACACCGAAAAGCTGAAGGTGGAACTCGAGGATCCCTACATCCTCATCCATGAGAAGAAGCTGTCGAACCTGCAAGCGCTGATCCCGCTGCTCGAACAGGTCGTGCAGTCTGGCAAGCCGTTGCTGATCATCGCGGAGGATGTCGAGGGCGAAGCCCTGGCAACCCTGGTGGTGAACAAGCTTCGTGGCGGCCTCAAGGTCGCGGCGGTCAAGGCACCCGGCTTCGGCGATCGCCGCAAGGCCATGCTGGAGGATGTTGCTATCCTCACCGCCGGCAATGTGGTCAGCGAGGAACTTGGCACCAAGCTGGAAAATGTCACGATCGGCATGCTCGGCCGGGCCAAGAAGGTCATTATCGACAAGGACAACACGACAATCGTCGATGGTGCCGGCAACAAGGCGGACATCGACGCCCGGGTCAGCCAGATCCGCGCCCAGATCGAGACCACGACCAGCGACTACGACCGTGAAAAACTTCAGGAACGCGTGGCCAAGCTGGCTGGCGGGGTGGCCGTCATCCGCGTCGGCGGGGCCACCGAAGTCGAGGTCAAGGAGCGCAAGGACCGGGTCGACGACGCGCTGCATGCAACTCGTGCGGCTGTCGAAGAGGGCATCCTTCCGGGCGGCGGTATAGCCCTGCTCCGGGCGCTCAAGTCGCTCGATGGCCTCAAGGCCGCCAATGACGACCAGCAGTCTGGCATCGACATCGTGCGCCGCGCCCTGCGCGCTCCGGCTCGCCAAATAGCCGAGAACGCGGGTGAGGACGGTGCCTATATCGTCGGCAAGCTGCTTGAAGGCGACGACTACAACCACGGCTTCAACGCCGCGACCGGCGAATATGAAGACCTGGTGAAGTCGGGTGTCATCGATCCGGCGAAGGTGGTGCGCACTGCGCTGCAGGACGCGGCTTCGGTTGCCTCGCTGCTGATCACCACCGAGGCGCTGGTGGCCGAACTGCCCAAGGAAGACACGCCCGCACCGATGCCGGCGATGGACTTCTAACAAGGTTAGGAGAGCGCGGAATTAAGCTGCGCTCTCCCAACCTCCACGCACGGCTGGCGGCAGTGCTGCCTGGCGTCTCCACACGCCCTCTTGTGCAAGGCAGTCTCCGAAAATGGCGATGTCAGAAAAATCGGTCGAATGAGAGAGGAGGAGATAATGACCGACAGGTATCTGGACTATCTTTCACGCGAACATGCGCGGCTCGAGAACGAAATCCAGCTGGAAAGCAAACGGCCCCGGCCTAACGAAGTTCTGATTGCCCGCCTGAAGAAGCTCAAGCTGGCGCTCAAGGACCAGATGCGAAGCTGGGCTTCCGATCACGCGAGCAGCGATCGGCTGACCGCGTAAACGGAGCAGAACCAAACATATTCTCTCTTAGAAGAAGGCCAGGCGCACCTCTATCGGTGCGCTTGGCTTTCTCTTGCAAGATACTGAAAACACGTAGATAAAAAAATCTATTCGGTCTTGAAACCAATTGCGAGTTTCCTAATTTCGTTAATACCGGATGCCATAGCGGGTCCGGTTGGACATTAGGGCGTCAGCTCTTTCGTTCGCTGACGCTTCTCGTGCCCAGATTGCTCAACAAGGAGGATTTGGAAATGAGAACTGCATTTGATTTGACCCCCTATCGTCGCTCGACGGTCGGATTCGACCGGCTCTTCGATGCGCTCGAGAACAGCTTCCGCGCTGAGACGCAGGATAGCTACCCGCCCTTCGATATCGTCCGCACCGGCGAGGACAGCTACCGGATCACTCTAGCGGTTGCCGGCTTCCGCCCGGACGAAATTGACGTCACTGCACAGCAGAACCAGCTCGTCATCTCTGCTCAGAAGGAGGAGAAGGACGAAGACGATGTCGAATTCGTTCACCGCGGGATCGCTGCCCGCGCGTTCGAGCGCCGGTTCCAGCTGGCCGACTATGTCGAAGTGCGCGATGCGGACTATGAGCACGGCATGCTGACGATATCGCTCCAGCGAATCGTTCCGGAATCGCTCAAGCCGCGCAAGATCGCCATCGGCAGCCGCGAGCATGTCAATGACGACACGCCGCAGCTGACCGGAGACAAGGCGGCTTAAGCCTCAATCATCGGGCGAATCCTCGGTGGGGTGGGTGCAATCGCACCTGCCCCGCTTGATGGAGTTTTGCCCAAACCAGTCGGATATAAGGAGGGCTGTCGAGATGGCTATTCGCGATCTCATTCCCTGGAAAAGCCAGGGCCAAGACATCGCTCCCCGGCAGGAGGAGCGGGTCGATCATCCGGTGATGTCGCTTCATCGGGATATCAATCGCCTGTTCGACGACATGTTTCGCGGCTTTTCCATGCCCTCGCTGCCGTCCATCGGGCGCAGCATTGGCTGGCCGCGGGTCGAATTGTCGGAAAACGCCAAGGAAGTCCGGGTCACAGCCGAGTTGCCGGGCATGGAGGAAAAGGACATCGAGATCAGCCTGGACGATCACGAGCTGGTGATCCGGGGCGAAAAGAAGTCCGATACAAACGACGAGGAACGCGGCTATTCCGAACGCCGCTATGGCCGCTTCGAGCGGCGCATCGGCCTGCCTTCGCAGATCGACGAGGAGAAGGTCGAGGCGGCCTTCCGTAATGGTGTTCTGACCATTACGGTTCCGCGTACCGCAGAAGCGACAAAGGGACGCAAGACGTTCCCGATAAACGCCGGTTAATGGCAGCCATGAGGGCCGGTCTCACCAATGGGACCGGCCCTTCTTCGTGCATCAGCTTCCCGGCTCGAGTTCGAGCCTTACCGTTCGCTCTGCGCCGCCCCGCATCAGCGTGAGTACGACGCTTTGCCCGACCCGAAAGTCGTCAAGCCGAGCGAGCAGATCGCCGACTCTCGAAACGGGTTTGCCGTTCAAAGCGGTAACGATGTCCCCTGGAGCGACGCCGCGCCTCGTGCGCTGGGCAGCAACCAGACCGGCGCGATCCGCTGATGACCCGGGATCGACCCGCAGGACAAAAACCCCTTCGATCCCCGAAGCGCGCTTGAGCCGGTCGTTGATATCGTCATCGCTTTCAAGGCCAAGGCTGGGCCGCGTATAGCGCCCCTCAGAAATCAGTTGCGGCACAACCCGCATGACCGTGTCGACCGGTACGGCAAAACCGATGCCTGCCGATGCCCCAGAGGGACTGTAGATTGCGGTATTGATCCCGATCAGTCTGCCCGCTGAATCTAGCAGCGGACCGCCCGAATTGCCTGGGTTGATGGCCGCATCGGTCTGGATCAGGTTGCGAATGTCGGGGCCGTTCTCGTTAGGCAGCGAGCGATCCAGTGCCGAGACGATCCCTTTAGTCAGGGTCCAGTCTAGGCCGAACGGGTTTCCAATCGCGAAGACATTCTGCCCGACTTGCAGATCATTGCTCGTGCCTATGGGGACCCGAGCGGGCGCTGTGAAACCTGCACCGCCGATCTTCAAAACAGCAAGGTCGTGCTGTGGGCTCGTACCCACCAGTGTGGCGGAAAACTGGCGACCGTCAGCAAGCTGTATTTGCGCTTCTGATGCACCCTCGATGACATGATAATTGGTGAGGATATGGCCAGCCTCATCCCATACGAGGCCCGAACCCGACCCGCGCGGGACGCTGTAGACATTACGTGTCCAGAAATCGGCAACTCGCTGCCGTGTCGATATGAAGACGACGGACTCTCGGGCATTGCGGAACAGGTCAATATTGGCGCGTTCGTCTGCAGCTAGGTCTCCACGCGGAGTGACCATCCGTGGCTCGGCCACTGGAGCCGACTGGATGAAGATTAACGACACTGTTGCAGCTAAGAGGAGCCCATTCATTATGATCAAACCCACTATCCATGGACGCGAATTTGGCGTTGCCTTCGTCAACGATCTTCTCATCACAGATAAATAGCGCCGGTTATGTCAGGATCAACGGAACGCCGCTTCATTCTTCGATCGACAGCGGTATCGACAAATTTCAATCCACCACCGGTCACTGAAACCAATTTGGCCTTTGAACGCTGGGTTTATCGAAGGGAATTTTCGATGGCAGCGCGCGCATATTGGCAGGGGCAGATCAGGCTAGCCCTCGTCTCCATCCCGGTGGAAATCTACTCCGCGTCCAAGTCCGGCGCGAAGATCAGCTTCAACCAGATTCACGAACCCAGCGGCAAACGCATTTCCTATGAGAAGGTCGTGCCCGGCATCGGCCCGGTGGACCGGGACGAGATCATCAAGGGCTACGAGATCTCCAAGGGCGAATACGTCCTGCTGGAAGACGAGGAGATCGAGGCGGTAAAGATCGAGAGCCGCAAGACGCTGGAGCTCGTCCAGTTCGTTGAATCCTGCGAGATCGACCCGCTCTATTTCGAGAAACCCTATTACGTCGTGCCGAAGGATGACCTGGCGGAAGAAGCTTTCATTGTGCTGCGCGAGGCCTTGCGCAAAGCAAAAAAGGTGGCGCTGGGACAATTATCGGTGCGCGGATCGGAGAAACTCGTGGCTCTGAAGCCCTGCGGCAAGGGCCTGCTGCTGGAAACGCTCCGCTACGCGGACGAAGTGCGCAAGGGGCAGACCTTTTTCGACGAGATCGACGAGGCCAAGCCGAAGAAGGAACTGCTCGACCTCGCCACAACCCTGATCGAGGACAAGAGCGCGCCCTTCGACGCCAGCGAGTTCGAGGACCGCTATGTCGATGCGCTGAAGAAGCTGATCGACAAGAAGGCCAAGTCGAAGAGCAATAAGGCGGTTATCGAGAATGTCGACGCGCCCGAAGGCAGCGAGGGTGGCAATGTGATCGACCTGATGGCCGCGTTGAAGAAGTCGGTGGGTGAAAAGCCCGCGGCGAAGAAATCGGGGTCCACGCGCAAGAAGAGCGCGTGACATGGCGCGCCGGAATGACCCGCTCGCCATATACAATTCCAAGCGCGATTTCGCAAAAACGCCCGAACCCTCCGGCAAGGCGGAAAGCAGTGCGGGCGGCGACCTCTTCATAGTCCAGAAGCACGACGCCACGCGGCTGCACTGGGACTTGCGACTGGAAGTGGATGGCGTGCTGAAAAGCTGGGCGGTCACCAAGGGGCCCTCTCCCGATCCGGACATCAAGCGCCTGGCCGTGCGGACGGAAGACCACCCGGTGTCCTACGCCGAATTCGAAGGGACCATCCCGAAGGGCGAGTACGGCGGCGGCACGGTAATGCTGTGGGACCGTGGCAGCTGGGCCCCAATCGAGGGCAAGAGCGCGAAAGACCTGGAGAAGGGCCACCTCCATTTCATCCTGCAGGGCGGGCGAATGCAGGGCGAGTGGTTGTTGATAAGGCTGAAGAAAAAGCCGGGAGAAAAGCGGGAGAACTGGCTCCTGCGCAAATTGCAGGACGAGCATGCCGAAGAAGGCGACGTGCTGGTGGAGCGCGAGCTGACGAGCGTGCTGACCGGCCGCTCCATGGCGGAAATCGCCGCGGACAAGAAAGGCGAATACCCGCTGGCCGGCAAGAAGGACGAGGCTTTTCTGGCGCAAATGGAGAAGGCCTCCGCCCGCAACGAGGCCAAGGCCAAGCAGAGAAAACGTCGCAAGGCAGCGCCCCTGCCGAAGTTTCGCCAACCGCAGCTCGCGACCCTGGTCGACGACGTGCCCGCCGGAAACGGCTGGATGCACGAGATCAAGTTCGATGGATACCGCGCTCTTGTCGCTGCGAAGGGCAATGACGTGCGTGTCTTTACCCGCAGCGGGAAGGACTGGACGGAGAAGTTCGGCCCGCTGGTAGGAGCGATTGCCGCGCTGGACTTGCCCGCCAGCCTGATCGACGGCGAGATCGTGGCGAGCGATGCCGATGGCAATCCCGATTTCTCCAAGCTGCAGCAGGTCCTGAAGCGTGGCCACGGCAGCCAGTCCAAGGCCGACCGGCTGGCCTTCCACGCCTTCGACCTGGTCGAGCTGGATGGCGAGGATCTCGCCAAGCTGCCCAATATCGAGCGCAAGGAGCGGCTTGAGGCAATGCTCGCCACGGCCGAACCGCCGATCCACGTCGCCGACCATGTGATCGGCGCGGGCGAGAAGCTGTACGAGGCGATGTGCGCCGCCGGGCAGGAAGGCATCATTTCCAAGAAAATCGACGCGCCCTATCGCCATTCGCGAAGCAAGGGCTGGGTAAAGGTCAAATGCACCCGGCGGCAAGAATTCGTGATCGTCGGCTGGAAGGCGTCCCGCGCCAAGGGCCGCCCATTCGCATCGCTGCTGATGGCGCAGAACGAAGACGGCGAGCTGGTCTACAAGGGCAACGTCGGCACGGGCTTCACGGCCGACGAGCTGGACATGCTGGCCGGAAAACTCAAACGGCTGGAGCGCAAGACGCCGCCGGTGGCGGTGGACGCAGCCAGCGCACGGCAAGTGACATGGGTGGCGCCGAAGCTGGTAGCCGAAATCGCGTTCGCCGAATTCACCGCGGACGGCAAGATCCGGCACGGCAGTTATCTGGGCCTGCGGTCGGACAAAGACGCGGACGATGTGAAGCCGGAAAAGGCGGCCCCCGCCCCTAAAACGGCAGCTAACGTCAAGATCTCCAGCCGCGACCGCGTGGTATTCCCCGATAGCGGGCAGACCAAGGGCGAACTTGCGGACTATTACGAGGCCGTCGCGGGTATCATGCTGCCCTTCGCCGCGCGCCGTCCCGTCAGCCTCGTGCGCTGTCCACAGGGACGGGCCAAGAAATGCTTCTTCCAGAAACACGATAGCGGCGCGTTCGGCGACGCGGTGCACCACGTGCCGATCATGGAGAAGGACGGCGGGACGAAGGGTTACCTCTATGTCGAGGATGCGCGCGGCATCCTGCAATGCGTGCAGATGGGCACGATCGAATTCCACGGCTGGGCCTCGCGCACCGACGATGTGGAATTGCCGGACCGGATGATCTTCGACCTCGACCCGGACGAGGGGCTGGACTTCGGCGACGTGAAGCAGGCGGCACGCGATATAAAGGCGCGGCTTTCCGATATCGGCCTCGTCAGCTTTGCGATGCTTTCGGGCGGGAAGGGCGTGCATGTCGTGGTACCATTGGCGCCCGGCCATTCATGGGACGCGCACAAGGACTTCGCTCGCCGTTTTGCCGAGGCGCTGTCGCTGGCAGAGCCGCAGCGCTTCACCGCCACGATGAGCAAGGCCAAGCGCAAAGGAAAGATCTTCATCGACTGGCTGCGCAACCAGCGCGGCAGCACCGCGGTTCTACCTTACTCCGCACGCGCCCGTCGCGGCGCACCCGTGGCGGTGCCAATAGGCTGGAACGAATTGAAGGATATGCAGAACGCCAAGTCCTTTAGCATTAACGACGCCAATCGCCTTCTCACACGAGCGGGCAGCAAGACGCTGGCTGGATGGGGCTTTGCGGATCAAGAGCTGCCGGATCACTGAAACGATGGGCTAATCAAACGTCCGCAGCTCATCATCCCGGTCTTAAAAGCAGATAGTCCGCTCCCGGCCCCGAAGCTGCCCATTGAGGTCTTTCGAATTATACGACTGGAATTGGGCCGGTTCCGGACTTGCCGGTTTGAACAAGAGCCACCGGGAAAGCGGCCTAAATGATATCAGCCCGCTCGACGTCGAGTAGAGATAGATGGCCCGCGAGTTGTCTCAAAGCGGCCTCAAGGGTTGTTCGTGGGGCCGTGCCGCCAAGCGAGACCCTCAGCGCTTGCGCGGCGACCTTGCCTACCGCGAACCTGTCGGATGGAATCGCTCCGACACCCGCGGCAGTAAGCTGCTGAGAGAGCATGGAAGCCGACGCTCCAGCTGGAAGCGAAAGCCAGAGATGGTAACCCTGAGGCTGGAGGCAGATTGAATGATCCTTCAGGATCTTGGCAGCAAGATCCGAACGCCATTCGGCTTCGCCCCGCACTGCCGACACCAAGCTGTCAAAGGCCCCCTCGCGCAACCACATTGCGACCATTGCCGCATTGAGCGGAGGTGGCATCACAGCGGTGTCATGCACCTCCGCCGTTAGCCGCAGTGCATCTGCCACGGTGGGCGCGCTGATGAAGGCAATCCGCAGAGCAGGTGAGATGATTTTGGACGTACTGAGGATGTGCCACGATTGCTGCGGAACAAGGCTGGAAATCGCCTGCAGCGGACTCTTTGGCAGAAGGCCATAGGCATCGTCCTCGATGATCTGCAGCTTGTATCGCTGAGCGACCTCAGCAATTCTCCGACGTTCCGAAAGCGGGATGGTGGTTGCCGTGGGATTGTCGTTGGTAGGAACGACATAGAGCGCCGCAATATCATTCTGCCGACAGGCAAGCTCCAGTGTATCGGCATTCATGGCCTGCAAGGGAACCAGTTCGACCCCCAGACGCAAAGCAATTGCGCGAAAGCCGGGGTAGACGAACTCTCCGCAGGCGACCCTGGCACCAGGAGCAAGTACCGCCCGCGATACGGCGAGCAGCGCATTCTGGCCGCCAGCCGCCGTGACTACCTGATCCATAGCCCGACCCGCGCCGCAAGGTCGGTTCCAGCCCGGATGATTGCCTGATCATTGCCAGCGGATTGATATTGGAGCAATGAGCCCGCGTTCTGGCCAAGAGCCAAATCGAAAGCTCTTTTCATCTCTTTCTGGAGAATCCCGTCCGATGGGACAGGCGGCGTATTCAATCCGGTATCCACTTGCGCGGCTGCGTAGATCGAATGCGTGGCCGTCTCCCGCACGAAGCTCCCGGCTTTCCCCCGACCATCGATCAACCCACGCTGACGAGCGATGTTATAGGCACGGGTAACGGTGGTCAGATCAAAGCCTAGAGTTTGCGCCAGTTCGCGCTGTGGAGGCAATCGCGCGCCAGGCTTCAGCTCGCCAGTCCCGATAGAATTCGTCAGTGATTCCGCGAGCGCAAGATACTTGGGGCCAGCTTTTCCGCTCAGATCAGGAACCCAGTTTGTCATTTCTGGAATCATCCTCCCGCTCGTGCATTTCCGCCCACAGTTTCTCTGTGCCGGCTTCGACAGCCTTGTTGACGAACTGCGAGGCCACAAGCCACCCCTTGATTGGACGCAACGGCAAAACGCAGCCAATCCCTAACAAGGGGAGGCCGATCACGAAAAGCACCAGAGTCGGGAGTTCGAGCGAGACCTGTAGCCAAACGATCACGGCAAGCAATGGGGGGGCGACGAAGCAGAGGGAAAAAAAGGCTGGCCCGTCGTCAGGAGATGCGAACCGATAGTCGAGACCACATTGCTCGCATTTGTCGGTGACCTTGAGCCACGAGCGAAACATGTCGCCTTTCCCGCAGCGAGGACACAACCCTTTCCAACCCTGACGTGACCCCCTGATTTTCCTCCAAGTTGGATTAGAGTCCGGCCCTGACAGAAGGACGGACGAGATGAAGAGAACGAGGTTTTCAGAAGAGCAGATCATCGGCGTGCTCAAGGAGGCGGAGGCGGGAGCGAAGACCGCCGACCTGGCCCGGCGACACGGGGTTTCGGAAGCGACGATCTACAACTGGAAGTCGAAGTATGGTGGGCTGGAGGTGTCTGATGCCCGGCGGCTCAAGGAGCTCGAGAGCGAGAACGCCAAGCTCAAGCGCCTGCTGGCCGACACGATGCTGGACAAAGCGGCGTTGAAGGATCTTCTGGCAAAAAAGTTCTGACGCCCGCCGCGCAGCGGGAAGCTGTCGCTCATCTTCAGGCATGCCACGGGATGAGCGAGCGGCGGGCGTGCCGTGTCATCGATGCCGATCGCAAGAGCGTGCGTTACCGTTCCACCCGGGGCGATGACGCCGATCTGCGTGAGAAGCTGCGCGAGCTGGCCAACCAGCGACGGCGGTTCGGCTATCGCCGTCTGCACATCCTGCTGCGCCGGGAGGGGATCATGATCAACCGGAAGAAGACCCAGAGGCTCTACAAGGAGGAAGGCTTGGCGGTGAGGCGTCGACGCAGTCGCAGGCGCGCAGTCGGCACGAGGGCACCTGCTCCGGTGCTCGCCTTACCGAACCAGCGCTGGAGCCTGGACTTCGTGCACGACCAGATGGCGTCGGGCAGGAGGTTCCGGGTGCTCAACGTGGTCGATGACGTGACAAGGGAGTGTCTGGCAGCGGTGCCGGACACGTCGATCTCTGGTCGCCGTGTCGTTCGAGAGCTGACCGAGCTGATCGCCCAGCGTGGCAAGCCCGGCATGATCGTCAGCGACAACGGAACCGAGCTCACCAGCAACGCCGTGCTGGCATGGTGCGGCGAGATCGGCGTCGAGTGGCATTATATCGCGCCCGGAAGGCCGATGCAGAATGGCTATGTCGAGAGCTTCAACGGTCGCATGCGGGACGAACTGCTCAACGAGACGCTGTTCATGAGCATGGCCCATGCCCGTGTCGAGATCGCCGCCTGGGTGGATGATTACAACCGGGAGCGACCGCACTCATCGCTTGGCTACGCAACACCGGCGGCGTTCGCCGCCGAACTGGATAAGCAATGGCCTGCTTCGCTACGCCCTACGGGCTCCACTACGCAGCCCATTGCTTCAATCGCGCTTATGCGCAAAACAACCGCCCGGCTCTAATCCCAGCTGGGGGAAAGCTGGGGGTCACGTCAACCCGCTTCGAAAATCCACGCTCGTTTGGTTCGCTCGGAAATCTTCACCACCATATTCCCTACATAAAATGTATTGATCCATACATACATAGCAACAAGATAGGCGAAAAGCTAATTTTTTGAGCTTTATGATTTCCCGTGAACCATACAAAATCTCCAAGGGGAGCGCGAGCTAGCCGTGACCGTTACCCTATGGGTCGCTCGGATCAATTTCCGGCATAAGATCGTGCCAGAAATTACCCAAATGGGTCGCCACAACGGTGACTGGCAATCGGCAGTCGTATCCAGCTATGTGGATCCCGGACAGCTGAGACCGGGGCGCGAAACTCCCTTCGCACTGAGCCGTGCGAATAACCGCTTTTGGGATCTCCCGGATAGTTTCGGAACGACGAGATTTGGGGCGCGAAGCAGACTTTCCCCCTTATGTCCGTCTTTGCGTTGCATTCCCGATCGAATCGTCAGGCACCTCTCGGGATGCTGCTGGCCGATTGACGAAGGAGCACGACATCTAAAAGGAAGGCACTCGGCTAAAGCCGGGATCTTTTCAGGTCTGTTCCGCTTGCTCAATTTAGCATGCACTCGAGCAAATCGCCGATTTGCTGCGCCGCTTCAAGCAAATGACCGTCATCGAAATGAGCATAGCGCGCGGTCGTCTGCACATTAGCATGACCGAGCAACCGTCCGATCATCGGCAAGGTTTCCTTGTTCATCGCTGCATGGCTAGCAAAGGTATGGCGCAAGTCGTGGATGCGAACGTCGGGTAGCCCTGCTTCGTCTCTGAGCCTGCGCCAGAAGCCATTCACGCATCGAAGCGGTTTGCGGTAGCGGTAGTTCCAGAATGGATATGGGATCCTCTCGAAGCGCGGAAGCGCGGCGATCACCTCGCGCGCTGCCGAGCCAAGCCAAACCGTTCGCGGCCCGGTTTTGCTATCGCGCAAGTGCAGCCGGTTGCCCTTGATGTCGGTCCATTCGAGCGTGAGGATTTCGCTCTTGCGACAACCAGTCAGCAACAGGAGCGTGATCGCTGCACCCGAACATTGCTTGGTGCGATCCTCTGATGCGCGCAGATTTGTCAGCTCGGCACCCAGACGGGCCAGTTCATCATTGGTAAGGAAGCGCTCGCACTGGCGCTTGCGGTTGGGCCGGACGGAGCGGCACGGATTGGTGTTCTCGAGCCGGTAGCCCCAGTCCTCTGCCTTGTTCAGCATATGCTTGAGGATTTCGAACGTACGGTTCGATGCTCCCGGTCCAGTCAGATTGTTGAGGTCCGCGAACCAGCTCGTGACATGGCCCTCGTTGAGTTCGTCGATGTAGACGCCGACAAAGGCATCATCGAGATAGCGGCGGCGGTAGCCGGTGTGCGTTTCCAGGGTCGATGCTTTCCAACGTGGCGCCCAGCGATCCCAATATTCGGTCACGAAATCGGCGAAGCTCGGCGCGGACCGGATGCGCTGGCGTTCGGTCGCCGGATCGCGACCGACCTGTGCATATGCGATGACGCGGCGCGCGACCATTTGGGCCTGATAGCGAGTTAGGACCGATGTAGGCCCGATTGTGACCGTGCGCATTCGGCCTGCCATGCGCGTCTGGACGATGTAGACGTTGCGGCCACTCGGATAGTGGCGAATGCCAAAACCGTGCTCGACACCAAGCCAGGTCGTGGTGCGCGCCTTGCCTTTGGGAACGAGCTTGAAGTTGACCGTTGCCCCGACCTCGGCAAGCGCCTCTTCGACGATCTTCTTGAGACTGGCGGCGGTCATGGCCTGAGGCCAATAGCTTGCGCCAGCGAGCCGGAAATCCGCTCGGCGGCTTCGCCGATCACATCATCGGACAGATGCGCATATTTGGCGGTCGTCTCAACCAGCTTGTGGCCCAGCAGCTTGCCGATGGTCGATAGCGGCACGTTTTCCATAATCGCTGTTGAAGCAAAGCTGTGGCGCAAATCATGGATACGAACGTCGGGCAATGCGCAGCGCCGCCGGAAAACGAACCACCACTGATCGAAGTTCACCGGACGCTTGCCGGTCTTGTTCGGGAATACCAGCTCGCTATCTTCGCGCCGCTCGATCACCGCAAGTACGTCCTGCGCCTGCGAATTGAGCCAGATCACCTTGGGACCGGTCTTGCTGTCTGGCAGCAGCAGTCGCGGTGGCTTCACCCACTCCCAGCGCAGATTCTTGATCTCGCCCACGCGCGCGCCGGTGAACAAGAGCAGGCGAGCGATTGCGACCTCTGCCGGTCGGTCTGCCTCAGCCTCTCGCAATGCCGCTCCGATCCGGCGATACTCGGCTGGCGTCAAATAGCGTTCGACGCTTTGCCGCTTGTAGCGCGGCATTCCTCGACAGGGGTTCGAACCTGGCCGACGCATCTTGAGCGCCTCGGCATATTTGAGCAGCGCGGACAGCACGGGCACGGCGCGGTTGAACTTCACCTCGCTCTCTCCCGCGCATCCATCGCGCCAGCGGTGGATGTCTGCTGGAAGGATGTCCGCCACGCGCGTGTCGCCAAACGTAGGCTTGATATCGAGCCGCCACGCATCCCAATTTCGTTTGGTGGTCGAGGGCTTCCAGACGCGGGATAGATCATCCCAATAAGCCTCGACGAAATCGGTCATCGTTGGGGTGGCCTTCACCACTGCGCGCTTGGGCAATCCGTCGAGCGCGGTTTCTGCAAGAATGCGGCGAGCCTGCGCCCTTGCCAGTCCCGCCTCAAGCTCGTCGGTCCGGCCAAGGGTGATGCGCCGATGCTTGCCGCGATGCCGCAAGCGAACGAACCAGAAGTAGTTCCCGCTCGGCCTTACGCGAAGACCGAAGCCTGCCAGCTCGGTGTCCCAGATGCAGTATTCGCGTTCGCGCTGCGGCAGTTTGCGGCGGGCAAAATTGCCATCGAGAAGCGCTCTACGGGCAGACCTTCGACGTTTGGGGACCATATGGCATTCGCCCTCATGCAAACTGCCCCCAGAACCCTTGGAATTACTGTCATTTGCGGGGACCGGGCGGCATTCAACAGCACCCTCTCTGCCGAGCACTTTGAGCGTTTCGCGCACTGATTTTATTGCACTTTTTCCCAAAACATAGCAGTGCTACTGCGTACGGTGTGCCTCAGTCTCCAATTGCGCAGGTGGTGAACAGTAATCCTGGCCGTTCTTTCTTAATGGTCATTCCCAAACCTTGCCGCAGGAGCGTGAGCAACCATTTGCATTGGCCAATGCCTGCAAGCGAGCTTGTCGACGCTCCTCCCTCAGCAAGAGACTGCACCTGCGCAAAAGGGGCCGGCAAAGGACCATGTGTGAAGCGGCAGGAACGGGACCTGTCGGTCCTGCCGCGCGCGCTGGTCCAACCCGGTCGCGGTGCGCAAGTGCGTGCGGGGCCCGGAACACATACACCGCGCCCGCAGGAGCACCGCCGCAGGTGGTGCGGGATCGAGCGCGTCATCAGCCCCGCTCCACATCACGCCCAGGTCGTCCACCAGCGAACACGAAAAGAGGGCAGGAACCGTCACCGGCTCCCGCCCTATTGGATGCTCAGAATTGGTCGAGCATTGCGCCATGCACAGTGTGCACCACACGGCTGGCCAGATGTGCTGGCAAGGCATTGTAGTCACCTTCATCCAGAGCGAAATATCCAAGGTCGTCATCCTCGACGACGTGCTGGTCGAAGAAGCTGTGCAAGGCCCGCTGTTCGGCAGTGGCGAGTGCTTCGAAGTAGCTGTTCGAGTTCGTTTCAAGGTTGCCAAGTGTAGTCATGATTTCCTCCTGATATCTGTCGGTGAGACGACAGGAGGAAGGCGGACGGGCGCGGTGCCGGCGGGTCAGGGATCGCCCGCATGTGCGACCGCGAAGCGGCGGTGGGGGCAACGATTTTGTCGAACCGCAGCGCAAGCGTAGGGGAGGCAAAATGGTGGGGCCCCGCCGTCCTTGACGCGCCGGTGCCGGGCCCGTCACCCTTGAAAGTCAGTGAGCCAGGCCCCTCCCCGCCCGCCAAAAAGCTCCAGCGTGGTCATCTGCGAAAGGACTTTCCTACAGGGTCTGGCCTGTTCCATTGGAGCCTGCGGGAGGAACGCTAAAGGGGAGTAAGGACGAACTCCAATGCCATCGAAACGAAGCGCTGTAGCCGCACTCCAAAAGCTGGAAGCCGACCGGCTGGCACTCGACCAGCGTCAGAAAGAACTCGAGCAACAGGCTGCTCTTGAATTGGGCAGTGTCATACTCGGCACGGGCCTTGAAACGTTCTCGAAGAAGGGCCTGGCAAGATTGGCCGTGGAGCTCGCAAAGCTGGGCGAGGACGAGGCGTTAAAGCGGCTGGGCGCTTCCACATCTTCTCCTAGCTCTCAAGAAGTGCCTGTGAAGTAGAACGAGGAAAGGGGCCCTGTCCGGCTCGGACAGGACCCCTTCGGGAGAGAGATCGACGGGAGAGTTCAGTCGATCTCGGGAGCATCTTTGTTGTCGTCGTTCTCGCCGGAGCCGTTGCCGCGGGAGAGGAAGTCGACCTTGTCGGCGAGGATTTCGGTGCCGTAGCGGGTGACCCCGTCCTTGTCCTCCCACTGGGTGTAGTGGATGCGGCCCTGGACGCTGACCAGCTGGCCCTTGGAGCAGTACTGGCCGACGGTCTTGGCAAGGCCGTTGAAGCAGGTCACTCGGTGGAACTCGCTTTCCTTGGCGGTGTAGCCGTTCTCGTCCTTGTATGTCTTGCCGTCCTTGTCCCGTGCTGGGCGATCGGTGACGACGGTGATCCCGGTGACGTTGGTGCCGCCCTTGGTCTCGCGGGTGTCGGGCTCGCGGGCGATGCGACCGGTGAGGATTGCGATATTGGTCATGGTGTAAGTCCTTCAGTTCCTCAAACCGGAGACCATCTCCGGCTTGCGAACATCCAGAAGAAGCAGGGCATGGGAGGACTGCACCGCAGGAGCGAAGCTCCAAGGGAAACCTGTTCATGACGGGTGGTGCGGGCAGGCGCGCGAAGCGCGACAACACGGCCGGAAAGGAACGGGTTGCCGTCCTCAGCTGACCTGGTTCAGGACTGTTCGCGAAGAAAGCCGGATGGGTATCGGGTGTGGGCCTGAAGGCTCGCGTATTCCCAATGCAATCAGCTTACCCATCGCCTTCCGATGCTGCCAGGAGATCCATGAAGTTGCGAGCTGCTTGCCGGTCTTCCTCGTTTTCGAACGCCACATCAAGATCGGGGGCGGATCCGAACATGTGGAGGAATGACCACAGCGCAAAGCGCTTGCCCCGGTCCTCCTCAAGGCCGAGATCGACCCGGCAGTGCTCAATGCCGGCTGCAAAGGTATCGGGAGAAACCCCGGAAAGGTCGGTGGTGGCAAAGTAGCGCTGCAGCAGATCGTCAAGTTGCATGAGCAGTTTATAGCCGGGTCTGTGCCGAATGGACATCGCGCCATGAAGATGCAGATGATGAAGGGCCCCTCAGGACCCAGGCGAGGTGCCCAAGAGGCCGCGACGATCGACCACGGTGATCCGGCGCGTCTTAGCATCGATCACCAGTCGTTCGGTGACGCCATTGCCGGGAAAGGCGACGACATAACGCGGATTGAGCGAGAGCATCTGCTCGTTGCGCTTGAATCCGGCGCGGGCACCAAGCCGACGATCAAGTGAGTAGGTCAGTTGCTGTACTTCGCGGCGCTCGGCCCAGCTCGCGGCCAGGCGATCGGCACCCTTGCCGTCGCCACCATGAACCAGGAAGAGATCAGGAACCACATCGCGAACCTTGTCCAGCGTCGCCCAAACATTTTCGGCATAACGCTTCGCATCCTCGGCGCTCTCGAAGCTTTGGCGACCACCGGCAAAGACTACCGGAGTGCCCTCCGGAATCAGGGCATGACGCCGGTTCTCCGCGCGTGCGCGCAGGAAATCGCGGGCATCGATCACGGCCGATGTGAGATTTCGCGAATGGTTCGTGCGCGAGCCGGAAACGGGCTTCCACGAGGAACCGGTCTCGTCGCGATAAAGTGCTGCCGTCGCCTCGCGCATTTGCTCGAAGGCCAGCATGCTGGCTTCGGCAGCCTGCGCGCGCTCGACCTGCTCTTCCAGATTGCTCGAATGCACTTCGGAGCCATCGGCGGATGCAAGGAGGACCCGGATCTCGTCGCTGGCCTGGTCAAGTTGAGCCGACTTGCGGCTGGCGGCGCGGTGGAAAAGGTTGACCATACCCCAGGCAATATCCTCGGCATCTGCTTCCAGGGCAGTGTCGGAAA
Source organism: Erythrobacter litoralis HTCC2594 (assembly GCF_000013005.1). Classification (GTDB taxonomy): domain Bacteria; phylum Pseudomonadota; class Alphaproteobacteria; order Sphingomonadales; family Sphingomonadaceae; genus Parerythrobacter; species Parerythrobacter litoralis_A. Next base: position 841,762 of record NC_007722.1, on the reverse strand, counting down.
ACATCGCAAAAAGGTCGGACCAGACTGCGCCAAGCGTCTGTTCGATCGCATCCTCGCAGGGAAAGTCGGTCTCGTTGAATGGGGCCGGCCTGATGCTGAGGCCTGAGAGATCGAGGCCGCTCAACTGGTCGATGAAGCTGTCGTACATGAGGTGTCTCCTGATCGCGGGGACAAGGCGAGGAGGCACCATTGCCTCGGTCCTGTCCGCCGGAGCCCGATCAGGGCCGGGACAAGGGGCGAGACGCACCGCGAAGCGGGAAACCTGCGGCCCTAGGCTGGCGCGGGTAACACGGGCCGACGGGCCGCAGGTTGCGGCGCGCCCCGACCGGCCCAAGGGCCTCTCCCGGCGGACTGGGATGAGGCAGGATCAGGACCCGGTGTCGCACTTCGATCGGGAGCGCTCGAAGATCGCTTCGCCATTCGAGAACCGCCCGACCAGGCGCAGATCCCCGAACAGGTCGATGAACCTATCCGACACCTGGGTAAGCCAGTGCCGTGCCCTCGCCGTTCGTGGGTTGTAGAAATCCGCCTCCCAGTACCGGGCATCGTCACGCTCGGCGAGCCAGATCGCGGCAAGGCCGCAATAGGTCGATATGCCGCAATCGGCGAAGGCGTTGCGCAAGAGGATTCTGTCCTCGCGGCCGCGCCATCCATCGAAACGCTCGAAAGAAGGAAAGGTCGCCTTCGTGTTATCGATGACCTCGTCGACGAGGCACTCGTAGACCCAGTCGACATCGTCGCCTTCGCCCTCATCAAGCAGGCGAAAGGCCACCACGGAGCCGGTCGGATAACTGACGGAACGTCCCATCTCACTGCTCCTCAGGCGGCGTCAGCAAGGTCGATATCGTCCTCGCTCTCGCCGAATTGGTGACCCCCAAGATCAAGCAACAGGCTGGCCGCTTCCTCGGCCTTGGCCGCAGCGGTCAGGATCGCGCGCTCGTCCGATTTGAGGATCTTGAGCCAGGACGCGATGTAGCTGGCGTGATGGTCGAGGTGGGTGACCGGAAGACCCAGTTCGGCCCCGAGAATGGCCGAGGACAGCTCGGCGATCAGTTCCTCGGCAGCATAGGCATCGCTCCCGAAGCGGTTCTTGAGATCGCGGTCGAGCCGCGAAGAATGCCCCGTCCAGTGCGACAGCTCGTGTGCAAGCGTCGCGTAGTAGTGGTCATAGGCTTCGAAGAGTTCGGCTGGCGGCATGGTGACCCGGTCACGCTGCGGCTCGTAATAGGCCTGGGCTCCAGAATGCCGCAGGTCAGCGCCGATCTCGGCGAAAAAGGTATCAAGCCGCTCTTCGCGTCCTTTGGGCTCCAGCGCGGCAATGAGTGGCTTGGGATGATAGAACTCGGGGAGGCCGTCGCACTGGTCGGCATTGAACACGGCATAAGCTTTGAGGACGCGCCGGTACTCGGTGTCAGCTTCGCCTTCGGCGCTCTCGACCTCCTTGGTGTAGCTCTTGTAAAAGATTGCGATGGTCGACTTTTCGCCCTTGCGGACCTGTCCGCCGAGCTGCTGGCACTGGCGGTAGGTCATCCAGTAGGGCGAGGCGTAGCCACAGCCATCGGCCACCGTCCACAACCAGAAGGTGTTCATCCCGCGATAGGGGGTCCCGCAGGAGCGTAAGGGCCGCGAAACCGGTACGCCACGCCACGGCTTGACCCAGGGCTTTGTGCCTTGCTCGAGCTTTTCGATGATGGCAGCGGTAATGCGCTGGGCTGGCGAAGTCGAAGCACTGCGGCGATACTTGGTCATGGGAGTTCTCCTGATGGCCGGGACGGACATATCCCGGCTCAGGATGAGCAAAGCTGCCTCCTCTCTCCTTCAATGATGACCGTTATGCGCCCCAGTCCAAGACGTAAGCACCCGAGGTTTTGGCTCCCAAGAGCGGACATTCGCTAGGTGGCTGGACGCGGGTGGCTTCGCGGAGATGGGGTTGCTAAGCTATGATTGTGATTTCTCGTTAAAGAGCTTCGGATTCTTTCTTGGCAATCCGACAGCGAAGAGTTCAGTGGATAGCTCTTAGCCCGAGTGAATTTTGATGACTTCTACGCTTCGAGCGCGTGTGCCTCAGCCGTTTGATTAGGGAGGCGGTCGAGTCTGAGTGTTCCAGCAGTGTTGATTGCGCGTCGCCATTGCCGCGCTGTCCAGAATGTTCCCTCAAGCTGATCCTTATCATTATCGTAGAACAGGCAGGCTGCTGCATCGAAACTGAGATTATCCGCTTGGTTATCGGTGTCGTTTTGCTGGTTATAGAAATAGCAAAGCGAGGGCCGCTCAGTTTCCGAACGCTTGCGCGGCATGACGATATAGCTTGTCGACTCCTTAATCGGAGTATCGGCGCGCGGATTGGTCACTGAGATTTTGATGGACCACCACGATTGTTTGATCTCGGCGACCAGTGAGACAGGCAGCAACTCGGTAAGCTCGTCCGCTTCGCAAATTCGAGGGTCGAAACTACGCCGCCGATCAGCGGCCGCATCAAGCAACTGCATCTGACGCGACCAATTGCTGCGAAGCGTCATAGCCCACTTACCGTTGAGATCCGGGAACACGTGGTGCCCAAGATCGGGCAACCAGCTAACTCTTTTACTCACCGCCCAAACCCTCCGCCAGATCGGGTTCCATGTAAGGGCAACACAGATTGCCCAAACGATGCTTGGTATGGCCAGCCTTCGAACTTCGATATCGAATGCGGACGTAGCGAGTTCAATCGCTAGGAAAACGCCCACTGCCAGGAGGGCTGCAGCGTAGATCAGCGCTTTTACCGGGAAAATTCTGTACATTGTTTGTTCGCCTCTTGATTTCGCTGTAACCTGCCGCATCTGTGTAGGAAAGGCCTGAATGAATTTGGAGTGCCGCCATGACTTTAGCTAACGCGCATGCCCTGTTTGTCGGGCTGCAAAAGAACCCGAGCTATCTTGCAAGCCTCGAAATCGAAGATAACGAGCGGCAGCGCCTCTTAAATGCCCGTCAAGCCATCCGTACGGCCCTTCGCAATGCAACGCATCGCCTCGAATCGGACAAGAGCTTTTGGCGGCGTGATTATCTGATCGAGACTGCCAATCGCATTCAGGACGATGTGAAGGTCAAGTTTATGACGCAAGGCAGCTTCGCGTATAAGACGCTGAATGCTCCAGCGCAGCCGGCTTTGCAGGAGATCGATCTTGACGATGGCATGTACGTTCCGGTCCGTTTTTTGAGCGACAATCATCCCGCGCTGGCGGCCGGCGCCCTGTTTACCTTCGTTGAAGAGGTGCTTCGCCCGGTTTGCCGGGCAAACGGGTGGTCGCTCGACTCAAGCAAGAGCACGTGCGTGCGGATCAGGCTCTGGCGCGGCGCGCATATCGATATCCCGATCTATTCCGTTCCGGAAGAGCGCTTCAGAGTCATGAAGGCGGCGATTGAGGAAGCGGCCTTCAGCGCGCGCAAACTCACTTTTGACAGCGTTCCTGCAATTCCAAGCGACCGCGTGATGCTGGCCCAGCGTAGTGGAGAGTGGGTTCAATCGGATCCCAAGCAGCTTCATGACTGGGTTGAGAGCCGAGTCGATCGCCACGGCCCGTCATTCCGTCGAATGAGCCGCTTCTTTAAGGGCTGGCGCGATCATGTTTGGGCCAACAGTCCACTATCCTCAATTTGCCTGATGTGTGCGATTGATGCGGCTTTGCTCGAACTCGGTCAGAGCGCAGATAACCGCGATGATAAGACGATACTCGATGTCGCACGACTGCTCCCGCAGATTTTTTCAGGCGAAATCAAGAATCCGGTGGTCAAGGCGAGCTGTTTGAACAGCTGGAGCGAGGAAGAACGGGGAGCTATTCTGGCGGAAACGAGAGCCCTTACCGAGACGATGGAGGCTGCGCTCGAGCGCACCGGCAACGCCGATCGGGTGATCGAGCATCTGCGCGATGCCTTCGGACGGCGCATTCCCTATCGGCCAGATGTAATTACGATTGAGAGCGACACGGCTGCGGCCGTGCGTGCCGCTCCGGCGGCGACCGTGGCCACACCGCACATCACTAGTTCCGATTCCGGATGATGTCGCTAGCCGATCGGTGGCGTGCAATTGCAGCTACGCTTGCGAATAAGGGCTTCACCGAACAGCAAGGCGCATCGCCAGAATTTCGCGGATCGATAAACGTCCATGGCCGTGCGGTCGATATTGAGCTGGTCATTCCCGATTCAAAGTTTGTGGAGCTACCAATTGTTCGGCTTGTCGATCGCAAGCAACTCCCCGCTGGCGCTTTCGGACATATAAGCCGTGACGACATTGAAGGCTCTGTAGTTTGCTTTGCCCCCGCAACAGGCCTGCCACTCGACTTTCACGACCCAGGCGGATCCGTTTTGCGCGTGCTCAGACAGACCGAGCTTTCGCTGGAGAAGAGTTTTGCCGGGCAAGGTGGCGCCGAAGTGGCGGCCGAGTACCAGGAATATTGGATAGAAAAGGAGCCGAATTTCCGAGTTCTAGTGAGCCGGGATGGTACGACGGAGCGACAATCCGGCTTGCAATACGCGGTCTTCAAGCCTGCAACGGGAAGTCCGTTTTTTGCGATCGCTGATACAATCAGTCTACATGACCACGAGGCTACTCGCTTGTCTGGCGCCGTTATATTCCATTTGGATGCCGAGTTGGGACCGACCGCTGATCGAGTGGTACCGAACAACTTCTTGTCTCTTGAGCAATGGTTTCGTGCGCAAACGACTGTGGTTGCTGATCGCTGGAGAGAATGTGAAAGAGCGCTTCTCTCCGGGAAATTTGTATGCCTCGCAGCAAACAATTGCACTCTCGGCGTCAGAATTGAGCTGCCAGCCAACATTGCAATGGCAGTCCGCACAAAGAAACTGCGATCTTCGAAATTGCAGCCACTGTTGGCCAAGCAGAAGACTAAACTCGATATAAAGCGCTCCGGTGGATATTGGACGGGATTGGCTGAAATTGCCCAGCGTAACTTGCACGGGATTAAAACATTGGATGGGAAGGCCATTGCTCTTGTAGGTTGCGGCACACTCGGAAGCCATCTGGCCAAGTTCCTTATCCAAAGTGGCGCGGGCGCCGGTGCACCCCTGACGCTGATCGATGGCCAGGTGCTCTCCGCTGGCAATATTGGGCGTCATTATCTCGGTCATTCGCGGATAGGCGAAAGGAAGGCGAGCGCACTGGCTGAGGAGCTAAGGTCTTTTCACCCTCAATGCGATATCCGAGCCACGGTTGGCGATGCGCTAGCTCAAAAGGCAGTGCTGGCTGATTCCGATCTGCTCGTCGACGCGACAGGTGATTGGAACACGCAATATGCGCTGAATGAACTTTTTTATGAGGACGACATATCGGCTGAGGCCATTCTGCATTGCTGGATAAGCGGTAACGGGGCAGCTGTTCAGGCTTTTCTGAATGTCCGCGGTGATGATTGCTGCTTTCGCTGTCTGAGGCCGTCTATGGACGCAGGACCGCGTTTCCCAGCTCTGAAACCAGGGGTCGAAGCGAACATGGCCCCTGCGACCTGCGGAGATGGGAACTATATTCCTTATTCCGTTGCTGCGCCTGCCATCGCTGCCGGATTAGCTTGCGACATGGCGATAGGTTGGGCCAACGATAAGCCAGGGGCGCGGCTTCGCACGATCGTACTCGACCACGAGCGCGGCATCGAGCGTAAGCCAACGTCTCCTTCAGCGCACAAAACGTGCCCATCCTGCCTTTCGAGGGATGAGTCGTGATCGAAGGCATACTGGTCGATCATGTAGCGGCGGAGAACATGTTAGAATGTACGCGGCAGCATCGCCCTCTAGAAGCTGGGGGACTGGTCATCGGGCTGCGCAAGGGTTCCTACCTTCATGTGACTGAAATCACCCGTCCATTGCCATGGGATCGACAGAGTTCGACGCGCTTCCAGCGCTCGCCTAAGGGGCACAGATTAGCTGCGCTTAGGCGGTGGCGTAAATCTGGCGGAAAGATGGATTGGATTGGCGAATGGCACAGCCATCCCGGGTTTTCTCTATCGCCTTCGTCCATCGATGTTCGCAATTGGCACCGCATTGTTAGGCAGCGCAAGGCAGGGATGATATTCCCTATCTGCGACGGACGAGAAACCGCCTTTTACCTACAGCTTTGGGGTGGTCGAGGTAAGGTCTTGCTCCGGCAAGTCGAAAAAGATGACCTTGGCACTTTCTACCTCACCCCTGCTGCCATCAAGCGTCGTCTGCGCAAAACGGGGAATGAGGCTTGTGGTCCAACTGTCGAGTTGCCCTAGCCTAGCGGGCAAGCGAAACCACGCTTTGCTCTGTTCCTGCGAACAGCCCGTCTCCGCACTCACGTTGCTATGGCACCTTGCGAGCCGCAATTGAGATCAAACGACCACAACAGACCCTGAACCTGAGCCTTAACGTAGTAACTGCCAACGACAAACCGAATTGCGCAGCGACGAAAGATGAATCTCCAACAGAAGGACTAAGGCTGGCAGCAGATTCTGAGACGAAACGGCAGCATTCCGTGCCGTGCTCGCTAACAGCAGACAGTCAGCAATCGGCCCCAAATTTGACATGGAAAAGGCGGCCCGTCCCGATTGGGACGGACCGCCCGCCGAGTGACCTGGACCTGTCAGGAGGGGTCAGGCAGCCTGCTCGGCAATTTCGTCAGTTGCTTCCACGTTGGCCGCCTCGTCGCCTCCGTGGTCCGCCAGTTCGGCTTCTTCAGAACCGGCGAAACGCATTATAGGTGGAACCCAGGCCTGCGCCCGTTCCTTGACCTCGGGCTCGCCAATGAAGTTGCCGGAGAAGATGCGCTCGGCAGCGCTCGCCAGTTCGGCCTTCTTCGATGCGGCATAGCGACTGACGAGTTCGGGACCGCCGGCGCCATCGAGCGCTTCGAGCGTGCGAGCCTTGGCCACGCGGTCGAAGTAGTTGGCCGCCGTGGGACGCCACCAATGCGCGGTCTCGATTTCAAGTAACGAGCCAAGCGCCTCGTGCAGCGGCACCGAACGTTCGCCTTCGCACGCAAGGCTTGCAACTAGAGTGCGCGAGACGACATGGCCGAGCCAGGCCGAACGCGCCTCATCGGAAAGCGCCCGGAACCTCGCAAACCGCTTCACGTCGCATTCACCAGCACGCCAGCTTTCATCGAGCGACCCGGCAAACTCGGCCAGGGCAGCGCTCGCCGGCGCATCCTTGGCCTCAAACCCGGTGACCGGGCCGGAAGCGACAGAGCCGACCAGCGTCGACGCTTTCTTGGCGCGCCAGTCATGTCCATCGACATCGGCAAGCGTGAAGACCATGAAGTCGAGCGCCAGTGCCGGATCGTTGGCGAGATGGATCGCAAGGATGTCGCGGCGCTGCATGGCCAGTTCGTCGAGCAGGCGCTGGGACAGCGAGCTGCCCTTGGGCTTCGCCGCACCGCTCTCTTCAATGGCCTCGATCACGCCTTCGTCAGCGATGACTTCGGTCTCGGTGTAGAACTGCGGGACCAAGGTCGGCTCGCCATTGCGCGAGAGGACTAGGAAGGCACCAGCCTCGGATTTCAGTTCGTCAGCGAGGACCGGCGGCCGGTCATTGAGCGCGCGCATGGCGCGGTCGATGACGACGAGTTCCTGTTCGGCCTTGGCGACCTCGTCCTCGTCGCTGTCTTCGTCTTCGAGCACGGCGGCGACGCGGTCGTAGTCGGCCTCGAGCTCACCGAGCTCCTGCGCTTCCTGCTCGGTCATTGGCGCAGGCTCGCAGGGCAAGCGACCGAGACCTTCAACAAGGTCGTGGCTGACGTAGTTGCCAAGCGTCGGCCGGACCCAGGCAAGGCCAAATTCGAGCGCGGTCTTTTCTGCGGCTTCGTCCATGGCCTTGTGCGCGAGGTCTTCGAGCAGCGCGACATCGATCCAGCTCTCGCTGGCGTCATCGTCGAACAGTTCGCGCTCAATCCGGCCGCCTGCGGCGAGATAGGCATCGCGTCCGACAAGCACGGCCCGCGGATCGGAACCACGCACCGTGGCATCAAGCACCATGCGGCGGATCGTGTCAGGCGTGATCTGGTACCAGGCATCCTGCAGCTCGGCATAGACATGCGCCTGGCGCTCGACGTCGGAGATCGCGCCGTAGGCCTTGGCCATGTCGAGCGTGATCGTGCCTTCGGCGAGCGCTTCGAAGACGCAGGGTGCCAGACTTGCCAAACGCAGGCGCCCTTCGACGAACCGGACGGTGAGGCCGAAGCGTCGCGCTACGTCTTCCGTCGTAGCTCCTGCTTCGATGATGGAGGCGAAGGCCTGCGCCTCGTCGGCCGGGTTCATCGCGAGTCGCTGGAAGTTCTCGGCGAGGCTGGCTTCGCGCACTTCGCTTTCCTCGCCTTCGATCACGAGGCAGGTGACTTCGTGCGTGTCAGGCAAGGTGCCCTCTTCGGCCAGCGCCTGCAGCGCGGCGAGACGGCGACCGCCGGCCTCGACTTCGAATTTGCCGCGCTTTCCTTTGCGCACGACGAGGTTCTGCAGCAGGCCGCGCGCAGCAATGTCTGCCCGCAGCTGGAGGTCGGCCAGCACGTCGCTCGACTTGCGAACGTTGCGCGGGCTCGGGACGAGCTTCTTCAAGGGAATCGAATGGATCATGGGTGTTCTCCTGATGGAATGAAGGCGCAGGTGAGGATCACGAGGCCCACAAGCCCAAAGGGCTCCCTCCACTCTCATTCTGAGATTGGGGTCTGCCCTAAGGATCAGGCGGCAAGCGCGGGGAGGACCGACGAGGCTCTCGACACCGGGACGAACAGCCGCGTGCGGTAGCGGATGATCTCGGTGAAGCAGCCCTTGTTCTTGTACCAGTCGAGCCGATCGGGGGAGAAGCCGATCAGTTCAAGGCGCTGTTCGCCGCCGACCAGCGAGCGTTTCACGGTGAGTGGATCATGGCTAGCAAGGCCCAGCGGTTTGCCGCTGGCAATCACAAGCGCGCCGATCTGTTCTGCCGATGGTCCGGTAACCCCGGATAGACCAAAGGTATCGGCGATCGCAGCGAGATCGATATCGAGCACTTCGCGACCGATGATCGACTGACCATCTTCGGCAACGAGCCGGGTGACCCGAACATGATCGCCTGGGAGGCGCTTCCAGACCGGAAGCAGAAGTCCGGTAGCGAAATGGACTCGCTCAGTGACCGGTGATTTGGCCGCCTCTTCTTCCTCGGCCCGCCAGGCGCTGGTGAACGCAGAGACGCCAATTTCCTCCCAGTGGCTCTCAGCGAGTGCCTCAAGGGTCCAGTTCGCGGACTTGAGCGGGCGCAGCAGGCGCCTGCGTTCAATCACGGCCCCGTCGTCGGCGATGAGGCGACGGGCTGGAACCGACAGCGCGACCTTGCCTGACCGCATATTGCGCATCGGGATCGCGTGCCGACTGCCGATCTCGTGCATCCGCACCAGGCGCTGCAATTGCAGAGGCCGAAGGTGCCTCGTCACTTCGAGCGAGACGAGGCGGGTCTCGGCTCGGGTCACGGGATCGGTGCGCAGGAGTTCATCTGCCAGGACCGTAAAATGATCGACCCTCACGGTTTCCAGTCCCTGGTCGAGCGTTCCGGCCTCGCGCGCAGCTTCGATCCGCGCTTCGACAAGTCCGAGATACTCCTCGAAGATCGCGTTCTGGAGCGCGATCGGCAGCGCAAGAATGCGGTTGAGCCAGCGTTGGATCGTGGGGAGATTGTCGGTCAGTCCACCATCTGGACTTTCGAGCCGGAGGCCCGTTCGCTCGACGAAGTTGCCGAATGTGGTGGCTTCGAGCCTGCCGTCATAAAGCAGCTGGAACCATCGGGTGAGCGCGTCGCGCGCATAGTCGCTTTCGAGATTGTCTGCCGGGTCGAACAGGTTCTGTCCGCCGGTCTGGCGCTGGCCGCGCGTAAGCGCGCCCAAAGCGTCGAGCCTTCGCGCAATAGTCGAGATGAACCGGCGCTCGCCCTTCACATCTGTGGTGACCGGGCGGAACAGCGGGGCTGAGGCCTGATTGGTGCGGTTCGTGCGACCAAGGCCCTGGATGGCGTTGTCGGCGCGCCATCCCGGTTCAAGCAGGAAGTGAACCCGGCGCTGCTGGTTCCTGGCGCCCAAGTCGGCATGATAGGAACGCCCCGTGCCGCCCGCATCCGAGAAGACCAGGATGCGCTTGGTCCCTTCCATGAAGGTTTGCGCTTCGGCGACATTGGCGCTGGGGCTACGCCGTTCGAGGCGCTGCTCACCATCGCGGCCGAGGACAAGCTGCGGGTCCGGCCCGTGACTTCGGCCACGGCGTCGGTTCCGAAATGTTCGATAATCGCATCGAGCGCAGTGGCGATGGGCGGCAGTGCGCAAAGCTGTTCGATCAGCGCATCGCGCGCAGCAATGGCGCGCGGGCAGAAAACGGGATTGCCCTCTCCGTCGCTCATCGCCTCGGAGCGAAGATTGCCGTCCTCGTCGGCGAAGACCTGCATCAATCGTATCGGGAAGCTCTTCGTAAGGTAGTCGATGACGTATTCACGCGGGGACAGATCGATATCGAGAGCTTCGCGTTCTTCCACGGTAAGGTCGGCAAGGCGCCGGTCGAGCATGGCCTCGGCGGTCGAGACCAGCTGCACGACAACCGAATGCTCTTCGCCAAGCGCTACTTCCATCGCGGGGATCAGGCTCGGCAATTTCATCGAAAGCAGGAGCTGGGCAAAGAAGCGCTGCTTGGTGCCTTCGAAGATCGATAGCGCCGCAGCCTTGGCATTGCGGTTGAGCGTGTCGCCGCTGTCCTCGTCGACCACGCGGGTTGCTTCGAGCGCAGCTTCGAGGTTGCGGTGAATGATCGCCCAGGCATCAGCATAGGCATCATAGATTTTTATCTGCGCTTCGGTCAGGCTGTGTTCGAGGATCTCGTACTCGACCCCGGCGAAGGACAGCGCACGGGCAAGATAGAGACCCTGGGCCTTGAGATCACGGGCGACGAGCTCCATCGCCGCGACGCCGCCAGCGCGGATCTCGGTCATGAATGCCTCGTGGGTCGGAAAGGCGGTCTCGGGTCCCCAAAGGCCGAGGCGGGAAGTGTAACCGAGGTTGGCGATATCCGAAGCGCCAGTGGCAGACGCGTAGAGCACGCGGGCGCGTGGGAGATGGTTTTGCAACCTGAGGCCCGCCATGCCCTGTTCGGAGCCCTTGACCTTGCCGCGGGTTGAAGAGCCCCCAAGCGCATTGGCCATCGCGTGGGCTTCGTCAAAGGCGATCACACCGTCGAAATCCTCGCCCGCCCAGGCAAGGATCTGGTCGAGCCGCGTATCCTCGGCGCGGCCCGAGCGCAGCGTTGGATAGGTGACGAAGAGAATGCCTTCGGACATCGTTACGGGCTGGCCGAGTTTCCAGCGCGAGAGCGGCTGGAGATCGAGCGGCAGCCCGCCAAGCGCCTCCCAGTCGCGGCGTGCATCTTCGAGCAGCGCCTCGTTCTTGGTGATCCAGACATGTCGGCGCTCGCCTGCGAGCCAGCGATCCATGATGACCGCGGCGATCTGCCGTCCTTTGCCCGCTCCGGTTCCGTCGCCGAGGAAGAAGCCTTGGCGGTAGGAGTGTCCGTCCTCGGAGAGTTCCAGCGAGGTGCCTTCCTGGCTCACCTTGAACTGACCCGGAAGATCGCGCGCAAATGCCTGGGCAGCGTAGACCAGTGTCTCGCATTGCGCTTCGGACAGCAGGCCATCGGCCTGCCAACATGCGGGAAGGCGCGGGCAAACATCGGGCTGCGGTGCCGCGACCGAACCCATGGCGACCGATTCCACGAGCGGGGTGGGATGGGCCGGAGCGCCTTCGAACGCGATGCGGCTGGGCCGGTAAGGCAGGTAGATGCCTGCCTGTTCGGGCACAGGCGCGGGTTCGGCGAGGACCGAATAGGTGAGGTCGATCGCATTCGCTGCGGCTTTTGATGTCGCTGCGAAAGGCGCCAACGGCCGGACCGGCGTGCGTTGGTTCGAAGTCTTGCCAACGAGGCGCAATGGTTTTCCGACTGGCAGGCGATGGAGGTTGGCGGATATATTCGCCCTTGGCGAAAGCTTCGTGACAAGCGCGTGGAGCGCGATCAGGTCGCAGGTATCCCCGTTGATTGCGGGCGAAGACGCAGTCGGCGTCTTGTCGATGACGACCAGGCGAACGGCAATCCCCGTCCCTGTCCGGCGAAACATCTGCTGCAAGCGAACATGGAGGAGCAGCGACGCTTCTTGCTGTGACTTGGCGAAAGTGGAAGCATCGAAGCCTTCGGGCATGATGGCGACTATCCTTGCGCCACTGGCCGCGGCCCGGATTGCACTACGAAGGTGGCGCTGCGCCGTCTCGCCATCCTTGCCGCGTTCTTGGCTACGCGCGAACGGCGGATTCATCAGGACGACCGACGGAATGGGGCCGCGATGCAGGTCGGCGATCAGTTCCCCGTCATGCGCAGTGATCGTGGCCGAAGGGAAGATGTGGGCCAGACCATCTCGTCTTGCCGGATCGATCTCGTTGAGGAGCAGCGAAGCATTCTGGAGGGAGCTCCAGAGAGCGAGGGCGCCATTGCCGGCGGATGGTTCGAGGAGTGTGTCTTGCGCGCATAAAGCTGCAGCCTTCGCCATCAGCCAAGCCAGCATCGGCGGGGTCGAGAACTGCTGGAGCTCGACCTGTGTTTCGCTGCGCACATGCCGCGGCGGCAAGGCTGCTTCGAGCCAGTCGAGCCGCGCGTCGGCTTCGTGCACGCTTGTTGCCAGATCGATGCATGAGGACTCCCTAAGCCAGAGCAGTGCGCCGATCTCGACCGCGTTGTTGTAGTCATCGATGGTCCAGGCGCTTCCCCAGTCCGGGGTGCCGGTCTCTTCGGCGAACAGCCCGGAAATGTCGGCACGGGTAAGATGCCGTCCCGAAGCGAGTAGTTCGGCAACTCGGGTGCCGATAGCGTAGGCCAAAGGCATTGACGGCAACTGCTCGCCGGTGGGAAACAGGTCTGATTGAAACATGGCAATTCGTCCTCCTGATGAAGGCATCGGGACACGCCCTCTGCCGGATCAGGAATTCGAGAAGCCCTCTCTCCTCTACGGCGCCGCCTTGCGGCGCAGCCATGCCGTGAGTTCGTCGTTCCAATCGGTGTCGCGTGATGACGGTTTGCGGACATGTACCGTGCGTCCATCGCAAGCATAGGCGGACAGGCCACGCGACGCAGCCAGCTCGCCGCCAGCGTCGTGATCGACGAAGAGATGAAGCTCGGTCACGCTCTCGGGCACACTGACGAGGCCGAAGCGCTCATTCCCGAGGGTCGCCCAGACGGGGACACCGGTGAGAGCATAAGCCGACATTGCGCTTTCAATGCCTTCAGCAAGGCCGAGCTTGCCAGAGGCCGGAGCGAAGAGGCGGACAGCAGATTCACCGAGCGCGCCAAGCGCGCGTTTCGGCTTGTCGAAAGCGGCCTTGGTATTGCCCGAAAGGAACGTGCGATGGACGGCGACCGGCCCCTCGTCGAGGCTGACTGCCGCGATCAGGGCGGGCAAAAAGCGGGTCCGTCCTTTTGGACCAAGCGGCGTTCGTGGATGGAAGCGGAGCGCTGGAGATGCGGCGAGGATGCCGCGGCTCTCAAGATATTCCTTTGCCGGACTGGCACGCAGTGGCTGTGCATCGCGCCAGATCCTCAGCGCTGCCGCCGAGGGTTTGCGGGTGCTGGTCGGTTCGGGGCCGTTGGTGGTCGCAGAAGCTGAAAAAAGCGCCGGTGCCTCGAATCCTTCACGCGCCAATGCAGACAACACGCTCTGCTGATCGCATCCCGCAAAGCAATGGAAGAGGATGGCCTGTCGGCCGAGCGACACACCGAGTGACGGCGTGCGATCATCATGCGCAGGGCAGCAGGCCATGCCCTTGGTGCCGGACCACTTGCCGCCCCGGCTTTCGCAGATCTTGCGGGCGGTGTCCTCAAGCGAGGTACGTGACAGGGTTGAATTCGAAACGGGCATACCGGCTCCATCGCCTCACAATTGCCCCTCCAACCGACCCTCTCTCCTCTCGGATAAGCACGCAAAAAAGCGTTTTCCTACACCTATTTGTTCTATTTATGTTCTCTTGCAGATCGAGGCAAGGTGAAAGGTTATGCGATGCGAATGTATCTGGTGGCCTGCGGTTGCGGTGCGCTAGCGATTGCGATAGCGATAGCGATTTCGGGGTCTGCGCGGGCGCGGGAGTTTCAAGTCTTCGACCATGACCTCAGCAAAGTTGAGGTTACAACCGACAAAGGTCTTGGCTTTAACCCGACTGCAATCGACTTGGCCAAACCAGAAGGCGGCAAGGCTTATATCGATAGAAGCTTCAAGGAAGCTTTGTACGAGCCACTCATCCGGCAAGCTGAAGCGCGATACCAATTACCGCCTCGACTGCTTCAGGCCCTGATTTGGCAGGAATCGCGGTTCAACCCGATGGCGATCAGTCCGGCTGGCGCCGCTGGTCTCGCTCAACTGATGCCGGGAACGGCAAGAGAACTCGGTGTCAGCAATCGCCACGATCCGGCTCAGAACATCGACGGTGGCGCGCGGTATCTGAAGCAGATGCTAGAGCGCTTTGGTGCGATCCATCTCGCGCTGGCCGCCTACAACGCTGGACCCGGCGCCGTGTCGCGAGCCGGCGGGATACCGAAAAATCGGGAAACGCCTGGATATGTGAAGAGCGTTATCGACCGATGGATGGCATACAGCTCGATATGACTACGAATCGGAAAAGGATCAGCGGACGGCTCGAGCATCTTCCTCGGGGAGCTGCAATTGTAACCGATGCCGGTGATCACTGGGTTCTTGAAGACTATGAACCCTCAAACGATGACTTCGGATTTGAAGTTACCGCAGAGGGTATTGTCGTCGGGTTCGACCGGCTTCGCGTCGAATGGCTTGGTCAGGTGTCCGCTTAGGAGCAGGTCAAGCGGCCCTCAAGACCGCAATGTTTTGCGGCTTGCCGCCGATGGAGTCGAGGAAGTCTGCCCAATCCTGCAACATTGCACGCCGAGGAGCGAGATATTCGGCAGCATTGTATGCTCCGCGAACTTCGTTTTCTTCGCTGTGTGCCAATTGCAGTTCGACCCAGTCTTCATGATATCGACGGATCCACATCGGGGGATCGCCGACCTCGACAAGCTGCTCATTCGCCCAGGTGCTCGCCAGACCCCTGAAGCCGTGAACAGTTTGCCGCCCGTGGTAACCGAGCCGATAGAGGCCATAGATCATCGTATTCTCTGAGAGCGGCATCTTGGGCTTCTGGCCTGGAAAGACGTATTTACCTTCGGACTTGCTGATCAAATCCTGAGCAAGAGAAGCGGCTTGTCGCGACAGTGGCACGATATGCTCGCGGCCCATTTTCATCCGGTCAGCGCCAATGCGCCATACTGGTGAAGGTCCACCCATATCTTCGAACTCGTGCTTCTTGGCGAATCGAAGCTCCTTCGTCCGCACCCATGTAAGAAGAGCGAAATTCAATGCTGCCCGGGTAATCTCGGAGCGTCTCTCACCCTCTTCTTGATATTGCCCGATCTTAATCATCAGCTCGGGTAGCTGCGCGAGAGGTAGCTTCGCCATATGCTTGACCCGAGGCCGTGGCTTCAGTGCCCCGCGAAGATGCGCAGTAGGGTCGGAATCACAAAGGCCGCTGGCAATAGCGAACTGGAACACCTGTCCAATACATTGCTTTGCCCGCCGACTGATGTCGAGCGCGCCGCGCTCTTCGATTTTCCGAATGACCTTTAGCACTTCTGGTGGAGTGATCTCATGCATCATGAGCTCGCCCAAGTCAGGAAACACATCCTGGTCCATGCGTGACCAGACACGCTTCGCATGCGCGGGATCGAGACTACTTGCTCTGTTCTGATGCCACATGGTGGCGATCGCCCTGAAGGTCTTGGCCTCTTCGAAGTCCCGACCCGGTTTGTGGACCATCGGGTCCCTGCCCTCAGCCAGCACACCTTTGGCAACTTTCTTGAGTTCTCTTGCTGCCGCTATTCCTACTTCGGGATAGGCGCCGAAAGAAAGCAGCTTCTCCTTACCGTGGTAACGGTATTTCAGCCGCCAGAGCTTCGAGCCGTTCTTTTGAACAAGGAGGAATAGACCCTCCCCATCCGCAAGCTTGTATGGGCGCTCTGCCGCCTTCGCTTTTTTGATCTGAATCTCACTCAAGGCCATTGGGGGTATCGCTCCTTTTCGCTACCCCCGGAAAATACCCCCAAAATACCCCCACACCAAATCCGGCTTCAAGCGAATGCAAGCGCACGCAAGCGGACGCGAATCGCTCACATCATTCTGTTTTAATTGAATTTTGCGGATGCATGCGGCCCCAAGCGAACCCATGCGGATTCGAGAATGGTAGCGGAGGAGGGACTCGAACCCCCGACACGTGGATTATGATTCCACTGCTCTAACCACCTGAGCTACTCCGCCCCGAAAGGCCTCGAGCGCGGCTTGTCCCGTGGTGCGGGGCCCGCTCGGCAGGCGGCGCGTTTAGGGCGGGTGTGCGCCCCGGTCAACCTCGTTTCACGCCTTTTCGCGGCCGCGGAAAACAAAGTCGCGGACATGCTCCCACGGACCTCCGCGATAGCGGTGCAGGCCGAAGCCGCGGAAGGCGAAGCTGCGCTCTTGAACGGTATCTTCCAGCTCGGCTTGTGCGGCTTTGGCTTCGGTGGACGTGACCTTGTTCTGGATCGTCGCATGCAGGCGTGGACGGCCCTGGTCCTGTTTTGTGAGCATGCCGCGAAAATGCTCGGCAATCCCGTCGCGCAGGGTAAGCATTTGCTCGCTCTCGAGCTTCAACGCCGTTCCTCCGCCCAGCGACATGAGGCCAATGAGGCGCGCTTGCGGAGGCGCGAATTCGCCTGCCAGCCGCTTGAGCAGGTCGCATAGTTCGGCTTCGCATTGCGCGGGGATCGCATGGAACAGCGTCACATGCGCTTCGAGATAATTGCGCTCGGGCGGAAAATAACGGTCGCGCAGCGCGGTCGCCCAGCCGTGCATGTCCTTCGGCAAAAGGCCGGTGAGGATCAGCGGCTGGCCCTGCCCGCCCCCGCCCTCGCTCACATTTCGCCCCGCTGCCGACGGAGCTCGTACCACTCCTCGACATTGGCGTTGTGCTCTTCCAGCGTCTCGGCGAACTTGTGCCCGCCGGTACCATCGGCGACCATGTAGATCGCGCTCGTGTTCGCCGGGTTGAGCACCGCCGCAATGGACTCGCGGCCGGGATTAGTGATCGGTCCCTTGGGCAGTCCGACCATCGAATAGGTGTTATAATCGTTGACTGCCGCGATTTCCGACTGGCGGATACGGCGGCCGAGCGGCTTGCCCTTGGTGATCGGGTAGATGATCGTCGGGTCGGCCTGCAGCAGCATCCCGCGCTTGACGCGGTTTGAATAGAGCCCGGCGACCATGCGGCGCTCTTCGGGCTTGCCGGTTTCCTTCTCGACGATCGATGCCAGGACGACCGCATCGCCGATATTGTCGACGGCGATACCCGGGCGGCGCTTGGGCCAGGCTTCGGCGAGATAGTTCCGCATCGCCGCCTGCATTCGCGCGAGCACGGCGGTGCGTTCTTCGCCGCGTTCGAAGCTGTAGGTATCGGGCAGGACGGAGCCTTCTTCCGGTACCGGGATTTCGCCGGTCAGCAGATCCTCTGCCATCAGCCGTTCCCACACCATGATCGACGGCATGCCTTCGGGGATGGTGACGAAGCGGTTGATCGTATCGCCGCGCTGGAATTTGTCGAGAATGGCTGCGGGGCTCATGCCCGCTTCCAGCTCGAATTCACCCGCCTGGATCGGGTCGCCGCTGCCGAGAATCTTCGCGCGCAACAGGAAGGCATCGGCGGAGGCGATGACGCCTTCTTCCTCCATCTTCTGCGCGGCCGACGTCAGCGTCGATCCCTGCGCGACGATGAAGTTGCGATCCTCCTCGATTGCCGCCGAGCCGTACCAGCCCCCGGCAAACCACACCCCGGCAGCCAGCACGATCAGGACCGCCGCCGCGACAAGGCAGCCCAGCTTGCGCATCAGTCGACCTTCTGCATCACCAGCGACGCATTGGTGCCGCCGAAGCCG
Source organism: Erythrobacter litoralis HTCC2594 (assembly GCF_000013005.1). Classification (GTDB taxonomy): domain Bacteria; phylum Pseudomonadota; class Alphaproteobacteria; order Sphingomonadales; family Sphingomonadaceae; genus Parerythrobacter; species Parerythrobacter litoralis_A. Next base: position 823,751 of record NC_007722.1, on the reverse strand, counting down.
AAGCTGTTGTTGAGGACGGCGTGCACTTGGCGTTGCTTGGCCTTGAGCGGCACGAGATCGACGCCTTCGGTGCCTTCGTCGGGATTATGCAGGTTGAGCGTCGGAGGGACGATCTGGTCGCGCATGGCGAGCAGGCAGAAGATGGCTTCGACTGCCCCTGCCCCGCCGAGCAAGTGGCCGATGGCGGACTTGGTGCTGCTCATCGAAGCGCCGCTCAGATCATCGCCCAGCACGCGCTTGACCGCCGCCAGTTCGATCGTGTCGGCCATGGTCGAGGTGCCGTGGGCATTGACATAGTCGATGTCGCCCGCCTTCAGCCCCGCCTTCTTGAGCGCCATCTCCATCGCATATTGTGCGCCGAGACCTTCCGGATGCGGCGCGGTCACGTGGTAGGCATCGCCGGACAGGCCATACCCGGTCACTTCGCCGTAGATTTTCGCGCCGCGCGCCTTGGCGCGTTCGTATTCCTCGAGCACGACCACGCCTGCGCCCTCGCCCATGACGAATCCGTCGCGGTCCCTGTCATAGGGGCGGCTCGCTTCGGTCGGGCGGTCATTCATGCTGGTGTTGAGCGCGCGGGCCTGCGCGAAGCCTGCGATACCGAGCGGATTGACGGTGCTTTCAGCCCCGCCCGCCAGCATCACGTCGGCATCATCGAGCGCGATCATGCGCGCCGCATCGCCGATCGAATGCGCACCGGTGGAGCACGCCGTCACGACCGCGTGGTTGGGCCCCATGAAGCCATATTTGATCGTCACCTGGCCTGTGACGAGATTGATCAGTCGCCCGTGGACGAAGTGCGGGCTGACCCGGCCCGGGCCACGCTCGTGCAAGTTGACCGATTCCTTCTCGATCCCCGGCAGTCCGCCGATCCCCGAACCGATCGAACAGCCGGTGCGGCGCTTTTCCTCGTCGCTCATGTCGGTGAGGCCGGCATCTTCGAGGGCCTGTCCGGCCGCATCGATGCCATAGACGATGAACGGATCGACCTGGCGCTGGATCTTGCCGTCGACGCGCTTGTCGGGATCGAAGCCCCAGGGATGATCCTTTGGTTTCACCTCGCAGGCGATTGTGCACTTCTGGTCCGTGGCATCGAAGCTCGTAATCTGCCCGGCGCCGCTTTCCCCGGCGATCAGGTTCTTCCACGATGTTTCGACATCGCCGCCCAGCGGGGTGACGAGGCCAAGACCGGTGACGACTACGCGGCGCATGCAATTCTCCGTCGAAATGACACAGGCCCGGCCCGCGGATGGGGTCGGGCCTGTCAGGCCCCGCCAGCGCGGCTGGCGGGGTGATAAGCGCGAATGGGCTTAGCCCCCAGGCTTAACCTTTGTGCTCTTCGATATACTTGGTCGCGTCGCCGACGGTCGAGATTTTCTCGGCAGCATCGTCGGGGATTTCCACGCCGAACTCTTCTTCGAAGGCCATGACGAGTTCCACGATGTCGAGGCTGTCTGCGCCCAGGTCATCGATAAAGCTGGCTTCCTGATTGACCTTGTCGGCCTCGACGCCGAGATGCTCGACGACAATCTTCTGCACGCGGTCAGCGGTATCGCTCATTTAGGTGTCCCTCTGCTTGATGGGGTTTGTGAATATTGGCTTTCGCCCTAATGAACGCAAGGCGCGCGCGCAAGGGGGACCGGGACTTTAGCAAACGAATGGATCGCGCAAAAGCAAGCGGCGGCAAGCGATGGCCGCGGTGGCAGGCTGGCTCCTAACATAGGTTAAGAACAAAACCGCCCAAGGGCCCGCGGCGAGCGACGAGGCGCGGGACCAAAGCCCGTATCCGGGCGTTGTCGAGTCAGTCCCCAGGAACAGGAGAAATATCAATGGCTTCGACAACCTTCAAATCGCTCACCGACACCACGTTCGATTCCGTCGAAGGCTACCGCCAGGCGGCCGACAACGCCAACAGCCCGCAGCTCAAACAGGCGCTACAACAGCGGTGCGAGGCGCGTCGGCAGACCCTCGAACAGATGAACGCCGAATTGCAGCGCCAGGGCGACGAATTGGTCACCAAGGGCACGCTCTCCGGCGAAGCCCACCAGATGTGGGCCAGCATCACTTCGGCCTTCGGCGACAACGACGAAGCGGCGGCCGAGCGTGTCGAAGAAGGCGAGGACTATCTCAAGGAGAAGTTCCAGTCCGCCATCGAAAGCGGCAATCTCGAACCGCAGGAACAGCAGATCGTGCAGCAGTGCTACGCCGAAATCAGCCAGGGCGAGCGCTTCGGCGACACGATCGCGCAGATGACCGACTGATCGGTCTTTCGCCAGAGCGAAAAGCAAGGGGCGCGGTGCAGGCCGCGCCCCTTTTTCGTATCCGCGCAACCCTTCTCTTGCCCGGCCAAAATTTACAATCGGAGCAATGTCTTGCACTGTATCCCGAATCGTAGCCAGCGAGGGGGACGGCATGACGATGGGGCAATCACAATCGGTTCTCGCGAGGAACGGCCGCGCGGTCGGAACCGTAGCGAGCAAATTTCTGGCCTTGGCCGCGTTGACATGCGCCGCATTCGCGAACGCGCAAGATTGGCAGCCAAAACAGGATGATCGTTACATCGTCGAAGCTCGCAACAGCGATATGTTCTTCATCTGGGAGACCCCTGCGCAAGGCGAACTGACGCTGCGCTTAGAATGGTGGGGCCTGATGGGCCAGCCGGTCGAAAGCTACAGCATGAAGTGGAACGTCGCGGGCGATCCGCGCGACCAAGCCAAGCTCTTTCGCCCACTGGTGGCAAGCCTGCCCGGCAATGGCGACATGGCGAAATATCCGGCGGTCGCCGAGAAATTCGGCGCGTTACGCAGCACCGATGCTGCGATGCGGGTCGAATTCCTCATCCGCGCACCCAAGAAGGCGATCAAGGGGAAGAGCTATTTCACCAATTGCGACGCCAATTATTGCTACGCCAAGGGCATGCGCGATCTCGATCGCGGCGATTTGCCGATGGGGCGGATCGGGCGCTGGAACACCGAGCTTTCGCCCAAGACGCCAAGCGACGAGATCATGGCCGTCTGGCTCATGGTGGGCTGCGAAAAGCCGCTCGAGTGCCAACGCAACACTCTCAATGCGGGAACGCATATGGCGATCACGAAGCTTTCGGTATGGAAGCTAAAATACGACCAGTTTGGTGCACGCGCACTGTTGAAGGACTGGGCCGTACTGGCACAGGAGGACAGCCCCGATGTGGCAAATTTCCGTCGCAAGCTGGCCGAAATGGTCGCTCCGCGCGGCGGGACCGAACCCGATGCGGAGTTCCGCGCGTCGAGCGATCTCATCCACTATTCGGGCAAGCTCACCGAGATGAACCCGATCAAGGCCGAAGCGCAGGCGCTCGACCTTGCGGTAGAAGCGAGCGGCAACAGGGCGGCGGGCAATCGATATCTCAAGGAATGGCAAGCTGCGGTGGCGACTCTGAACCGATTGCACAAGCAGGCTGGGCAAGCGCTCGCTCAGGCGCGCCTAAGCGACGATATCTCGCCCGAGCAGGTCGCGCGACTGAAAGCGCTGGAACAGGACTATGCGCGCGAAGAACTGGCAGTCAGCCGCGCCGACGGGCCGGTCGAGGCGACGGAAAAACCCGGCTTGGAGAAAGCCCGCGCGGAAAAGCTGGCCGCGCTGGAACAGGCCCGCGAGCCACTGACCGACAAGGCCGCCGCGATCGACGCGCTCAAACGCGAGTGGGACGTGTTCAACGAGGAACTGGCCCACACCAAGCGCGCGGCCGATTTCGTCGGCTCGCTGCAACGCGACCTCGCGCTAATCGACGGCAAGCTGGCGGCGCTCGATCGCGAGCTTCGCAAGGAAGCCGAGCGGCTGGCCGAAGCCGATGACGATAGCGAGACCACACTCCCAGCGATCGCGGAGGCCGATACGACGAAGTTTGAAATAGTTCATCGCAATGGCGGGAATGGCGTTGTGTCCGACACCGGGGAGACGCTGATACCGTTTCGAAACTGGCAGGTCGTCAGCTATGCCAATGGCCGCGCCGAGGTAAGGACCCAAGCCGGCAAATTCGAATGTTCGCAAGCCAAACGCAGCAATCGCCCGCGAAAATATCGCAATAAATCGTGGTATGGCGGAAGCGCGATTGCCTACAATGTCGGCACGGTGGGGCAGGACGGCCGATTTATCGGAGCGACCAAGAAGGACGTTCAGATCAACAAGCTTGGCATCGATTGGGGACTGGTCCTCTTCACGAGCGACGTCAGCCGCGCCCGCCAAAGAGAGATCCGGCGCGAATTCAACGCAGATACCAAGACTATCGAGGATGCTTGCAACGCGCAGCTGGAACAGTGGGCCGCAAGACAGCGCGGTTGATCATCGCTACTCGGGCGGGGCATCGCGCAGCGCGCCAGTCCAGGGAACGCCTTAGCTGTCGTCGTTCACAAGATGGGTGCCGACCTGCTGTTTCTTCGGCGGTTCGACCGTCCGGATATGCACATCGCGCAGCGCCTTGGGCGGAACCTGGCTGGGTGCGCCCATCATCAGGTCCTGCGCCTTCTGGTTGAGCGGGAAAGCGATCACTTCGCGGATATTGGGCTCGTCGGCCAGCAGCATCACGATACGGTCGATTCCTGGCGCAGAGCCACCGTGCGGCGGGGCGCCGAGCTTGAAGGCTTCGATCATGCCGGAGAACTCACGGTCCACCGTTTCCCGGTCGTAACCGGCAATCTCGAAGGCCTTGTACATGATTTCCGGCTTGTGGTTCCGGATCGCGCCCGACGACAGCTCGTAGCCGTTGCAAACGATGTCGTACTGCCAAGCCAGGATCTCGAGCGGATCCTTGTTTTCCAGCGCCTCCATCTCGCCCTGCGGCATCGAGAAGGGATTGTGGCTGAAATCGATCTTCTTGAGCTCTTCGTCGTATTCGAACATCGGGAAGTCGACGATCCAGCAGAACTTGAAACAGCCCTGCTCTATCAGGCCCAATTCCTCGCCGACACGGGTACGGGCGGCACCGGCGAGCTTCGCGGCGTCCTTCTCCTTGCCCGCGGCGAAGAACAGGCCGTCATTCTCGCCGAGGCCGAGCTCGTCGTAGATTTTCTGCATGTTTTCGGGACCGTGGTTCTTGGCGATCGGACCGCCGAATTCGCCCTGCTTGCGCGTGACATAGCCCAGCCCGGCAAAGCCTTCCTTGCGCGCCCAGTCGTTCATGTCGTCGAAGAACTTGCGGCTCTTCTCTTGCGTGTTCGGCGCGGGGATCACGCGGACGCGGCCACCAATGCCGACGATCTTTTCGAACAGGCCGAAACCGCTCGACTGGAAATGATCGGTCACGTCGCTGATGACCAGCGGGTTGCGCAGGTCGGGCTTGTCGGTGCCGTATTTGAGCATCGCTTCCGCATAGGGAATACGCGGAAATTCGCCCGACTTGGTCACACTCTTGCCGTTCGCGAACTCTTCGAACACGCCCGCCAGCACCGGCTCGATGGCCTGGAATACGTCTTCCTGCGTGACGAAGCTCATTTCGAAGTCGAGCTGGTAGAATTCCGGCGAGCGATCGGCGCGCAGGTCTTCATCGCGGAAGCACGGCGCAATCTGGAAGTAGCGGTCGAAACCGGCCACCATCAGCAGCTGCTTGAACATCTGCGGCGCTTGCGGCAGCGCGTAGAAGGTGCCCGGATGCAACCGGCTCGGCACGATATAGTCGCGCGCGCCCTCGGGGCTGCTGGCGGCTAGGATCGGCGTCTGGAACTCGGTGAAGCCCTGCGCCGTCATGCGGTTGCGGATCGAGGTGATGACCTGGCTCCGCAGCATGATGTTGCGGTGCAGACGTTCGCGCCGCAGGTCGACGAAGCGGTACTTGAGGCGCACATCCTCGGGATAGTCCTCCGCCGAATTGACGATCAGCGGCAGTTCCTCGGCGCGGCTCTGGATCTCGACCGAGCGGGCGAAGACTTCGATCTCGCCGGTCGGCAGGTTCGGATTGACCGCCTCGGCATCGCGCGCCTTCACGTCGCCGTCGATGGTGACGACGCTCTCCAGCTTGAGCTTGTCGAGTACCGGCAGCGCCGCGCTGTCTTCGTCCGCGACGATCTGGGTGATGCCGTAATGGTCGCGCAGATCGACGAACAGCACGCCCCCGTGGTCGCGCTTGTTGTGCACCCAGCCCGACAGGCGGACGGTTTCGCCGACATTTTTCTTGCTCAGCGCTGCGCAGTTGTGGGTACGATAGGCGTGCATCTAAAATCTTTCCATTTTCGGAGCTATGAGGCTAAGGGCGCGCGCGTTCGCGATTGCGCGGGGCGACAAGGCCCCTAGCCGGAATTCGCGCGCGCTAACAGGGGAAGCTCTGCCCTTTGTCAAGCCATGCTTGGCCTCGGGCAGGCTCCGAATGGGATCATTCCCGAGGGCGGTACTCCGCCCAACCGAAGAAAGACCGATGAAGATACACGACCTGATCACCGATACCGCAACGCTGGCCGAGCTGTGCGATCGCCTCGCTCAACACGAATTCGTCTGCATCGACACCGAATTCATGCGCGAGAACACTTATTGGCCCGAACTCTGCCTGATCCAGATCGGCAATGAGGAAGAAGCCGCCGCGGTCGATCCGCTGGCCGACGGGATCGATCTGCAGCCCCTGCTCGACCTGATGTGCGAGAATGAGGATATCCTTAAAGTCTTCCATGCCGGCGGGCAGGATGTGGAGATCGTCTACAACCTCACGGGCAAGACGCCCTTCCCCATCTTCGACACGCAGATCGCGATGATGGCGATCAGCCAGTCCGAACAGATCGGCTACGCCAACCTCGTCGAAAGCTGGCTCAACAAGACGATCGACAAGGGCGCGCGCTTCACCGACTGGAGCCGCCGCCCGCTGACCGACCGGCAGATCGAATATGCCATCGGCGACGTCACCTATCTCGCCAAGATCTTCCCCAAGATCCTGAACAAGCTGGTGAAGACCGGCCGCGGGGCGTGGCTCAATGCCGAAATGGACAAGCTCGCCGATCCGGCCAATTACGAGAACGACCCCAGCGTCTCGTGGCGCCGCATCCGCTCTCAGGGGCGCAACCCGCAGGTACTGGGACGCCTGAAAGCGTTGGCGGCGTGGCGCGAAGGCGAAGCGCAACACAAGAACATCCCGCGCGGCCGGATCGTGCGCGACGAGACGTTGGCCGATATCGCCAGCCATCCGCCCAAGAAGCAGAGCGACCTCGCCAAGGTGCGCGGCCTCAGCCAAGCCTGGCGCGACAACGATATCGGCAAGCGGCTGATGAAAGTGCTGGCCAATGCCGAGCCGCTGCCCAAGGAAGAAATGCCCGCCAAGGTGAAGCGCGGCGCCCCGCTCGGCAAGGAAGGCGCCTTGGTGGCGGACCTGTTGAAGCTCCTCCTCAAGATTCGCGCCCGCGAGATCGACATCGCCCCACGGCTGCTGACCAAGGCCGACGAGATGGAAGCCCTCGCCGCCGGCGTCCGCGACCTGCCGATCCTGCAGGGCTGGCGTTACGATGTCTTCGGCAAGGACGCGCTGGAACTGGTCGAAGGAAAGACGGCCTTCGCGGTCAAGGACGGCAAGCTCATCATGACCCATGTGGACGATATGGCCGGCGAACTGGAAGAAGCGCAGCAGGCAGCGGAATAGTGCACGCCCATGTCCACGTACCTCCCCACCATCAAGCAGTTGCAGTATCTCGTCGCGTTGCACGAGCATGGCCATTTCGGCCGGGCGGCAGAGGCGAGCTTCGTTTCCCAGTCCACTCTCAGCGCAGGCATCCGCGAGCTGGAATCGCTGCTGGGGGTGACGCTGGTCGAGCGCAGCCGGCGCGTGGTGCGCTTCACGCCGCTCGGCAACCAGGTGGTGGAGAAAGCGCACCGGCTGCTGCGCGAGGCGGAGGAACTCAGCGATCTGGTCCAGGCGGCGGGGAAGCCGTTATCGGGGACGCTGCGGATGAGCGTCATCCCCACCATCGCGCCGTTTCTACTGCCGCGTATCCTGCCGCGGCTGCGCAAGGAGCGGCCCGAACTCAAGCTGTTTCTGCGCGAGGAGACCAGCCACGATGCGGTCGAATCGCTGCATCACGGGCGGGTCGATTGCGTGCTGCTGGCCCTGCCCTTCGCGACCGGCGAGGTCGAGATGGAGCACATTTCCGACGACGCACTGTACGTTGCGTTCCCGAAGGACGATCCGCGCGACCCGCCGGAGACCGTCAAGCCGAACATGATCGACGAAGGCCGGCTTTTGTTGCTCGAGGACGGGCATTGCCTGAAGGAACATGCACTCGCTGCCTGCAACCGCCCGGAATTGCGCGGCAGCGCGACAATGATCGGCACGTCGCTGCACACACTGGTACAAATGGTCGACAACGGGCTCGGCCTTACCATGCTGCCCGAAATGGCGCTGGAGGCCGGGATCCTGACCGGCACCGACGTCGTTGCACGCCCGCTCATGTCGCCCGCCGCCAAGCGCGAGATCGCACTCATCTGGCGCAAGAACTCGCCGCGTTCCGACGAATTCCGCCTTCTCGGCGAAGAACTCCGCGCGGGTTGACCCTCCGCGTGCCTAACGCGGGTTAACCAATTCTTGGGTATCTTCCCGCATAGGTATTGTTCCTGACTGGACTTGCAGCAACGGGGGGGTCGCAATCCATGCGTTCGTTCAACCGCTTTTCCACCGACGAAGAGGTGGATGTCACCGTCGAAGGCGAGCGCGATGTCGCGACGCTCTACAACCTTTCCTGCGGTGGCTGCATGCTCGAAATGCGCAATCGCGGCGCCGTCGAAGGTGCCGAAGTCAGCGTCAATCTCAATGACATCGCGACGGCGCAGGGCCATATCGTCTGGCGTATCGACAACAAGGCCGGCATCAAGTTTGCCACGCCGCTGCACCAGAAGATCGTCGAAATGCTGGGCTATTCCGCCGTCGCGGAGAAATTCGACGCAGGCGATCCACGCGATCGCTTCGGCCTGCCGCTGCACGGCTGAGGTTTTCCCAACCCGAATCGCCTACCGGACCGCGCGCCTTCCTGCCGCGATGGATCAGTCCATGTGCTTGAGGCCGACCCGCAGATAATCCCAGCCGGTGATGAGGGTCAGGATTGCCGCACCCCACAGGCTGGCGAGCCCGATCAGGTGCACCCACTGGTCCGCGAGGCGGAGATTCGCTTCGGCCAGCGTCGCCGGCGGCGGGCCATGCACTGCCCCGCCCAAAATCAGCGCGCCGAGCGACAGCAATTGCAGTGTCGTCTTCCACTTGGCGAGCTTGGTGACCGGCACCGACACCTGCAGCCCGGCGAGATATTCGCGCAGCCCGGACACGGCAATCTCGCGAACGAGGATGACGAGGCCCGCGATCGCGTGGAGGTCCCCCACATACGGCCCTCGAAGGTAGCCTTGCGCGGTCAGCACGAGGATGACTGCGGCAACCATGATCTTGTCGGCGATCGGATCGAGGAAAACGCCGAGCTTGGAAACCGTCCCCTGCGCCCGCGCGAGGTAGCCGTCGAAGAAATCGGTTATGCCGATCACGCAATAGAGCACGAAACCGATCGCATAGCCCACCTGCCATTCGGGCCACCAGAGGAAGAAGCCCAGCAACGGCACAGCGAAAATGCGCGACAACGTCAGGATGTTCGGCAGCGTCAGCATGGCTGGTCCGCCGTTTAGCCCAGCTAGGAGCGCGGAGAAAGATGGTGCGTGTGGTTGCCAACCGTTCTGTCTGCTCTAGAACGAGGCGCCAACAGGGCCGGGCTGAACGCGGTCCTACTCGCCCCGATAAGGGAATTTCATGACGACGCTCAAATTGCTGCGCCGCCGCCGCTTCTTGCCGCTGTTTACGACACAGCTGCTCAATGCCTTCAACGATAACCTCTACAAGACCGCGATGGTGCTGTTCGTGGTCTATTTTGTCTACAATTCGGAAGAGGCGGAGGGACTGTTCAGCGCGGTCGCGTCGGGCCTTTTCATCCTCCCCTTCTTCCTGCTTTCCGCGGTGGCCGGGCAGCTGGCCGACATGCGCGACAAGGCGCGGATCATCCGCATCGTCAAGATGTGCGAGATCGGGCTGATGCTGATCGGGGCGATGGGGCTTTACCTGTCGTGGCGGGGTTTCGAGATGCCGGTTTCGATCCCGCTCGGGTTCACCACTATCGACACCACATTCCCCATCGTCCTGCTGCTGTTCGCGCTCTTCCTCACGGGGGTACAATCGACCTTTCTCGGCCCGATCAAGTACGCCATCCTGCCGCAGCACCTGCACAAGGACGAAGTGCTCGCCGGAACCGGGCTGGTCGAAGCGGGCACCTATGTGGCGATCCTGGCTGGGACGATCCTCGCCGGCTGGATCCCGGTCCAGTTCGCCGCCGCGAGCATTATCGGCGTCTCTATCCTCGGCTATATTTCGGCGCGCCAGGTGCCCAGCGCACCCCCGCTCGGAAAGGTAGAAAAGATCGACTGGCACATAATCCGCGCCTCGATCGCGCTGGTGCGCAACACGATGCACGACCGGCAGGTTTTTTACGCCATTCTCGCGATCAGCTTCTTCTGGACCATCGGCGCGGTGCTGTTCATCCAGTTCCCGCCGCTCGCCAAGAACGTCATCATGGCCAGCAAGGAAGTCGCCAGCGTCTTTCTGGTCGTGTTTTCCATCGGCGTGGCAATCGGCTCGGTGACGATCAACCACATGCTGAAAGGCGATGTCTCGGCGCGCTATTCGCCGCTGTCGGTCATCGTGATGGGGGCGTTCGTCGTCGCCTTCTACGTCGTGTGCAAGCTGTGGCAGGCCGACCAGCCGACCGACCTGCTCGACGTGGCCGAGTTCATCGCCTGGCCGATGGCGACGGTGCTGCTGCTGTGCCTGCTCGGTATCTCGGTCGCCGGCGGCATGTTCGTGGTGCCGCTCTACGCCTTTCTCACCACCCGCGTTTCGACCGACCAGGCTTCGCGCACCATTGCCGCGAACAACATCGTCAATTCGGGTGCGATGGTGGGCGGAGCTCTGTTGGCGATGGCGCTGACGGCGGCGGGACTACCGATCGCCGAGCAGCTCCTGCTGAGTGCTGCGATGTGCCTGATTTCGGCGTGGCTGGGCCACCGCCTCCATCGCGCGGAATTGCGCGACCAAATAGCGCTGGCCGCCGCCTAGATCAGGAAAACGAGCGCCGCCGCGAGGCAGGCGAAATAGGCACTGCCGAAGCCGCGCATATCGTCGCGGGTGATCTGCCAGGTGTTGCGCGCAGATTGCGGTGCGTCGACCGCGCGCACATGGGGAGGCAAACTCGCAAGGAAGGGATGGCGCGCGCCTTCGTCGGTTAGGACCAGCGACCGTCGTTGTGTTTTCGTCGTCATCATGGCGGTGTTAACGTTTCGGTAACCATCGCGCTCCCGGCCATTCCGGCCTGTCGCAGGATGGGACGTTAACTGTCCCTGTTCATGACGCGGTGCCGCGTTGTCGTCCTCGAAGGCTGGCGCTAGAGAATCGGGCCATGACTCGATCCACCACTCCCGATGCCGCCCGCCTGCTCGTCGACTGCCTTGTCGAGCAGGGCTGCGACAGGGTCTTCACCGTCCCCGGCGAAAGCTTCCTGCAGGTGCTCGACGGGCTGCACCAACACGGCTCGATCGATGTCGTCACCTGCCGGCAGGAAGGCGGCGTCGCCTTCATGGCCTGCGCCGACGGGGCGATGACCAACCGTCCGGGGGTCGCCTTCGTCACCCGCGGCCCGGGCGCGACCAATGCCAGTATCGGCGTGCATGTCGCGTTGCAGGATTCGCAGCCGATGATCCTCTTCGTCGGCGATGTCGGGCGCGATATGCGCGAACGCGAAGGCTTTCAGGAGATCGATTTTCTCGCCTTTTTCGGTCCGATCGCGAAATGGGCCGCGCGGATCGACAGTGCCGACCGTATCCCGGAATTCGTAGCACGGGCCTATTCGGTTGCGATGTCGGGGCGTCCCGGGCCGGTGGTGCTGGCGCTTCCCGAAGACATGCTCTCCGATACGACGACCGCGCGCCCTCGCCCGCAAGTTGCCCGACCGGCGCAAGCGGTCTGTCCCGACGCGATGCAAGCGATGATGGCCATGATCGGCGATGCCGCCTCCCCCGTGGCGATCATCGGCGGCGCTGGCTGGCACTCCAAGGCGCGCGAGCATTTCCAGTTGTTCGCCGAGCGGATCGGATTGCCCGTCGCGACCGCCTTTCGCCGGCAGGATGCGATTTCTCCTGCTTCACCGGTCTACGCCGGGAACCTGGGATATGGTCCCAATCCCAAGCTGGTCGAGCGTGTGAGGAATGCCGATCTGATTCTTGCGGTTGGCGCGAGGCTTGGGGAAGCGACGACCGAAGGTTATACCCTCATCACGCCCGATCACCCCGACCAGATGCTGATCCACGTCCATCCCGACCCGGACGAACTCGGCAGCGTCTATCGCACCGACCTGTCGCTATGCGCCGACATGGGCGAATTCGCCGAAGCCGCGGCGCTGTGGGAAGAAAATTCCGTCATTTCGTTCGACGCTGGCGCAGAGGCGCATGCCGAGTGGGAGGCATGGGCCACCGCCACGCCGGGCGACTGGCAACTCGACCTTGCCCGCTGCGTCACCTTCATGCGCGACACGCTCCCAGCCGATACCATCATCTGCAACGGCGCGGGCAATTTCGCCGGTTGGTGGCACCGCTACTGGCGCTACCGGGGCCATCCGACCCAGCTAGCCCCGACCTGCGGCGCGATGGGCTATGGCGTGCCAGCTGCGGTCGCGGCGGCGCGGCGCTTCCCCAATCGGACCGTGGTGGCAATCGCGGGCGATGGCGATTTTCTGATGAACGGGCAGGAACTGGCGACCGCTGCGCAATATAGTCTCAACCTGATGGTGATCATCGTCGACAACGGCGCTTACGGCACCATTCGGATGCACCAGGAACGGGAATTTCCTGAGCGGATTTCGGCCACCGAGCTGAAAAACCCCGACTTCGCTGCACTCGCAGAATCCTATGGCGGCTGGTCAGCCCGTGCAAAAACGACCGACGAGTTCAAGACTGGGCTGGTAGAGGCCGAGGGACGCAGCGGCCTGCGGCTGATCCACTGTCTGATCGATGTCGAGCAATTGGCCGCCAGCGGCGCGACAATCAGCGGGCTGCGCAGTCGCTAGCTTACCTTTCCCCGGCCAATTCCAACACTATATCCCATTCCTCGGGACGGACCTCGGCCACAGACAGCCGTGATAGTTTGACCAGTTCCATCTCCGTCAGCCGCGGATCGGCCTTGACCTGTTTGAGCGTAACCGGCTGTTCGAGCTTGCGCACCGGCTTTACCTTCACCGCCGCCCACTTGCCTTCAGGGTCGGTCGGATCGGTGATGCCGGCCACGCTGACCTCGCAGATACCGACAATCTCCAGCCCCTCGCGCGAGTGGTAGAAGAAACACTGATCCCCGACTTCCATCGCCGCGAGATTGTTCTTGGCGCGATGGTTGCGCACCCCGTCCCACACGCCTTCTCCCTCCGCGACGAGATCGTCCCAGCCGTATTTGGAGGGTTCCGATTTCATCAGCCAGTAGCGAGCCATGGATGTTGCATCTCCGATCGTGTGCGCAGGAAGCTGCGGCCCTGATGGGCAAAGCGCGGCGCGCAATCAAGGTAAGCGCGAAGTTAAGGCTCATTTTACGCAATTTTCAGGGGGGATGGGCATAGACAAAGGCAATTCGGCTCGATTTTCGGGCATTTGAGGATGGGGATAATGGGGACCCACACGAGCAAGGTCGCTGACGGCCTCGCCAATGCGCGACGCGACGTCGTCGCACTCGGCATTGCAGCAGCTGCGATCATCATGTTCATCGGCACCGGCAGCGCCGTTTTGCCGCAGATCGTCGAACAATGGAGCAGCGGCGGCGCGGACGGCCCCAGCAGCGTTCTCAGCAGCGCCCTGATCCTCAACATCGCCCTGATCATCTTCGGCTGGCGCCGCTACCGCGAACTCACGGTGGAAATCGACACCCGCCGCGCCGCCGAGGCCAAGGCGCGCGAGCTCGCGGAAATCGATCCGCTCACCGGCTGCAACAACCGCCGCAGCGCGACCATCGAAACCGATCGTGCGATCGACAAGGCGCACAAGGAAGGCCGCGCAATCGCCTTCATCATGGTCGATCTCGACAATTTCAAGCAGGTCAACGACCTCAACGGTCACCAGGCTGGGGACGATGTGCTGGTCCGCGCAGCCGACCGGATGTCGTCACTGCTGCCGCGCGACGGATTGCTGGCGCGGCTCGGCGGGGATGAGTTCGCGATCGTGCATCCCTACGACAAGACTTCCCCCGATCTGGTCGAACAATTCGTCTCGCGCCTGATCGACAGCCTGGCCAAACCGATGGCGGTCCAGTCGCAAAAGGTCGATGTCACCGTTTCGGTCGGCATCGCTTCGGGGATGTCGGGCCGCCATGGCGAGCAGAACGAGACCGACGCGCAGGTGCTGATGCACCAGGCCGACATCGCGATGTATCATGCCAAGCGGCAGGGCAAGAACCGCTATTACTGGTTCGAAGAAACCATGGAAAACGAGCTGCGCTTCCGCAACCAGCTCGAGCGCGGCATACGCATCGGCGTCGAAAAGGGTGAGTTCGTTCCCCATTACGAACAGCAGGTCGATATTGCCACCGGTCGCCTGATGGGTTTCGAAATGCTCGCACGCTGGAATTCGCCCAAGCTCGGCATGATCAGCCCCGAGATTTTCATTCCGATCGCCGAGGATATCGGCGTCATCGCGGAGCTTTCCGAAGGCCTCATGCGCCAGGCCTTCCGGGACGCGAAGGAATGGGATCCATCGCTGACGATCTCCGTCAATATCTCGCCGGTACAGCTGCGCGATCCGTGGTTCTCGCAGAAGATCCTCAAACTGCTGCAGGAATGCAATTTTCCCGCCCAGCGGCTGGATATCGAGATCACGGAAAGCTGCCTGCACGACAATGTCGGGGTGGTGCGCTCGATGATCACCAGCCTCAAGAACCAGGGCGTAAAGATCAGCCTCGACGATTTCGGCACCGGCTATTCGAGCCTGTCGCAATTGCGATCGCTGCCGTTCGACCGGATCAAGATCGATCGCAGTTTCGTCAGCGAGCTGAAAGACGAGGACGCCAATTCCAAGATCGTTTCGGCGATCATCTCGCTTGGTGCCGGGCTCGAAATGCCGATCACGGCGGAAGGGATCGAGGACGCGACCATTCTGGAAACGCTGCAGCAGATGGGCGAGATGAAGGGCCAGGGCTATCTCTACGGGCGCCCGGAATCGGCGTCCGACGTGCGCAAGCGCCTCGAAAAGGAAGGCTTGCTGGTCGGCATCGAAGACAAGCCCGGTACCGATCCGGCCTCCGACGAGGACGAGCCGCTGCAAAAGTCGGCCTGATCGCGGACGAATCGGCGGCGCGCGCTCTTTACGCGCGCTCCCGCGACCCATAGATGCGCGGAAGATGCGCGTCTCCTTCACCAAGATGCACGGCCTCGGCAATGATTTCATCATGCTCGACGCGCGTGCCGAGAGCCTGCCGCCGATGACGGCTGCGACGGCGCGCGCGCTGGCGGATCGCAAGACCGGGATCGGCTGCGACCAGGTGATCCTGCTCGAACCTTCCGACAGCGCAGACTTCCGCATGCGTATTTTCAACGCCGATGGCGGCGAAGTGGAAGCATGCGGCAATGCCTCGCGGGCGGTCGCGCTGCTTCATGGCGAGGCGGCCAACGTCGAGACGAGCGGCGGCGTGATCGCGATAGCGCCCGCCAGTGGCGGCGCGCGGGTCGACATGGGCGTGCCGCGCTTCGACTGGGAAGCGATCCCGCTGGCCTATGCCATGGACACATTGTCGCTGCCGGTTGGCTGGGGGGAGCTGGAAGCGCCTGCCGCGGTCAATGTCGGCAATCCGCATGTGGTGTTCTTCGTGGATGATGCCGATGCGGTGCCGCTCGATACGATGGGACCCGGGATCGAGACCGATCCGCTGTTTCCCGAGCGTATCAACGTCAATATCGCCAGCCTGACCGGCGACGATGCGCTCAAGCTGCACGTATGGGAACGCGGCGTCGGCCTGACCCGCGCTTGCGGCACCGGTGCCTGCGCCACCGCCATCGCCGCAATGCGCCGCGGCCTGACCGGGCGCAAGGTCGCCGTGACCCTGCCCGGCGGCACGTTGCAGATCGAATGGGATGCAGACGACCACATCATCATGACCGGCCCCGCCGCCGAGAGCTTTCGCGGCACCTTCGACTGGGGCGACTATTCATGAGCGGAAGCGACGTCATTTCGCTCGGATGCCGCCTGAACATTTCCGAGAGCGCACAGATCCGCGCGCTGCTGGCGAGCGAAGACGACGTGGTGGTCGTCAACAGCTGCGCCGTCACAAGCGAAGCGGTGCGCCAGACGCGCCAGGCGATCCGCAAGGCGCGAAAGGCCCGGCCCAACGCGCGCCTGCTGGTGACCGGCTGCGCAGCGGATATCGAGCGGGACCAGCTCGCTGCGATGCCGGAGGTCGACGGCCTGGTTGCCAACGCCGCCAAGCTCGATCCACGGGCGTGGAACGTGCCTGCACCCCAGGCACCGGTCACGCCCCAGCACACACGCGCCTTCGTCGCCGTCCAGAACGGCTGCGATCACGCCTGCACATTCTGCGTGATCCCGCAGGGCCGCGGGAAGAGCCAGTCGCTGTCCATTGCGGAAGTCCTGCGGACCGTCGAGCATCATCTCGATCGAGGCGCGGCCGAAGTGGTGCTGACCGGCGTCGATGTCACCAGTTGGGGCCACGACCTGCCCGGAAGCCCTGCTCTCGGGTCGCTCGTCCGCGCGGTGCTCGACGCTTTCCCAACGCTCACCCGCCTGCGCATGTCCTCGATCGACGGGATCGAAGTCGACGAGACGCTTTTCGATCTTTTCGCGCACGAGCCGCGCGTCATGCCGCATATCCACCTGTCGCTGCAGCACGGGCACGACCTGATCCTCAAGCGCATGAAGCGCCGCCACAGCCGCGCGGACGCGTTCGATCTCGTCTTCCGCTTCAAGGCCGCGCGCCCGGAGATCGCCATCGGTGCCGACCTGATCGCGGGTTTCCCCACGGAAACCGAGGAGCACCATGCGGCGAACCTCGCCATTATCCGCGAGCTGGACATCGTCCACGGCCACATCTTCCCCTATTCCCCCCGCCCCGGCACCCCCGCCGCGCGGATGCCGCAGGTCGACAGGCCCACGATCAAGCGCCGCGCCGCAGAATTGCGCGCGGCGGTTGCCGAAGTGCGCGACCCTTGGCTTCGCGCGCAACTCGACCAACCCCACAGCGTCCTCGCCGAACGCGATGGATGCGGCTACACGCCTGCCTACGCACGGGTTAGACTGCCCGACCAGACACCAGTCGGGAGCACCGTGACCGTTACCCCCACACATTTCGAAAAAGGCCTGCTGTCATGAGCTGGACCGAGCGCCTGTTCGGCGGCTTCAAGAAGACGTCCGACCGGCTGAGCGAAAACCTCACCACCGCCGTCAGTACCGCGACGCTCGACGATGCAACGCTGGAGGAGGTCGAAGACGCGCTGATCATGTCCGATCTCGGCCCGGCAGCCGCCTCGCGCATCCGCGAGAAGCTGAAGGAAAAGCGTTTCGGCCTGCAGATCAGCGAGCGCGAGCTTAAAAAGGCAGTCGCCGACGAGATCGCGGAAATCCTCCGCCCGGTCGCGAAGCCGCTGGAAATCACCGCCTTTCCGCGCCCTCAGGTGATCCTCGTCATCGGCGTCAACGGCAGCGGCAAGACCACCACGATCGCCAAACTGGCGCACTGGCTGGTCGAAGAAGATTACGAGGTCATGCTGGCGGCAGGCGACACGTTTCGCGCCGCCGCCATCGAACAGCTCGCGACCTGGGCCGACCGCGTCGGCGTGCCGATCGTCAAGGGTCCGCAGGGCGGCGATCCGGCGAGCATCGTGTTCGACGGTGTGAAAGCCGGGACCGATCGTGGCACCGATGCGCTGGTAGTCGACACCGCCGGGCGCCTGCAGAACAAGCGGGAGCTGATGGACGAATTGGCCAAGATCAGGAAGGTTCTTGGGCGCCTCAATCCGGAAGCACCACACGACGTGATCCTGGTGCTCGATGCCACCAATGGCCAGAACGCATTGAGCCAGATCGACGTATTCAAGGAAGTCGCCGGCGTGACCGGCCTGATCATGACCAAGCTCGACGGCACCGCGCGCGGCGGTGTGCTGGTCGCGGCGGCTGAGCAATATGGCTTGCCGATCCACGCCATCGGCGTGGGTGAGACGATCGACGACCTGCGACCGTTCGACCCGGACCTGGTCGCGAAAGTGATCGCGGGGATTGCGTAAGACATGACCGACCATAACCCCACCCCCGTTCGCCCTGAGCCTGTCGAAGGGCAGGCAGGAGCGCCTGCCCCTCGTACTTCGACAGACTCAGCACGAACGGAGCACGAGGACGCGGGCAAACCGCAGAAAAAATCCTCCGGCTGGCTCAACATCGTCGTCGATTACGGCCCGTTGCTGATCTTCTTCGGCGTGTATCGCTGGTACGCACCCGACGACCCCGAGCCAATCGCCGAAATCGGCGCGGTCATTCGCGGCACGCTCGCCTTCATGGTCGCCTCGGTCATCGCACTGCTCTTCTCGAAATTTCGCCTCGGCAAGGTCTCGCCCATGCTGTGGTTTTCGACCGCGCTGATCCTCGGCTTCGGCGCGCTGACGATCTTCTTCGGCGATCCCACCTTCGTCCAGCTCAAGCCGACGATCATCTACGTGCTGATGGGCGCTGCGCTGCTGGTCGGGTTCGCGATGGGCAAATCGCTGCTCAAGATCCTGCTCGAAGCGGCGTTCGAAGGCCTCAGCGAGGAAGGTTGGCTCAAGCTCAGCCGCAATTGGGGCATCTTCTTCCTCGCGCTTGCCGCTCTCAACGAATTCCTGCGCTGGTATCTCGACTTCGGTGATTGGCTCGCAGCGAAACTCTGGGTGTTCCTGCCGCTAAGCTTTCTCTTCACCTTCACGCAAATCCCGATGTTGTTGAAGCACGGGTTGGCGGTCGAAGATGCCGATGAAGCCGTGAAAGACGAACCGCCGACGGCTTAGAGCAGCACATCAACTCCATCGTCATCCCAGCGAAAGCTGGGATCTCTCTCAGCTAGCTCAGACGCTCGAAAAGATCGTCCCATTCCGGGTTCGCACGTTCGATCAGCTCGATTTTCCAAGCGCGCTTCCAAGCCTTCAATGCCTTTTCGCGAACTATCGCCTCGTCAATGTTGCCATACTCTTCAGCATAGACGAGGCATTTGATGCCATACCGGCGACAAAAGGCCGAACCTTCTCCATTTCGGTGTTGCACCATTCGCGCTGGGAGGTTGGAGGTGACGCCGATGTAGAGCACGCCGTCGCGTTTGTTGGTTGGAATGTAGACCCAGCCTCCCATCATCCTGTGAGGTAGCACTGAGCCGACAAAGATCCCAGCTTTCGCTGGGATGACGGGTTATCGGTTTTGGGCAAGGACTCCTAAATCCGCACCTGGCTCCCAAGCTCCACCACGCGGTTCGTGGGCAGCCCGAAGAACTCCATCGCCGTCGCCGCATTGCGCAGCATCCATGCAAAGATCTTCTCGCGCCAGATCGGCATGCCGGGCTTGTCGCTCGGCAACAGGGTCTGGCGGCTGAGGAAGAAACTGGTCTGCATCATGTCGAACTCGCCGCCGCATTGCTGCATCGACTTGAGCCCTTCGGGTACGTTGGTTTCTTCCATGAAGCCATAGTGCAGGATCGCGCGGTAGATGCCCTGGCCGATCTCCGAATATTCGCAGCGTTTGGCAGGATCGACATAGGGGATGTCGGATATCTCCACCGTCAGGATCACCACGCGTTCGTGCAGCACCTTGTTGTGCTTGATGTTGTGCAGCAGCGCGGAGGGAACGCCTGCGGTGCTGGAGGCCATGAAGATCGCGGTGCCCGGCACGCGGGTGGCGCTGTTGTGCGCGCTCTTGGCGAAGATTTCGATCGGCAGCGCGACTTCGCTCATCCGTTCTCGCATCAGCTTCCGGCCGCGCGCCCAGGTGGTGAGCAGGGTGAAGACGATCAGGCCGACCACCAGCGGGAACCAGCCGCCGTCGGGCACCTTGGTGAGGTTGGCGGCGAAATAGGCCCCGTCGATGATCAGGAAGACGATCACCACCGGCGCGGCGTAGTACCATTTCCATTTCCACACCCCGACCAGCAGCACTGCCATCAGCAGCGTATCGATCGTGACCGCGCCGGTTACCGCGATGCCGTAGGCGCTGGCGAGATTGGACGAGTTCTGGAAGGTCAGCACCAGCAGGATCACCGCCACCATCAGCGCCCAGTTGATGACGGGAATGTAGATCTGGCCCGAATGGGCATCGCTGGTGTGGCGGACGGAGAGGCGCGGCACGAAGCCGAGCTGGATGGCCTGATGGGTGATCGAGAATGCACCGCTGATCACCGCCTGGCTGGCGATGAATGTGGCGAAGGTCGCGAGAATCACCAGCGGCAGGCGCAGCATCTCCGGCGCGAGCAGGAAGAACGGTGCCTGGATCGCTTCCTGCGCTTCCGGCCCGCTTAACGAGACGATCATCGCACCCTGCCCGAAATAATTGAGCAAGAGGCACGGCATGACGAAGCCGAACCAGCTCAGCTTCATCGGGCCGCGGCCGAAATGGCCCATGTCCGAATAGAGCGCTTCGGACCCCGTAACCGCCAGCACCACCGAACCGAGCGCTAGGAAGGCCAGAAACCCGTCATTGATGAAGAACAGCACCGCGTAATAGGGGTTGAGCGCGTAGAGAATTTCCGGATGCTGGACGATGGAGATCAGGCCCAGCGTGGCGATGACGGTGAAATAGACGATCATTACCGGAGCAAAGAGTGCACCGACCTTCGCGGTGCCGCGCTTCTGCAGCACGAACAGGCCGACCAGCAGCACCAGCGCAATCGGGATGACGAAGCCCTGCAGTTCGGGGTCGACCACGACCAGCCCCTCTACCGCCGACAGGACGGAGATCGCAGGCGTAATCATGCTGTCGCCGTAGAACAGCGACGTCGCAAAGACCCCCAGCAACACCACCAGCCAGCCGTAATTGGTGTTGCGCACGCTCCGGCTGATGAGAGCCACGAGCGCGAGACTGCCGCCTTGCCCCTTGTTGTCGGCGCGCATCAGGATGGTGACATACTGGATCGCCACGATCAGCGTCATCGACCAGAAGATCAGGCTGACGACGCCGAGGACGTGGTTGTAGTCGATCGGCAGCGGGTTGGGTCCGACGAAGGTCTCGCGGAAGGCGTAAAGCGGGCTGGTGCCGATATCGCCGAAGACGATGCCGATGGCCCCGATCGCCAGCTTGGTGGTGGAATCCATGTGCTGATCGCCGGCACCCGGAGGCGCGCGGTCAACAGATGGAGAAGCTTCGCTCATATTCTCGGTCTATCCGATCCCATGGCTGGATGCGCACTGTGCACTCTCGCGTCGCGGCTCGTGCCGACACGCCCTCCCCGATGCACCGCCCCCGTTTCAACGAGGACGCGCGCGCCTAGCAGGGCGACACGCCCCATGCAACCACGGCTAGGGTCCACCGGTACCCGGCGCGGGTGGCGTTGAGGACGCTGCGGGGGGCATTGCGGGGGTGCCTGGCGGAGTTGTGCGTGGGTCGCCCTGCATCTGCTGCATCAGGGTTTCCATCAGGCGGTCGAGACCGACGAGGCGCTCGGCGACATATTCGCGGCCCGGCGCATTCTCGTCCGACTCGGCCAGCGCTTCGATCCACAGCTCGCGTGCTTGAGTGAACTCCCCGGCGCGCATGGCGTTGACGCCTTGAAAGAACGCCGGCCCGGGATTGCCCGGCAAACGCGCGCGGGCCTGCTTGAAGGCCATTTCGGCGGCCGGCGCCTCGTTGCCGCGGGCATGTTCGACCAGCGCGACGCCTAGCGCCAGCCATGCCTCGCCGTCATTGGGGTTCTCGGACACCGCGCCGCGCAGGAAATTGGCGGCGCGTTCGTAGTCGCCGCGCCGCGCGAAGGCATCGGCGGTGGTGACATAGCGGCTGGGCGGATTGGCCGGATCGAAGAACTCGCGGCGTGCATCGATCAGCCCGGGGTTGCCGCGCGGCTCTTCCAAGCTTTCGGCCGAAACCGAGCCATACCCTGGCGAGCCTTGCCAGGCATAGCCCGCCAGCCCCACCACCAGCATCGCCGCCATCAAGGTCCAGACACCGCGCTGCTCGCGCAGCAGCCACGCACCCAGCCCGAAAGCCGTAAGCGCCATAGCGGCAATCGCGATCCAGGTGCTCACGAGCGGCGCATCCGGCGCCAGAACAGGCCCAGCGCCGCGAGCATGAGCAGGACCGGGACCATGTAGAGCGGCCAAGTCGTCCGGCTCACGGTCGGGCTGTAGCTGATATAATCGCCGTAGCGCTCGATCATCCACGCGCGAATCTGCTCCGGATGTTCGCCCGCCGCAATGCGGCTGCGGACCTGGTGGCGCATGTCACCGGCGATGGGCGCGTCGCTGTCATGGATCGATTGCGACTGGCAGGTGAGGCAGCGCAATGTCTCCATCAGGTCGAGCGCGGCCTGCTCCTGCGCCGGGTCCTCAAGCTGGACATTGGCCAGCGGTGCATCGGGCAATCGCTGCTGCGCGGCGAGCGGCGCGGCGAGAAGTGCGAGAACGAGAGCGAGGAGACGGATCATCCCGCCGCCTCCAGCTCGCGCAGCAGGTCCGAGATGTGTTCGGGCCGGATATCGCCGATATGCTGGTATCGGATCACGCCCTCGCCATCGATCACGAAGGTTTCCGGCACCCCGCTCGAGCCGATGCCGAGCTGGACCTCGGAGATGTCGTCGCGAGCGATAGCGGTGTAAGGATTGCCGTGACGGGCAAGGAATTGCGCGATGTCTTCGGGTTTGTCGCGGATGGCGACACCGACGATCTCCACGCCCATCTGCTCCAGCGCTTCCAGTTGCGGGGCCTCGGCGATGCAGGGCAGGCACCAGCTGGCCCAGACATTCAGAAGCTTCGGCCTGCCGTCACGAAAGATCGCGTCGGTGATCCGCGCTGGCCCATCGCCCTCGCCCGCCGGATCATAAGCCGGCAGGTCGAAGGCCGGCAGCGGTTTGCCGACCATCGCGCTGCGCACGGTCTCGTCCTTCGGCTGGGTCAACTGGTATCCCGCCACCCCGGCAAAGAACAGGAACAGCGCCAGCGGCCCCCAGATCAGCAGCTTGTTCATGCCGGTAGCTCCTGCCCGTGGCGAAGCGCGATCTGCCGTTCGATCGATTGGCGGCGCAAGTGAACGCGCAGGTGCCCGACAATGGCAAGCGCACCGCCCAGCGCGATCAATATACCGCCGAACCAGATCAACGTAACGAAGGGTTTCCACCACAACCGCAATTGCCAGCGACCGTCGGGCAGGCGGTTGCCGAGCGTGGCGTAAAGTTGGCCGTTCCAGCGCGTTTCGAGCGCGCTTTCCGTGGTTTCCTGCACGGGTTCGGTGAACGTACGCGCCTGCGGTGCCAGCGCGCGCTGCGCACCGCCGTCGTAGCTCGCCAGGATGCGGGCTTCGAGCGCGGTCCAGTTCGGCCCGGCGCGCGGCTCCACGCCGTCGAGCGTCACCATCCATTCGCCCACTACAACGCTTTCACCCGGGGTCAGCGCAGCCAGCCGCTCTTCGGTCAGCGCCGCTTCGCTGGCAATGCCGAACAGCGCCACCGCGACTCCGAAATGCGCTGCGACCATGCCCCAAGTCGCGGTCGGCACGCGCAACAGGTTGCGGCCCCACAGAGGTTGCAGGCTCGCGACACCGAGGCCGATCGCCAGCGCAAAGCCGATCAGCGCCAGTATGCTCATGTCGACAAACAGGCCGAGGCCGACCAGCGCCAACACCAATGCAGCGCCGGAAATCATCACCGGCGTCTTGATCCGGCTGAACCTGTCCTTGCGCCATTGCAGCAGCGGACCGACCGCCAGCACCAGGAACATCGGCACGGCGAAGACCGCACTGACCGGATTGAAGTAAGGCGGCCCGACCGACACGCGCGCATTGAAGGCCTCAGCCAGCAGCGGATAGAGCGTGCCGAGCAGCACTACGCCGAGGATGGCGCTGAGCATCACATTGTTGAATACCAGCGCGCTCTCGCGGCTCGCCAATGTGAAGCGCTCTCCCTCCGAAATGCTGCCCGCGCGAAGGGCGAAGAGCGCCAGCGAGCCGCCGATATAGAGGACCAGCAATGCAAGGATGAAAGCGCCGCGCTCGGGGTCGACGGCGAAGGCGTGGACACTGGTCAACACTCCCGAACGTACGAGGAACGTGCCGAGCATGCTCATGGAGAAGGCGATCACGCCGAGCATGACGGTCCATGTCCGTAATGCATCGCGCGCGGCCAGCACGCCGACCGAATGCAGCAGCGCCGTCGCCGCGAGCCACGGCATAAGCGACGCGTTCTCGACCGGGTCCCAGAACCAGTAGCCACCCCAGCCGAGCTCGTAATAGGCCCAGTAACTGCCCGCGGTGATGCCGAGCGTCAGGAACACCCACGCGCCCAGCACCCAGGGCCGCATCGCGCGGGCAAAGTCGGGCGTCACCTGCCGCGTGACCAGCGCGCCGACGACGAAGCTGAAGGCGACCGACAGGCCGACATAGCCGATGTAAAGCGTCGGCGGATGGAAGGCCAAGCCGATGTCCTGCAGCAACGGATTGAGGCCAACGCCGGAAACTGCGGGGGTCGGCAGCCGCTCGAACGGATTGGAACTGAACAGCAGGAAAGCGAAGAACCCCAGCGCGACGAAGCCTTGCGCGGCCAGTGTCGCCTGCATGGTGTTCTCAGGCAGTCGCCGCTCGAGCCATGCGATCAGCGCACCGGCCAGCGCCATTACCGTGACCCACAGCAGCATCGAACCTTCATGGTTGCCCCAGACACCGGTGACCTTGAAGATCATCGGCTTGTCGACATGCGAATTGGCGACGACGAGCTTCGTCGAAAGATCGGTGATTGCAAAGAGATAGAGCAGGCAGGCGAAGGAGATAGCGAGCAGCAGGCCCTGTACGATGGCGAATGGCCGGGTCAGCGCACCGATCTCCGCGCCCTGCTCTCGCAAGGCCAGCGCGCCGCAAACCATCTGCCCGAGTGCAAGCGCTGCGGCCATCCACAGCGCGGCGAGGCCGACCTCCGCGATCATGTACCTTCGACCGTCTCGCCGTAAACGTCGGCCGCCTGATGCTGCTCCATGTCCTGCAATTCGCGCGGCACGTAGTTCTCGTCATGCTTGGCGAGTAGATTGTCCGCCACGAAGGTGCCATCGGCCTGGTAGCGCCCTTCGGCAACGACGCCCGAATTTTCCACGAACAGGTCCGGCAAAATACCGACGAAGCGCACCGGCACCGTCGCATCGCCGTCACCGACGACGAAGGACACGGTCACGCCGTCCTCGAGCGTCTCGATCGAGCCCTCCTGCACCATCCCACCTAGCCGCACGGCGCGGTCGGGCGAAGGTTTTTCGGCGACAATCTGGCTCGGCACGTAGAAATAGCTCGCCTGGTTGCGCAAGGCATATGCCGCGAGCAATCCCGCCGCGACCAGCACCACCAGCGCGATTACGACAAGCACCAGCCGCTGGTGCTTTGGTTTGAGACCGCCGGTCGTCTCGCTCATTTCCTGCGCGCCTTTTCACGCCGCGCTTCGGCACGCTTCATCGAAATCCAGCTCCACGCCACCATAGCCAACGTGCCGAGAACGCCCACCGCATAGGCCGCGATCACGAAGTCCCATTGGTCGAGCCCCTCGCGCATCACGCCGCCTCCATTGCCTTGCGCCGCAGCCGGGCCTCGGTCTGGACATCGGCGAGAATCGCCCGCATCCGCGCCAGCACGACGCCGCCGAAGATCAACGAAAAACCGACGACTGCGATGAGCAGCGGCCACAGGAACTCAGGCGCAATCGCGCTCTTCCCGACGGTGATCGAGGGTGGCTGGTGCAGCGAATTCCACCACACGACCGAACGGTTGATGATCGGGATATTGACGGCGCCGACAAGGCCGAAGATCGCGGGAATCCGTGCGGACACGCCCTCACGCTCGGCCGCCTGCGCCAGTGCGAGATAACCTGCATAGAGGAACAGCAGCACTAGCATGCTGGTCAGCCGCCCGTCCCACACCCACCAGGTCCCCCATGTCGGGCGGCCCCAGATCGACCCCGTCGCGAGGCAGATCGCAGTAAACACAATGCCCGGCCATGCCGCCGCCTGCGCGGCGATCGCCGCGAGCGGGTGGCGCCAGACGAGGTAGACGAGGCTCGACACCGCGATTGCGGTCCATCCCCCCATGCCGAGCCAGGCAGCGGGCACGTGCAGGAACAGGATGCGCACCGTTTCGCCCATCAGCCGATCGGGCGGCACCTGCGTCAGCCCCCACCACAGCGAACCTGCGGCGAGCACCAGACCGCTCACCAGCAATAGCGGCGTGAGCCAGCCGGCGAGCGACAGGAAGCGTTTGGGATTGGCGAAAGCGTGCATGAGACGTGTCGCGTTGCAATCTAGTCGCGCGGGCAGGCCCCTGCAAGCGAGACCGAAGGCCTATTCGTCACCGCCCGATGAGCTTCTGGGCCATGCGGTCGGCAACGACGTCCGCGGAAATGCCGCTGCGTTCGCTCTCTTGCCAGATCTGCACCAGCCGCTCGGGAATCTGGGCGATGCGCTTGCGGACTTCGTTGATGCCGCCGGACGCGCCCTGCTGGCGGTCGAGATATTCTTGCGCCACGCTAATGATACCGCCGGCATTGATGACATAATCCGGGGCGTAGAGGATATCGCGCTCGGCCAGCATGGCACCATGTTTGGCGCGGGCGAACTGGTTGTTGGCGCCGCCGGCGACAATGGCGCAGTCGAGCCGCGCAATGCCTTCGTCATCGAGGATCGCGCCAAGAGCGTTGGGGCTGAAAACGTCGCAGGCCGTGCTCATGATCGCATCGGGCGCGACGGCCTTGCCGCCAAGCTCGGTCGCCAGCGCTTCGGCGCGGTCTTCGTGGATGTCGGAGAGCGTCAGCTTGGCACCATCCTTGGCCAGCAGGCGCGCAACGCCGCCGCCGACGCTGCCGGTGCCCTGCACCGCGACATGGACGCCCTTGACGCTGTCCTTGCCGAGCTTGTGCGCCACAGCGGCCTTGATGCCGTGATAGATGCCCATGGCAGTGAACGGACCGGGATCGCCGCCAGCCGAATCTTCGCCCTCGACCGGCAGGCCCGAAACATAGCTGGTGCGCTGCGAAACGGCGACCATGTCGGCTTCGCTGATGCCGACGTCCTCAGCGGTCACGTATTTGCCACCCAGCGCTTCGACCGCATCGCCGAAGGCGGCGAGCATCTCGGGCGACTTGGTGCGATCCTCGTCGGCGAGGATCACGGCCTTGCCGCCGCCCATCGGCAGGCCGGCCATCGCGTTCTTGTAGCTCATCCCGCGGCTGAGCCGCAGCGCGTCGCGCATCGCTGCCTTGGGATCGGGATAGTGCCAGAAACGCGTGCCACCGGCGCCCGGGCCGAGATGGGTCGAATGGATCGCGATAATCGCGGTCAGGCCCGATTTGGGATCGCGCACGAGCTGGACCAGCTCGTGATCGTCGTAATCCGCTTCGGTCCAGAATGCCGTCATCGCGTTCATCGCCCCTGCCCTTGCTGTGGGGTGGAAGAGTGTGCTGTTGCGAGGGGGAAAATGGGGCGATCGAGGGGTCTCGAACCCCCGACCTCCGGTACCACAAACCGGCGCTCTAACCAACTGAGCTACGATCGCCACAAGCCCCGCACAAAGCCATGCAGGAGCGCGCTGTTACGCCCATCCGCGCGCCCGTCAAGGGCACCCGAACGCGGGCGCGAGCCTGTTGCACACGAGCGGCCGCATGTGAAGTGAAAAGTGCGTCTGCCGCGTATGTGCGTAATATTGTTTCGCAGCTTGCGAGCGGCCTGCGCGCGGCTAGACTTGTCGCCATGCTTCCACCCGGCGAATCTTCGGCAGACCGGCTCACACATTACGGCGGCGTCCAGCGCCTGCCCTACGCCAAGCTCGAGCTGTTCCAGCGGCGCGATTTCCTCTCGCCCGATCACTGCGCGGAGCTGATCGCGTTGATCGAAACCAATCGCCGCCCCTCGACAATTGCCGACCACAATGGCGACGAGTATTTCCGCACCAGCGAAACCTGCGACCTCGACCCCGATCTCGATGCGGTCGGTGCGCTGGAGGCGATGCTGGAGGAATTGAGCGGGATCGATTCCGCCCACGGCGAGCCGGTTCAGGGCCAGCGCTACGAAGTCGGGCAGGAATTCAAGCCGCACAACGATTGGTTCGAACCAAACGGCGCGGATTACGAGAAATATTGCGCGGTCGCAGGCCAGCGGACCTGGACTTTCATGATCTACCTCAACGAGGTCGAGGCGGGAGGCGCGACACGGTTCAAGACGGTGAAGAAGAGCTTCCAGCCCGAGACAGGCAAGCTGCTGTGCTGGAACAACCGCCGGCTCGATCCCGCGACCGGGCAGATGGTCGGCAATGTCAACGCGCTGCATCACGGCATGAAGGTGCGCCGCGGGCTCAAATATGTGATAACCAAGTGGTACCGTGAAAAACCGTGGGGGTGGTCATGAGTGAATTCGATGGCTTCAGGCCGCAATTGCAGGAACGCCTGGCCGACCTGCTCGAGCGTGCGAACGTGATCGAAGACGACCTGCGCGGCCCCCTTGATGCCGATTCCAGCGAGCAGGCCGTCGACCTGGCCGACGACGAGGCGCTCGAAGGGGTCGACGATGTGCTGCGCGCGGAAATCCAGCAAGTTCGCTATGCCCTCGCGCGGATCGAGAACGGCAGCTACGGAACCTGCGCCAAGTGCGGCGAACCGATTCCGAAAGAGCGGCTCGAGGCGCGACCGATCGCGACGCGCTGCATCAAATGCGCATAGCTTGGCCGCATTTCACTTCATTTTGAGGCACTAGGACACCGAGACAGACCGGATGGCAGCACCCAGAGTATTCATCAGCATGGGGACGCCCTACTCCTCGGAAAGTCAGGCATTCAGAGATACTCTGGAAGCGGTCTTGCGAGACCAATGCGGGGTCGATCCGAGGATTATCGGCAAGAACGAATATCCGGACGGCAACCCGCTGTCCAAGATCAAGTCGGTGATGTCTCAATGCGACGGGGTCGTGGTGGTGGCCTACGAGCGCAAGTTTCTCGCCGACGGCACGGAGAAGCGCGCCAGCAGCGTCCCTGTTCCCCTCCAGTCCCAAATCTATACCACGCCGTGGAATCACATTGAATCCGCCATGGCCTACAGCCTCGGCATTCCTCTCTACATCCTGTGTCAGCGCGGACTTTCTGAGGAAGGTCTTATTGAAACCAAGGTCGATTGGTACGTCCAGTATGTCGACCTCGACCCGGCAGAGTTGCACAAGGCGGATGTCTTGAGCTCGATGCGGAATTGGGTGACCACCCGCGTGATCCCGCGCAAGAAGACGCCGAAACTGCTGAAATCGCTGGATGGCAGGACCAAGTTCTCCGAGATGACCCCTCGCGAAATCTGGAGCATCATCGGGGTTCTCGCCGCAGTCTTCGGGCTGGGCGTAGGGGCGGCGAACCTGTTGCCGGGCCTGTTTGGCTAGAACGGAAAAAGGCGGCCCCGTCGGACCGCCCTTCCCTTCGCAGCCGAAGCTGCGGAACTGATTCTCAGCTTATTTCTTGAGCGAAAGCCCGCCGAAGCGCTTGTTGAACTGCGCCACGCGCCCGCCTTCCTGAAGCTGCTGCTTGCCGCCGGTCCATGCCGGGTGACTGGTCGGGTCGATCTCGAGCGCGAGGGTCTCGCCTTCGTTGCCCCAGGTCGAACGCGTCTGGAATTCGGTGCCATCGGTCATCTTGACCGTGATCATGTGATATTCGGGGTGCCCTTCGGCCTTCATAGTATTCGTCCTTCGTAGCTTGTGCCCGGTTCCGACCGGACGCGCTGTAAAAATGGATGGGGGCTGTTAGCGGCGTTGACGCTTGGGTGCAACGTGTTTGTTTTCCGCACCCACATCCGTGGGCGCGTCCTCGCTAGACGTGCGGCAAGCCGCACCCGCTGCGGGCGGGCGGTCGCCGTTGTCCGGCCTTTGGCCGTTCTGCTTCGCAACGCCGGGCCTCCGCCGGCCCGGTGCTCCGCGACGAAGCTGAGAACTTCGGTTTGGGAGTTCGCTATCGTTTGGCGGAGCACGGTCGGCGCCCAGCCGACCGCAAGCGCGACTGCGCGCCCGCAGCGATTGGGCCGTCAGGCCCCTTGAGCGAGGATATCGCAACCCGGATGGGGTGCGCAAAACAAAAAACTCACGCTGGAGGATCCGCGATCATCGCCGTAAATTCCGCCTCGCTGGTCGTCACGCCTTCCACGCTCGCCTTGCCCCTGAACTTGTAGACGCGGCTGCGCTTCTGGGTGAATTCGACTTCGAGGTCGAGCAGGCACCCGGGCGTCACGGGCTTGCGGAACTTGGCATTCTCGATGCCCATGAAGAACACCAGCTTGCCGGTCCCGGCCAGTTCCAGTGTCTCGATGCCGAGGATCGCGGCGGCCTGCGCCATCGCTTCCACCTGCAGGACGCCGGGCATGATCGGCGCGCCGGGGAAATGGCCCTGGAAGAACTCTTCGTTCATCGTCACGCCTTTGACGGCGTGGATGCGTTCCCCCAAATCCATCGACTTGACCCGGTCGACCAGGAGCAGCGGATAGCGATGCGGCAGCGCTTTCAGCACCTGCTGGATGTCATACGAACCCTGTTCGCTCATACCGCTGCCCCCGTCGCGCTGAGGTTTAGCGACCGGTGGGCTGCTGCTGCGCCGGGGCCGGCTGCTGGCCACCCTGGGCCGCCTGCGCGCGGGCCTGCTGGGTAGCTGCGGCGATGATCAGCTGCTGCACGCTCTGGTGCAGGGCCACGGTCTCGCGGCGCGGCTGGTAACCGGCCGGCGGAGTGGTATTGACCGAGGGCACAAGCGTGTTCAGCGCATTGAGAATGTCCGGCGTCACATTGGCACCATCGGCGGCATACTGAAACGCTTCGGGCGCCAGCATGATCTGGATGTTCTTCTGCTGGATCACCTGCTGCTGCGCTTCGCCATAACGGCCGAGCAGCTGCTCGATGACGTAATATTGCGCCATCACGATCGGCTGCGAGAGCTGGTCGATCTGCGCCTGCTTGGCCTCGACCTGCTGCCACACGGCCGGCTGGGCGTCGATTTCGGCCTGCGTCACGTTGCGGTCGTTATTGGTGTCGAGGCCCTGCTGCAGCGTCTGCAGTTCCTGCCTTGCCGTGCCGATCTGCTGGATCTGCGTGGCATAGGTCTGGCTGATCTGCTGATAGGCGTTGATGCGCGCCTGCGACTGCAGGATCGTGGCTTCTGGGCTGCTGGTCGCGATGCCGGCCACCTGCGCGGTGGCGGGAGCGGCGACCATGCCGGTGCCTGCGACGGCGAGAGCGGCGGTGAGCGAAGTCTTGATGAAGGTGTGCATTAGAACTGTGTACCTACGTTGAAGGAGAATCTCTTGGTGTCGTCGCCCGGCTGTTTCTTCAGCACGTGGGCGAAGTCGATCCGGAACGGACCGAAGGGCGAATTCCAGTTGACCCCGATACCCACCGAAACACGCGGACTGGCGGAATCGCCCAGGAACACCTCCTGGAAGGGGTCGATGGTCTGGTTCAGCGGCGAAAGCGGGTTGCCGTTCGAATCCACCGTTTCGAGGGTAGGTAATCCATCCTCGCTGATGAACAAGGGATTGCCGCTGGCATCCCGCACCTGGAAGCTGAGGCCGCCGGGGAACGGGCTTTGCGTCAGCGTCGGGGCGGTCACATTGAACAGCGCACCGACATCGACGAAGACCGAAGGACGCAGGCCGAGATCGGCCGCGCCGCTGCCGAGCGGGATTTCGAGTTCCGCACGGCCGAGGTAATAGGTGTTGCCGCCGATGGCATCGTCGGAAATGCGGTTGCGATCGGTAATCACCACCGGATTGCCGCTCCCGTCGTCGAGGATCGGCTGGCGTAGCACGCGCGGGCCGACGCCGCGAATGTCGAAACCGCGGATCTGCGGCTCGCCGAGGAAAAAGCGGTCGGTCAAAAGGACGTCGTCCACGCCCGGCCCGCCGCGATCTTCGAGACCCTTGATGTAGCCACCCTCGGCCGAAAGCGAGAAGATGAAATTGCCGAGCACACGCCAGAATTTGCGGGCGCGCAGTTCGGCCTTGATGTACTTCACATCGCCACCGAGCCCGGCGAAATTGACCGCCAGCGTCGCCTGCTCGCCGGCCGAGGGGCGGAAGCGACTGTTGAGCGTGTCGTAAATGAGGTTCGCGCCGAGGATCGAGCTCGTCCGGCTGCCGATGACATCGCACAGGAAGCGGCCGGCGAGCAGCGGTTCGCAGGTCCGCACCCCGTCACCATCGAAGTCGGCGAAGAAGGTGTTTTCGTCCAGCGTGATGTCGTCGATGTTGAGCGTGTAGCTACCGATGAGCGTGAAATATTCGGTCAGCGGCACGCCGAGACGCAGCTGCGCGCCCGTGGTCGATTGCTCGAACGTCGTGTTGCGATCGCGCCCGACGAAGTTGAAGCTGTTGATGTCGCGGCGGTAGAGATCGATGCCTGCCGAAATGTTGCGGTCGAAGACATAGGGTTCGGTGAAGCTGAGGTTGGCCGAGCGCGAGAAGCGCGACCACTGGACACCGGCCCCCACGGTCTGGCCGCGGCCGCGGAAGTTGCGCTGCCGGATCGATGCGGCAAGCAGGAAGCTTTCGATCGAGGAAAAACCCGCTGAAAGCTGCAGTTCGCCGGTCGGCTGTTCTTCGACATTGGCTTCGAGGATAATCCGGTCGGGATCGGCGGTTTCCGCCTGCTCGATCTCGAAGCCTTCCTGGAAGAACCCGAGCGAGTTGATGCGGTTGGTCGACCGCTTGACGGCGAGCGAGTTGAAGGCGTCGCCTTCTGCCACGCGCATCTCGCGGCGGATGACCTTGTCCTGCGTCAGTGTGTTGCCGTTGACGTCGACCCGCTCGACGTAGACGCGCGGGGCTTCGCTGATGACCAGCGTCACGTCCATCGTCAACTCGTCCTTGTTCCGGACGAACTGCGGGCGCACGTCGGCAAAAGCATAACCGAAGGTGCCGGCCAGCTCGGTCAGCTGCTCGGTAATGTCCTCGATGCGCTTGGCATCGTACCATGCACCGCTCTCGATATTGAGCTGGCGCGTCATGGTGTCGCTGTCGAAATCGCGCAGGTTGGAATCGACCTTCACATCACCGAATTTGTAGCGTTCGCCTTCCTCGACGACGTAGGTGATGATGAAGTCTTCCTTGTCGGGCGTCAGCTCGGCGACGGCGGAAACGACGCGGAAATCGACATAGCCTTCGGTGAGGTAGAATTCGCGCAGCTTCTGCTGGTCGAACGCCAGCCGGTCGGGATCGTAGCTGGTGTTGCCGCTGAAGAAATTGACCAGCCGCGATTCCTTGGTGACCATCTCGCCCTTGAGGTCGCCGTCGCTGAATACCTCGTTGCCGATGATGTTGATCTGGCGAACCTTGGACTTGGGCCCTTCGGTAATCTCGAACACCAGATCGACGCGGTTCTGGCTGAGCTGGACCGTCTTCGGCTCGACCGTCGCGGCAAAGCGGCCCTGCCGCTTGTAGAGCTCGATGATGCGGGCGACGTCGGCGCGGACTTTGGAACGGGTGAAGATCTGGCGCGGCGCCAGCTTGATCTCGGGAACGATCTTGTCGTTCTTGAGCCGCTTGTTGCCTTCCAGAATGATGCGGTTGATGACCGGATTTTCGGTCACCTCGATCACGACATTGCCGTTCTCGTTGCGGACGCTGGCGTTGGCGAACAGCTCGGTCTGGTAGAGATCCTTCAGCGCCTG
Source organism: Erythrobacter litoralis HTCC2594 (assembly GCF_000013005.1). Taxonomy (GTDB): domain Bacteria; phylum Pseudomonadota; class Alphaproteobacteria; order Sphingomonadales; family Sphingomonadaceae; genus Parerythrobacter; species Parerythrobacter litoralis_A. The sequence goes on along the minus strand of NC_007722.1, from coordinate 789,878 downwards.
GTCGGCGAGGACCTGCGTGTATTCCTGGCCCGGGCGGATGTCGATATAGGTGAGGATCGTCTGCGGCTCGAGGCGCTGGGCGCCCTGCACGGCGATCGTCTGGATGATGTCGCCCTGCGGTTGCGGTGCCGGTGCAGGCGCAGGCTGGGCGGTGTTTGCAGAAGTCGTCGGAATGGTCGTGTCCTGCGCGAGCACGCCGGCGGGAATGCCCGCCAGCATGGTGCTCGACAGCAGTGCGAACGCCCATTGTCCGGTCTTGCGCGAAACAGGCGCAGGGCCCTTAGCGGTGCCATTCATTGCGAAAATTTGTCCCGTCCAGTTTCTCATCCGGCCCGGCATGGCCTGCCTGGCGCATCGGGGCCCGGATCGATCAATCCATCAATCCGCCGCCCTGTGCCCGATGCGTCGCCCCCGATCAAGCAATCCCTGCCGAATAGGCCCGTTAGCTCCAGTCCTGTCCCCGACATTCACCCGAACAGGGAAAGCGAGGCCAGGTCGTTAAAGGTGACGAACAGCATCAGCACGAGCACGAGGCCCACACCGGTGCGATACGCCAGTTCCATTCCGCGGGGGCCGACCGGTTTCCTACGGACAGCCTCTGCCGCGTAGAAAGCCAGGTGCCCGCCGTCGAGGGCGGGAATTGGCAGGAGGTTGATGAATGCCAAGTTAAGCGAGATCAACGCGGCGAAGTTGATGAAAGCGAGCCAGCCGAGGCTCAGCTGTTCGCCGGAATATTTGGCGATCTTGATGGGTCCGCCGAGCTCCTTGACCGAGCGTTCGCCGGTCACGATCTGGGCCACCCCGGTCACCATCAGGTCGGCCATATCGAGCGTGCTTTCGACCGCCAGGCCCACGCTCTCGATCGGCCCGCGCGGCTCGAAATCGTATTCGGCACCGGCGGCCTGCACGCCGATCAGCCCGATCTTGGAGGGATTGCCGAAGCGGTCCTCCATCTCGACGCCGCGGACCTGAACGGGGATCGTCTGCTCGTCGCCATCGCGAAGGACGGTCACATCGAGCGTGCGACCGGGATAGGGCATCACCGCCTGCTGCAAATCGCGCAGCGTCGCCATCGGTTCGCCCTCGACCGCGACGATGCGGTCGCCGATCGCGATGCCGGCCCGCTGCGCCGCCGATTCCTCGGTGAATTCCGCCACGGTCAGCTGTTCGTCGACATCGCGCGCGGTCGGCTCGCCGATGGCCATGAAAAAGCCGGCGAAAATGGCCAGCGTCACGATGATGTTCGCGACCGGCCCGGCCGCGACGATCAGGGCGCGCTTGCCCAGCGATGCATGGTGGAACGGCGCGCCGACCACCGCGCGATCATCGTCCTCGGCCAGCGCTTCGTCGGTGCCGACGCCGAAGGTCGTATCGTCGTGCGCGTCTCCGGCCGCCCCCACGCTCGCAGGGTTCATGTCGCCCTTGAACTGGACGTATCCGCCGAGGGGAAGTGCGGAGATCTTCCAGCGGGTGCCCCAGCGGTCGGTCCAGCCGATCATCTCCTTGCCGAAACCGATCGAGAACGCCTGCGCGCCGACACCGAACCAGCGCCCGACGAGGTAATGGCCCAGCTCGTGCAGCGTAATCAGCGGCCCCAGCAGCAGCAGGAAACCGAGGATATACATCCAGAAAGGCGGCGATTCGAACATCGGTCAGGCGATCTCCAGAAGGGCGCGGGCCCGCTCTCGTGCGGCACTGTCTACCGCAAGAACGTCGTCGAGCGAAGTCGGTGCCGGTGGCAGGTCGGATTGCGCGAGGGTGTCCTCGACCGATAGGGCAATGCGCGTGAACGGTATCTGACCGTCGAGGAAGGCGGCGACCGCGATCTCGTTGGCGGCATTCAGCACCGCCGGGGCCGACCCGCCCGCCTCCGCCGCCTCGCGCGCCAGCCGCGTGGCCGGGAAGCGCTCCTCGTCGGGAGCGAAAAAGGTCAGCTCGCCCTGTGCCACTAGGTCGAGCGGTTCGCAGCCCGTTTCCATCCGCCGCGGCCAGGCGAGGCACGAGGCGATCGGCACTTTCATGTCCGATGGCCCGAGCTGCGCGAGGGTCGAGCCGTCGCGATATTCGACCATGGAATGGATCACGCTTTGCGGATGAACGACGATCCGGATCCTGTCGAGCCCGACCGGGAACAGGTGGTGCGCCTCGATGAACTCAAGGCCCTTGTTCATCATCGTGGCTGAATCGACGCTGATCTTGGCACCCATGTCCCAATTGGGATGCGCCACGGCTTGCGCGGGTGTGACGGCGTGAAGCTCGTCTGCCGAGAGCGTGCGCAGCGGGCCCCCGCTGGCGGTCAGCGTGATCCAGCGCACTTCCTCGATAGTGTTGCCCTGCAGGCACTGGAAGATTGCGTTGTGCTCGCTGTCGACCGGCAGCAACGTCGCGCCGTGCTTCGCGACCGCCGCCGTCATGACGTCGCCCGCGGAAACCAGCGCTTCCTTGTTGGCAAGCGCGATGGTGCCGCCCTGCTCGATCGCCGCCATGACCGGGCCGAGCCCCGCGCAGCCGACGATCGCCGCGACGGTGATATCGACCGGACGCGCCGCCGCTTCGCACAAAGCCGAGCGGCCACCAGCCGCTTCGATCCCGCTACCCGACAGCGCCTCGCGCAGGTCGGCGAGGCACCCCTCGTCGCCCACTACTGCAACCTTGGCATCGAATTCGCGCGCCAGCGCGGCAAGCTCCTTCGCGCTGCAATTGGCGGTCAGCGCTTCGACGCGCCACACCTCGCGCTCGCGGCGGATCAGGTCGAGCGTCGAAGCCCCGACCGAGCCCGTAGCGCCAAGGATGGTAATCGAACGCATCGCCTTAGCCCGCGAATATATTGGCGAGCGCACCGACAACGATGCTGACAGGCAAGAGTCCGTCGATCCTGTCGAACACGCCGCCATGGCCGGGAATCAGCTTCGAGGAATCCTTTACCCCCGCCTTGCGCTTGAGCCAGCTCTGGAAGAAATCGCCCATCTGCGCGATCACCGCCAGCGCCATGCCGATGGCGATGATGGTGCCGAATTCGACCTGCAATTCCGCCCCCATGTCGCCGATGGTGTAGCCCTGCACGCTGAAGTGCACGATGCCGAGGCCGATCATGAAGATCGCCGCGCCGATCATCCCGCCGAACAGTCCGGCCCAGGTTTTGGACGGGCTGATGCTCGGCGCGATCTTCGGCCCGCCGATGGCGCGGCCGAAGAAATAGGCGAAGGTATCGGTGAACACGACCGCGCCTATGGCAGCGCCGAAAGCCTGCAATTGCAGGTCGATCATGGTGATCGCGGCGAGCCCGATATAGACCGCGCCGGCGAGGATTCCCGCCCCGCGATAGGGCATATTATCGGTCGCCTTGACCACCAGCAACACGAACTCGACGAAGCAGATCAAAGCTACGACGACGATCAGCCACATCTTGTAGGGATCGTTGAACCACAGCGCCGCACCGAGGATCGCGAGCAGCACAACGGCCGAAGCCAGCCGCACCGGCAAATCCGCATTGCGCCTGGGAATACGCCCGACCGGCATGGCCTGTGCGTTGTCAGCGTCCGCCAAAACGTCTCTCCCTGTTGGCGAAAGTGTCGAGCGCCTGCTGCAGGTGCGCAGGCGTGAAGTCGGGCCACAAGGTATCGACAAACAGCATTTCCGCATAGGCCGCTTGCCACAGCAGGAAATTCGACAGCCGCACCTCGCCGCTGGTGCGGATCAGCAAGTCGAGCGGCGGCAGCCCGGCCGAGAACAGATTGGCTTCGATAGCCTCTTCGGTGATCTCACCGGTGGCGGCCGCCGCGCGCGCCGCGTGGACGATCTCCGCCTGGCCACCGTAATTGAGCGCCACCGCTATCGTGCGCGAGCCGTTTTTGGTCTGCTCCAGCGCATCTTCCAGCATGGCGACGATATCGGGCGCGAGCGCGCGCCAGTCGCCAAGGATGTGCAGCTTCACGTCGTTGGCAATGAACTCGGGCAAGTCGGATTTGATGAACTTGCGCATCAGATCCATCAGGTCGTCGACCTCGTCCTCGGGCCGCTTCCAGTTTTCGGAGCTGAAGGCGTACAGCGTCAGGCACTCGATATCGGTGTCCTTGAGGCTGCGCACCAGCTCGCGCACCGCCTCAACGCCCTTGCGGTGCCCCATGGCGCGCGGCAGGTGCTTGCGCTTGGCCCAGCGCCCATTGCCATCCATGATGATGGCGACGTGTTTGGCGGGATTATGGGACATTATTCATAATCCGTTCGCCCTGAGCCTGTCGAAGGGCTGCACTTTCTTTTGAAGCCACACGCTCGCCAGAAAAAGGACAGGGCTTCGACAGGCTCAGCCCGAACGGCTGAGGGGAAATCGCAAAACCCCTCACTGCGTCATGATTTCCTTTTCCTTCGCCTCGGCGGCGGAATCGGCTTCGGCGACATATTTGTCGGTCAGCTTCTGGACCTCGTCCTCCATCCGCTTGCGGTCGTCTTCGGAGATGTCCTTGGCCTTTTCGTCGGCCTTCAGGTCTTCCATCCCGTCGCGGCGGACGTTGCGGATGGCGATCTTGGCCTTCTCGGCATACTGGCCCGCGAGTTTGGCGAGCTCCTTGCGCCGTTCCTCGGTCAGGTCGGGCATCGGCAGGCGCACCGTTTGCCCATCGGTCATCGGGTTGAGGCCGAGATTGGCCTTTGTGATACCTTTCTCGACCGCCGAGACATTGGCCTTGTCCCACACCTGCACCGCGAGCATGCGCGGCTCGGGCGCATTGACCGTCGCGACCTGGTTGAGCGGCATCATCGCGCCATAGACCTCGACCACCACGGGATCGAGCAGGCTGGTGTTGGCACGGCCCGTGCGCAGGCCGGAAAGATCGCTCTTGAGGCTTTCGACCGCGCCCGCCATGCGGCGCTCGATATCGGCCTTGTCGTATTTCGCCATCTCAAACTTCCCCTTGCAAACTCTTGTTCTATCTCAATTCTGCACGACCGTCTGCACACCCTCGCCGGCGAGGACACGGGCCAGGTTACCCTTCTCGCGGATCGAGAATACGATGATCGGAATGTCGTTGTCGCGGCACAGCGCCACGGCGGAGGCGTCCATGACCTTGAGGTTGTCGGCCAGTACCTTGCCGTACCCCACCGTATCGTAACGTTTGGCATCGGGGTTGGTCTTGGGATCGCTGTCATACACCCCGTCGACGCTGGTGCCTTTGAGCAGCGCGTCGCAATTCATTTCCGCCGCGCGCAATGCCGCCCCGCTGTCGGTGGTGAAATAGGGCGCGCCGACACCGGCAGCGAAGATCACCACGCGGTCTTTTTCGAGATGCCGTTCGGCGCGGCGACGGATCACCGGCTCGCAGACCTGGTCCATCTGGATCGCCGACTGCACACGCGTATGCACGCCAAGCTGCTCGAGCGCGCTCTGCATCGCCAGCGCGTTCATGACGGTTGCCAGCATGCCCATGTAATCGGCCTGCGCGCGCTCCATCCCCTGCGCTGCGCCCGCCATCCCGCGGAAGATGTTGCCGCCGCCGATCACAAGACAGATCTGCAGACCCTGCTCCCTGGCCGCCTTCACTTCCTTCGCCAGTTCCATGACGAAGGCCGGATCGATACCGTAATCCTGCTCCCCCATCAGCACTTCGCCGGAGAGCTTCAGCAGGACGCGTTTCATCTCGGGAAGAGCCATGGGAGGTGCAGAATCCGTTACGATTTCAGGGTGGCACGTCCCTTAGCGAGCAAGCTAGGGTGGCGCAAAGGGAAAGGCTGTGCATCGGGGGAGAGCGGCAATGGCCAAGAAAATTGCGTTGGGGTTGTTGGCGCTGATCCTGCTGATTGTGGGTGCGACCCTGTTGTTCCAGCGGCAGATCGGCCAGGCGGTCTTCGAGCGCGCGGCCGAGGCGCGCGTTGCCGGCAACGGCCTGACCTTCGACGATGGGCTGCACCTGGTACTGTGCGGCACGGGTTCGCCCCTCCCCAATCCCGATCGCGCCGGGCCGTGCCAGGTCATTGTCGCCGGCGACCAGGCCTGGGTCGTCGATATAGGCGAAGGCGGTCATTACGGGCGCGGGGCTTGGCACGATCCTGATCCCGATGCGGCTGTTCACCCGGCCAGATATCTGGTTGGTGACGCTGCGAGCGGAGGCGCGATGAGCGGCGATGGCATCCAGACTGGCTCCCGTCAGCATGAGGGCAAAGTGCGAAGTTTAGGAATGGGGTGGAGAGCTGACTGACGGCTTTCGCTGGCGCATCAAGCAGAGCAGACCGTAGGACAACAAATATGCTGTTTCTGCGATTCCGATGTTTGCCAAATGTAGCTAGGCACTCAATATCCTTCCGATGGCAGAGCTTCTCAAGCAATTGAGTAATCGCGAGATTGCTACACTTATCTGGATCGGGCTCTTCCTGATCTGGATGCTGGCGACGCCGAAGGTTAGGCAATCGCTAGGCGCCGTCATCAAGGCCTTTTGCCAACCAGTCATCCTCCGGGTGGTCGCTGTGGCGGCGCTCTACATCATGGGCACGATTTGGTTGCTTTATTGGCGCGACATCTGGACCACCGATTTCATTTACATGACCCTAACATGGGCAATCACATTTGGGCTGGTAACGATGTTCGAGGCGCACAAGATGGCGTCAGACAAGCGGTTCATGGGCAAGATCATTCGGGATGTCTTTAACGTCACGGCAGTGCTCATCTTCTTCATTGAATTGCACAGTTTCTCGCTTGTAGTCGAGTTGATCGCGCTTCCGGTTGTGACCCTACTCACGCTAATGCACGAGTTGGCGAAGATGAAGGAAGAGCATGCGGCAGTAGAAAAGCTGCTCGGCGCAATCCTCGCGATCGTGGGTTTGTCTTATCTCTCGCTCAGCCTTTGGCAGACATGGGCCGGGTACGGGGAAATCAATGGACTCGATACGCTTCGTGCCTTCATAATTCCGATCCTTCTCTCACTGCTGTTTCTACCGTTTCTGTTCGGCCTTGGTGTATACATGGCTTATGAGAGAATTTTCGCCAGCCTGTCGCTCTGGATGGATAAGAAGCTCCTCAAGTATTCAAAGCGGCAAGCGGGCATCAGGTGCCGTACCAATCTCGACTATCTCGAACGTTGGCATAGGGTTGTGCAGCGCGAGCGCCCTGAAACGAAAGAAGCGGCCCGCAAACTCTTCGAGGATGTGGAAGCCGTTCTGAAGCGCGAGAAGTCGCCGCCTGAAGTCGAGCCGAAAGATGGCTGGTCGCCGTGGTCAGCAAAGGATTTCATGCGTACCTTCGAGCTCGAAACGCGCGATTATCATCAACGGTATGAAGGGAATTGGTTCGCAGAAACAGAACTCAAGCCCATTGGCAGCGGATTTCCTCGGAACAATGTCGCCTATTACATTGAGGGCGAAGCCAATTGCGCTAAGCAACTCAGGCTCAAATTGAACGTTAATGCGCCCGACGATGATGGTGAAGCTCGCGCACTGTTCGCGCAGGCGGCGCTCTATCTCCTGCTTAAAGCAAGCCAATCTGCACCCACCAAGCGAATCGAGCGAAAGATTGAGGCGCTGGAAGATTTTGAAATAGCGAGCACCACCCACACGATTTCGCTGGAGAAAGACGACTGGTCACGCGGGACGCGGCCTGAATATGACCTCGTCTTCAAAATCAAGATAGTGAGCTACTAGAGGGTTTTTGGTGTGGTTTCCAATATCGAGAATGACCGTAATTAAGGCCGCAAGCTGCCGCGCCAAGTCATCTTCTATCCCACCGCCACGATGAGAAACCATTTTCCTACATGCCTGCCGATTTGCTAGCTTCGCATCGATCCTTCGTCAGGCTCAGGACGGGCTCTTTCACATCGTCGTTCCCGCGAATCCATGCGCGCCCCTATGGCGCAGCGCACCGCCGAATGCGTTTGATCGAACCAACGCGTCTTTCCCGAAGCGGACCACACGAAAACGGCCGCCGAACTGTTGTCCGGCGGCCGCTCGTTTTGGTGTAAACCAAGTGTAATCTTCGAGAGGCGATCAGCCCTTGACGGCAGCAGCCACTTCCGCGGCGAAGTCGCTTTCTTCCTTCTCGATGCCTTCGCCGAGCTGGAAGCGGACATAGTCCTTCAGCGTGATCGTGGTGCCGGCGTCCTTGCCAGCGGCAAGAACCACGTCCGCGATGGCGGTCTTGTTGTCCATCACGAAGACCTGGCTGAGGAGAGCGTTCTCCTTGGCGAACTTCTTGATCGCGCCTTCGACCATCTTTTCCTGCACGTTTTCCGGCTTGCCGCTTTCGGCAGCCTTCTCGGCAGCGATCTTGCGCTCGCGCTCGATCAGGTCGGCGTCGAGGCCGTCCGCGTCGAGAGCCTGCGGGAAAGCGGCGGCAATGTGCATGGCGAGCTGCTTGCCGAGCGGCTCGAGCACATCGGCCGAAGCGTCCGACTCGAGCGCGACGAGCACGCCGATCTTGCCGAGGTTCGGCGCGACGGCGTTGTGCACGTAAGGCACGACCACGCCCTGCGACACCGTAACGGTCTTCATGCGGCGGACCTGCTGGTTCTCGCCGATCGTCGCGACATTGTTGGTCAGCTTGTCGGTGACGGTGCCGCCATCGGGATAGTCGGCAGCCTTAAGCGCTTCGACATCGTCGCCATCGATGGTGAGCGCGACGGCAGTGGTCTTGCGCACGAAATCCTGGAACTGGTCGTTCTTGGCAACGAAGTCCGTTTCAGAATTCACTTCGACGGCCACGCCCTTGGTGCCTTCCACAGCGACGCCGACGAGGCCTTCGGCAGCGGTGCGGGAAGATTTCTTCTGGACGGCGGCGAGGCCCTTGGCGCGCAGCGCGTCGACGGCAGCTTCGAGGTCGCCACCGGTTTCTTCGAGCGCCTTCTTGGCGTCCATCATGCCCGCGCCGGACATTTCGCGCAGTTTCTTCACATCAGCGGCAGTGAAACCAGCCATGATATTTTCCTTGGGTAGAGATTTACGGTCCTGCGCCCGGCCCGCTCGGATCGAGAGCGCGCCGGGCAACTAGAATTGGATTGTGGCGCAGCCGTTACGGCTTACGCGTCGGCAGTCGCTTCGACCGGCGGATTTTCCATCTCGCCGACATTAGCGCCGCCGCCGTTCTTGGAGGCAGCCTGCGCGAAGGCATCGCAATACAGACGCACGGCGCGCGCCGCATCGTCATTGCCCGGGACGGGGAAAGCGATGCCGCTCGGATCGACATTGGTGTCGAGGATGCCGACGACGGGGATGCCGAGCACATTGGCTTCCTTGATCGCGAGGTCTTCCTTGTTGGCGTCGATCACGACCATCACGTCGGGCACGCCGCCCATGTCGCGGATGCCGCCGAGCGAGAGCTCGAGCTTGTCGCGCTTGCGGGTAAGGTTCAGGACTTCCTTCTTGGTCAGGCCATGGGTTTCACCCGAAAGCTGTTCCTCGAGGCTCTTGAGTTCCTTGATGGATTTCGAAATCGTCTGCCAGTTGGTCAGCATGCCGCCAAGCCAGCGGTGGTTGACGAAGTGCTGACCGCTCGAACGCGCTGCCTCGGCGATCGGCTCCTGCGCCTGGCGCTTGGTGCCCACGAACAGCACCTTGCCGCCGGCATTGGCGGTGGCGTGCACGAAATCGAGCGCGCGCGCCATCAGTGGCACGGTCTGCGACAGATCGATGATGTGAACACCGTTGCGGGCGCCGAAGATATACGGCTTCATCCGCGGGTTCCAGCGGTGGGTCTGATGGCCGAAATGAGATCCGGCTTCGATCAATTGCTGCATGGTAACGGTAGGAGCCGCCATAGATAATTCCTTTCCGGTTAAGCCTCTGAAGAGCTGGAACCCAAGCGGATCGCCCGCTGCGGCACCGGTATGTGTGCTCTCCATGTGGATTTCCGCCGATCGCCGCCCGAAATCGAGTCAGGACCGATGGATGCGCGCGCACTTAAGGGGCGCGCGGGGAGAAATCCAGCCCTAATTTGAAGACGTGAGAACAAAAAGAGAAAATGGCGTCTTGACGTCGCGGAACATTTGCGGAACAAGGAACGGGTCGGGAACAAAGCGACTCCGCCCGTGTTTCCACTACATATCCACAGCCTTCACACAGGTTTGCGGACATCGACTGAGAGACTGGACATGCTGACTGCAATCTTCGCCATTTTGTTCGTACTGGCCGCGCTGGCGAGCGCGCTGGTGCTGCTCGACACTGCCGTCCGGGGGCGCAATGCCTATCGCGCGCTGACCGGCTTCGGCATCGGGGGCGACTACCCCACGCGGAGCGCCACCATCGTGCAATTCGTGCCGTCCAACATTCGGGCAACCGCTGCCGTCAGCGGGCTCGGTCCGCTGCGCGCTGCCGCTTGATCCTGCCATAGCGGATTAACGCATAGGGCATGAGCGCCAGGTAACCGATGCTGATGGCGGCAAGGGTCCACCACGGCTCCAGCAACAGCGCGGCGAATAGCAACCCCACGAAGAAGATGAATTCGAGCCTGATCGAGCGTCGCGGGCGGATCGATGTCCAGCTCAACGTCGCGATATTCGAAATCATCAGCACCGCGATCAGCGCCATCCACGGTGCTACCACCAGTGGTTCGCGGAAAATGTCGTTGTCGGTGATGAACCACAGGTAGACCGGCAGGAAAGCGATCCCTGCCCCGGCAGGTGCGGGAATTCCGGTCAGGAAGCCCGCCGACTTGTGCGGTTGTTCATCGACATCGATCTGCGCATTGAAGCGCGCCAGCCGCAAGGCGCAGGCGATTGCGAAAGCGAGCGCGGCGAACCAGCCCAGGCGCGGCAGGTCCTGCAGCGACCACAGATAAAGCACGATCGCCGGCGCCATGCCGAAGGAGAGCGAATCCGCGAGGCTGTCGAGCTCCGCGCCGAACCGCGTCTGGCCCTTCAGCAGGCGGGCAATACGCCCGTCCATGCCGTCGAGCACGCCCGCGATCACGATCGCCGCGATCGCCAGTGTCCATTGCTCGGCTATGCCGAAGCGGATTCCCGTGAGGCCGGCACAAAGCGCGGCCACCGTTATGGCGTTGGGTACGACCGCCCGCAGGGTCAGCCCCTTCGCGGTGCCGAGCACGGGCGGATCGTCTTCGGCGGCCTGGGGCCCGAGCCGTTCGCGTTCGCCGCTCATTGTGCACTACCTTCCAAAAGCCTGTTCTCACCGACACGCGCCAGCACCGTTTCCCCGGCGACGACCTTCTGTCCCTTGATGACCGCCGGCGCCGTGCCGGCCGGCAGATAGACATCGACGCGACTGCCGAAGCGAATCAGGCCGATGCGCTGGCCCACGGCCACAATGTCGCCCTGCTTGACGAAGGGCACGATCCGGCGCGCGACGAGACCGGCAATCTGAGTGAAGCCGATCTGCAAACCGTCGGGGCGCGAAACCAGCAGGTGCTGCCGCTCGTTCTCTTCGCTGGCCTTGTCGAGATCGGCGTTGAGGAACTTGCCCGGAACGTAAATCAGGCGGCTGACCTGCCCGGCGATGGGGGTGCGGTTGATGTGGACATCGAACACGCTCATGAAAATCGAGATGCGGGTCAACGGCGCATCGCCGAGGCCCGGATTGCCGGCAGCATCGGCCATCGCCAGTTCGGGCGGAGGTTCCACTTCGCTGATCAGAGACACCATGCCGTCGGCAGGCGACACGATGGCTTTTTCGTCATGCGGGACGATGCGCTCGGGATCGCGAAAGAAAGCGAGCACGCCCAGCGCGAGGAAGGCCAGCGGCCAGGCGATCGTCTCCCATGCAAGGAAGGCGGTGACAAGCGAAGCGGCTGCCACCACCAGCCCGTATTTGCGCCCCTCGGGATGGATGGCGGGCCAGCTCCAGCCGGCCTCGCCGCGACCCTTATTGTCGAGCAAATCATTTGCCATGGGGCCTCACCTAGGTGCTGGAAACGGGGGCGACAAGGAAAACAACTTGTCGGCGCAGGGCATCAGGCCGCCTTGCGAACGAAAACCGTCCCGGCGGAATAGCCCGCGCCGAAGCTGCAGATCAGCCCGGTATCGCCCGGAGCGAGGTCGCCCGAGTGCTGGTGGAAGGCGATGATCGAGCCCGCGCTCGACGTGTTGCCATAGGTATCGAGAACCGTCGGGCTCTCGTCCTCTTCCGCCTCGTGCCCCAGCACTTTGTGCGCGATCAGCCGGTTCATCCCGGCATTGGCCTGGTGCAGCCACATCCGGCGCAGAGCCTTGGGATCGATGCCGAGCCGCTCCGCTTCCTCGACGATCATGTGTGCAACCATCGGCACGACTTCCTTGAAGACCTTTCGTCCTTCCTGGACGAACAGCTTGTCTGGGCTGCCCTGGCTTTCAGGACAGGCGCGGTTGAGGAAGCCGAAATTGTTGCGGATGTTGTTGGAGAACACCGTCTTGAGCTTCGTACCGAGGATGTCCCAATGCTCGGCCGGCGCGATGCTCGCATCCTCTACCAGCACGGCGGTTGCGACATCGCCGAAGATGAAGTGACTGTCGCGGTCGCGCCAGTTGAGATGGCCCGACGTGATCTCGGGACTCACCACCAGCACGCTCTTGGCGTTGCCTGCGCGGACATAGTCCGCCGCGGTCTGGATACCGAAAGTCGCCGACGAGCAGGCGACATTCATATCGAAGCCGAACCCGTCGATCCCGAGCGCCTGCTGGATTTCGACCGCCATCGCCGGATAGGGCCGCTCCATGTTCGAAGCGGCGCACAGCACGGCATCGACATCGGCCACGTCGCGCCCCGCCCGCTCCAGCGCCTGCCTGGATGCGGCAACGCCGATTTCCGCCATCAGCGACAGTTCGTCATTGCTGCGCTCGCGGTGGCGCGGCTCCATGATGGCCGGATCGATGATCGGCGCCTTGTTCATCACGTGACGCGACTTGATCCCGCTCGCCTTCTCGATGAATTCGACGGAGCTATGCTGCAATTCTTCCGCCTCGCCCGCCGCAATCGCATCGGCATGTTCCGCATTATGGCGGTCGACGAAAGCGTTGAAGGCTTCGACCAGTTCTTCGTTGGAAATCGATTCCTCTGGGGTGAAAAGCCCGGTTGAGGAAATGACGGGGCGACCGGTGTTTTCACTGGCTATTGTGTTCATGCGCGCCTGACTAATTGTCCGGGATGCACCGGGCAAGCGGTTTGCTTGCACAAAAGGAAACGGCCGCCCGATCCCGAAGGAGCGAGCGGCCGTTGCCGTTGATCGGAAATTCAGATCAGAATTCGCCGCGGACGGTGATACCGTAGCTGCGCGGCTCCTGGATGAAGGCCGAGCGCGAACCCGAACGCAGCACCGTGTTGAAGGTGACGCCGCGGGTGATCTCGTTCGTCAGGTTGTTGACGAAAGCCTCGACCGTCCACGCCTTGTCGATATCGCCGAGGCCGGCCCGCAGGTTGACCTTGATATTGCCGTCCTGCTGGTCGAACGGAACCGGGATCCGCGCGGCGAGGTTTGCCGGATCGACCGCCTGCGTCGACGTGCGGCGGTCGCTCTCCATCCGCACCTGGCCGGTCAGGAAGAAGCGCAGCGAATTGCCCACTTCCCGCTCGTAGAGCGCACCTACGATGCCGACGAATTCGGGGGCGTTGGTCAGCGAATTGCCGCACAGCGCCAGCACGTTCGGTGCGGTCTGCGTCCCATTGCAATCGTTCGGGTAGCTGGCATCGGTGTAGGTAAGGCCGAGATTGAAGGTCAGTTCGTCGCTCGGCCGGATGGTCGATTCGATTTCCAGACCCTGCGTGTTGGCCTTCGGCACATTGAAAGTGGTAAACTGCGCGCCGGTGAATTCGAGCACCTGGAAGTTGCTGAACTCCTCGCGGAAGGCCGCGACATTGAGCGTGACCGCCCGGTCGAGCAGACGCGCCTTCATGCCGATTTCGTAGGCATCGACCTCTTCCGACAGGAAGCGCGGATCGGCACCGCCGGCAGCTGCGGTCGAATCGAGGTTGAAGCCGCCCGACTTGTAGCCATGCGTGAAGCTCGCATAGACATTGATCGGCGCTGCAAACTCGTAAGCCAGCTTGACGGTGTAAATCAGCTCATCGTCTTCGAAAGTGTCCGCAAAGGTCCGCGGCAGCGGGAACACCGCAGCCGCCGGCAGGTCGGCCGGTGCCGTGAAGGCGAAGCACCCGGTACCGAAGACCGGCGTGACGAGCGGTCCTGGAACCCTACCTGCTCCGATCGAGGCGAGGATTGCCGGACAGATCTGGTTGTTGTTGTTGCCCTGGGCGAAAGCACCGTCTTTGCTCTCATCCGACCAGCGCAGACCGAGCGTGAAGTCGAGGCCTGGCGCCAGCTCCAGCGTGTTGTGCGTGAATACCGACCAGCTGGTGCTGCTCTGCGAATACAGGTTGGTATTGGTCGTGCCGGCAGGATTTACGCCGCCGGAGAACAATTGCAGCGGTGCCGGACCGGCAGCTCCGCCGAACAGTGCGCCAACCAAGTTGTCATACTGCGTGCCGAGCTGGAACGACGCCGCCTGAGTGATATCTTCATCGGAATAATAACCACCGATCAACCAGCTCAAACGGCCACCCCAGGCATCGCCCTGAATGCGCAGCTCGTGAGTCATGGTCTCGATGGCGGTCGTGTTACCGGTCACATTGAACACGTCGAGGCCGGAGAAATCGGAATCGTAAGCCTCGAAGGAATCGAATTCACGATAGGACCCGATGTAGATCAGGTCTGCTGCACTCCCGAGCGGGATTTCGATTTCGCCGGTGATGCCCCAGTTTTCGACCTGGGTGATCGGCTCGAAATTGACCGTCGCGATCCGGTTGTCGACGGCGTTGTCCAGCCCGGTGCTATCGCCCGGGAATGTGGCAACGTCTGGTGCCGCCATGCCGCCACGCGCGCCAAGACCGACAGCCGCGAAAGCGCCAAGCGGTTCAAGCGGGGATCGCAGCACTTCGAGCGCGGCGCCGAACGGCGCGTTGCTTTCGCTGTAATCGGCGATGATGCGGCCAGAGATGCCACTTTCGGTTTCCCAGCCGACCTGGCCGCGCACGAGGAACTGATCCTGCGCATTGGATTCGCCGATCTCCTGACCGGCGCCGTTGACCAGCGTGTAGTAGCCGTCGCGCTCGCGATAGGCGCCCGTGAGGCGGAAAGCGAGCGTGTCCTGCACACCGGTACGTTGACCGCGCCTTGCACGCTGATGAGGTCGCGATTGCCGTAAGTGGCATTGGCGAAGCCGCCGAACTCGCTGAGATCGGGGCGACGATTGGTGATGTTGAGAGCACCGGCCGAGGTATTCCGGCCGAACAGCGTGCCCTGCGGCCCGCGCAGGACTTCGACGCGCTCGACGTCGACGAACTCGCTCAGCGCGACACCCGGACGCGACTGGTAGGCGCCATCGATGAAGATGCCGACCGCGCTTTCGAAGCCGATATTGTTGGAAGTGGTGCCGACGCCGCGGATACGAAGCACGACCGAGCCTGAGGCGAGCTGCGCGTTCGAGGTCGAGAAGCTGGGCGAGACGGAGGTGATGTCCTGCACGTTGACTACGCCCTGCCGCTCGAGCTGGGCCGGGCTGACGGCGGTCACTGCGAGCGGGATGTCCTGGACGTCCTCGGCGCGGCGGGTCGCCGTCACGACGATGATGTCGTCGTCGGGCGGCGGATCGCCCGTCACCACCGGATCGCCGACGTCCTGCGCCGCTGCGGGCGCGGCAAAAGCCGCACAGACGGCAAGGGCAGTCGTCGCGAATAGGGTATGCTTCATCAGGGGGTCCTCTCTCGATACAGGTGCATTCGTTTGCACGTTATGCTTTCCAGCCCGGTCGGCCGGGTCTTGTGTGGCAGTCCTATGACACTTGGGAATCGCGCGACTCAACCGTTCTCGTGCCGATTTTGTCAGCATTGCAGCATTGCGTTGCAAAAACGCATCAAATTCGGCGGCATCCTTGCACGATTGCGACACTTCGCGCAGTAACATTGCGTATGGGCGCGGGATCGATCCTCTTTACGCTGGTCACCTGCGCCCTTTTCATGGGACTGGTGGCGTGGATCAGCTGGCTCAAGACCCGCGGCAGTGTCGACAGCAGGGAAGGCTATTTCCTCGCCGGCAGGGGCCTTGGAGCGACATTCATTGCTGGTTCGCTGCTGCTCACGAACCTCAGCGCGGAACAGCTGATCGGGCTCAATGGCTCGGCCTACGGATACGACCTGTCCAGCATGGCGTGGGAAGTGACCGCCGCAGTCGCCACGATCGCTATGGCTTTCCTGTTTTTGCCCAGATACCTGGCCGGGGCCTTCACCACCCTCCCGGAATTCCTCAACGATCGCTTCGACCCGACAGTCAGGCGTATGTCGGTGGTGCTGTTTATGCTCGGCTACGGCCTCGTTACGATTCCGAGTGTGCTTTATTCCGGCTCGATCGCGGTGATGCAGCTGTTTGCCGTCCCGACGCTGACCGGGCTCGCCTATTTTCCGGCGCTGGTCGTGACGGTGATCGTCATCGGCGTGACCGGCGCGATCTACGCAGTGTTCGGCGGCCTGAAAGCGGTTGCGGTGTCGGACACCCTCAACGGGATTGGCCTGCTCGCCATCGGCATCCTTGTTCCGGTGCTTGGCCTTATGGCCCTGGGCGATGGCTCCTTCGGCGACGGCTTCGACCGCCTCGTCAGCGACCATCCGGAAAAGCTCGACGCGATCGGCGGTGCCGACAGCCCCACCCCTTTCGGCACGATCTTCACCGGCATGATCTTCGCCAATCTGTTCTACTGGTGCACCAACCAGTACGTGATCCAGCGCACACTCGGCGCGCAGTCTCTCGCGGAAGGGCAGAAAGGCGTGCTGTTCTCGGGCTTTTTCAAAGTGCTGGTCCCGTTTCTGATGATGATCCCCGGGGTCATCGCCTTTCACCTCTACGGTCCGGGCCTCGCAACCATCGACCAGGCCTATCCGCGGCTGATCCAGGATGTGCTGCCGCTGTGGCTATCGGGCTTCTTCCTAGCCGTGCTGCTTGGCGCGGTATTCAGCAGCTTCAATTCACTGCTCAACAGCGCCGCAACCTTGTTCAGCCTCGACGTGTATGCCCCAGCCTGCAAGACCACGCCGAGCGATGGAGAACTGATCCGCGTCGCCAAGATCGCGAGCGTGGTCATCGCGCTGTTCTCTTTCGCGGTTGCGCCCCTGCTCTATTTCGCGGCCGAGGGACTGTGGCAGGTCATTCGTGTCTTCACAGGCTTTTACAATATCCCCACCGTAGCCATTGTGATCATTGGCCTTTTTACGCGGCGCGTGCCTGCGCTCGGGGCCAAGGTCGCAATTGTCTTTCACGTCGTCGTCTATGGCCTGCTGCGCTTCGTCTTGGACGATGTCGTCACGCTCCATTTCCTGCATCAGTACGCGCTGCTGTTCATTGCCGAGATCGCGATCATGCTGGGGATCGGCTGGTGGCGGCCGCGCGAACAGAGCTGGAGCTTCACGCCCCGCGCCGAGGTCGATATGACCCCGTGGCGATTTGCCAAGCCGCTTGCGATCACGCTCTTTTCCTGCGTGGTCGCGCTCTACATTCTGTTCTCTCCGATCGGTTTCGCCAGCGCCACCGGACCAGGCGCGCTTCTGCCCGGACTGCTCGGCGCCCTAGCGCTCGGCAATCTGGCGATGTGGCTCTGGGCGTCCAGCCGCGCGCGGGCTAGCTGATCAGGCTCGCCAAAACCCGGCGCTTGCCTCTGAATGGTCGGCGGCCGTGCATGACGAGGAAATTGTCGACGAGCGCCACGTCGCCCTGTTGCCACGCGAGGTCGTAGGTCAGTTCGTCGGCTAGCGCGATTGCCTCTGCCATCTGCTCGCCGGTGATCGGTGTGCCATCGCCAAAAGTGACGCTCTTGGACGGGTCGTTGCGGCGGTCCGCCCAGCCCCGAAAGGCGGCGATCAGCTGATTGAAGAACGTCCGCCGTCCATCCGGCAACGTGCGTATTGCTGGCAGGACCGGTGTCGTCGCACGTAGCGCATCGTCGTCCTGCCACTCCCAATCATAGCCCAGCTCCGCCAGACGCCGCTCCGCATCCTCGCGCGTTGCGGCACTCAAGGTGCTTCCCCAACTGCGGCCCTGTCCAGACCCGGCATCGTCTGCACTCGGCATCACATTGGTATAGCGCACGCCCTGCTCGGCGAAGCGTTCGACCAGCGTTTCGTCTCGCTGCTCAAGCCGCTCCAGCACCCAGTCCGAGCGACACAGCGGCGTCGCCCCGCCCTCCCCGGCGGCGATTTCGCAATAGAAGAACAGCTTGCTCGGATAGAGCGGCGTCTGTGCCATTTCGTGATGCAGGAAGATCTCCGTCTCCGGCGGCGCTTCGTTGGCGGTGAATACGCGCGGAGTCACATTTGTCCGCACCGCGTTGGACAATGAGTCTTCGTAAGTGAAGCCTTCCTCACCGTAGCTTTCGACTACCGCATCGAACGCCTGCGGATCGGGCACGTCGAACCCGCGAAACAGCAGCGCCCCGGCAAAGTCCAACGCCTCATCCACAGCGGCCTTGTTGGCGCTCAGGAAGCCGGCCAGATCGCCCTGCCCTTCGATGATGCCCGGAAATTCGTTCGCCTCGCTGCTCATCGCGGCCTCAATCGTAAATCGGATGGAAAGTGTTGAAGGCGGCCTCGGTGAAAACGCCGGGATCGTTGAACCGGCGATCGGCGTCGAGCGCGCTGATCGCCGCCATCTCCTCCTCGCTCAGCGCAAAGTCCTCGATGGCGAGATTTTCGCGCATGCGTTCTGGCTTGGTGGTCTTGGGAATGATCGACGTGCCGCGCTGGATAGCCCAGCGCAAAACCACTTGGGCCGGTGTCTTGCCATGCGCCTGCGCCGCCGCTGTCACGACCGGCTCGGTCAGCACGCTGTCGCCTGCCCCGGCCATGTCCAGCTCGACATAGGACAACGCGCCAAGCGGCGAGAAAGCGGTCACATGCAGCCCGTAGTCACCGGCCAACCGCACCAGCTTTTCCTGCGTCAGATAGGGATGCGCTTCGATCTGCAGCACCGACGGCGCGATCTCGGCATAGCGCATCAGGTCGTGCAGCAAGCCCGTGTTGTAGTTGCAGACACCGATCTGCCGCGTCAGCCCGGCATGCCGCAGGTCCTCCATCGCCGCCCACGTCCTATGCAGCGGCACCCTGGCCGGCTTCATCCGCGGCTCGGCAGCATCGGGATCGTGCAGCCATTCGGGCGGATAGCGCGTTTCGATCGGCACGAAAGCGAGCGCGATCGGGAAATGCACCAGGTAGAGGTCGAGATAGTCGCACTGCAGGTCCGACAGCGACTTGCGGCAGGCCAACTCGACATGCTCGGGGGCATGGAACGTGTTCCAGAGCTTGCTGGTGATCCACAGGTCTTCGCGCCGCACCAGCCCGTCAGCGAACGCCTTGGCAAAAGCTGCGCCGACGGCCTGTTCATTGCCGTAGTCGGCAGCGCAATCGAAATGGCGATAGCCCGCGCGGATAGCCTCGAGCACGACCCTTTCGCAATCTTCGCCCGGCACTTTCCAGAGGCCGAACCCCACTTGCGGTATCGTCTCGATCACGCTGCTGCTCCCTTCGAGAAATCGAGTGCGACAGGCTGGCCCGTCGCGATGCTTTGCTGTGCCGCTGCCCCCATCTCTACCGAGCGCACACCGTCGGTTGCGGTGATCCGGGGCGCGGTGCTCCCCGCCAAAGCGGCATGGAATTTGAGCAGTTGGTAATAGGTCGCACCGTGATGGTCGCCCGCCGCCAACGCTTCGGGCGTGACATCGACCTGCTCAACGAAGGGCCCGCTTCGGTCACGCGGGGACCAGATCACCTTGCCGCCGGGCAATTGCACTTCGAGCTTGCCGACAGGTCCGGCGACATAGATGTCTTCCTGTTCTTGGGAGCCTTCCGCGAACATACACAGATCGAGCACCGCCCGCGCGCCGCCCGCGAAATCGACCAGCACATAGGCGTTGTCGATGATGTCGGGCGTCTCGCCCGCATAGCTCTCGTCGAGATGGTTCACATCCTGCGCGCCGCTGGCGAAGATCCGCACCGGCTCGTCCTGCAGTATATGCCGCATCAGGTCGAAAAAATGGCAGCACTTCTCGACCAGCGTCCCGCCCGTGTTGCAGTTGAACCGGTTCCAGTCGCCGACCTTGGGAAGGAAGGGAAAGCGATGCTCGCGAATGGTCAGCATCTTGACCGGGCCCGCCTCGCCCGCCTGCACCCGCTCGATGAAGCGTGTCACCGGCGGCATGTAGCGATATTCCAGCCCGACCCAGAACAGCGGTTCGTATTGCTCCACCAGCCGCTCCAATGCGCGCGCATCCTCCACGGTCGTACACATGGGCTTTTCCAGCAGGATCGCGCAGCCCCGCTCCATGATCGGCTGCACCACGTCGAAATGCGTGAAATTGGGCGACGCGACGATGACCGCATCGGGCGAAGTGGCCGCGAACAGCTCGTCGGTCGTGGCGAGGATAACCGGCGATTGGCCCAGCTCTGCCGCCTGTTTGGCCGCCAGGTCGCGCGATCCGGCATCGGGATCGGCAATCGCCACCAGCTCCGCATCATCGACCAGCGCGATATTACGCATATGCTCGCGGCCCATCATGCCGCAGCCGATAATCGCATAGGTCTTGTGCGTGCTCACGCCCCGCCTGTGGGGGTGGCACGGCGAAAAGACAAGCGCTCTTGCGAGCCTCTGCGCTTGCTGCCATCGCGAGCGAACTGGAGAGGGTGCCCGCGATGAAGCTCGGCGTTTGTTACTACCCCGAACATTGGCCCGAGGAGCGCTGGCCGACCGACGCAAGGATGATGCGCGAGACGGGCCTCAAGTGCGTCCGCATCGGCGAGTTCGCGTGGAGCCGGATCGAGCCGGAGCCGGGGCGGTTCGAGTGGGACTGGCTCGACCGTGCGATCGATGTGCTGGCGAGCGAAGGTCTTGAAATCATCCTCGGCACACCGACTGCGACACCGCCCAAATGGCTGGTCGATGCCATGCCCGACATGGTGGCGCTGGACCGACAGGGGCGCCCGCGCGGTTTCGGCTCGCGTCGGCACTACTGCTTTTCGCACGACGGCTATCGCGAGGAGGCCAAGCGCATCACCCGCGCTGTCGCAGAACGCTATGGCCAGCATCCCGCCGTGGTCAGCTGGCAAACCGACAATGAATACGGCTGCCACGATACGGTACAGAGCTTTTCGCCCGCTGCGCGCGAAGCCTTCAGAGTGTGGCTCGCCGAGCGCTACGGTTCGATCCAAGCGCTCAACGAGGCATGGGGCAATGTCTTCTGGAGCATGGAATATCGCAGCTTCGACGCAATCGAGCTGCCCAATCTTACGGTCACCGAAGCCAACCCCTCGCACTGGCTCGCCTTCCGCCGGTTCTCGTCGGACCAGGTGTTGCGCTTCAACCAGGCGCAGGTCGACATCCTGCGCGGCCGTTCGCCGGGCCGCGACATCACGCACAATGCGATGGGCTTCTACACCGGTTACGACCATTTCGCGCTCGGTGAGCAGCTGGATGTGCTCGGCTGGGACAGCTACCCGCTCGGCTTCCTGGAGATGTTTCGCTTCTCCGACAGCGACAAGATCGAATACGCGCGCACCGGCCACCCCGACATCGCCGCCTTCCATCACGATCTTTACCGCGGCTGTGCGAAGGACGGTCGGTGGAGCGTGCTCGAACAGCAACCGGGGCCGGTCAACTGGGCGCGCTATAACCCTGCTCCGCTTGATGGGATGGTGCATCTGTGGACCGTGGAAGCGGCGGCGCATGGGGCGGAGATGCTGTGCTATTTCCGCTGGCGGCAGGCGCCTTTCGCGCAGGAGCAAATGCATGCCGGGCTGCTGCGCCCGGACGGCGAACCGGGTCCGGCGCTCGCCGAGGCAGGGCAGTCTGCCGAGGCCCTCGCGGCGCTGGGCGACATCGGCAAGCCGGTCAGACAGGCCGCTATTGTCTTCGCCTACGATGCCGAATGGATCACCCAAATCCAGCCGCAAGGCGAAGGACTCTCGGCACTGTGGGCCGCATTCGACTGTTATTCGGCGCTGCGTGAGCTTGGGCTCAACGTCGATTTCGTGCCGCCGGGCGCATCGCTGGAAGGCTACGCCCTCGTGGTCGTCCCATGCCTGCCTCACGTGCCCGAAGCGTCGATTGCTGCCCTTCGAGGTTCGGGGGCGCAAGTCGTGATCGGGCCGCGGTCGGGGAGCAAGACCGCCGAGCTGACGATACCCGATGCGCTGGCACCGGGCGCTTTGCGCGAAGTGATCCCGCTTAGAGTTGTGCGAAGCGAGAGCTTGCGCCCCGGACTGGTGCATCGCGGTGACGGATGGGAATTAACGCGTTGGCTCGATCATGCCGAGGTCGACGCGGAAGCGGAACTGGTGAGCGACGATGGCGTGGCGGCCTGCTGGCGAAGCGGCCGCTTTCGCTATGCGGCGGGATGGCTGACGGGGTCGCTTTTGCGCCAGATCGTCGGCCGCGGTGCCGAGGATTCAGGTTTGGAGGCAATCTCGCTCTCGCGGGGACTACGCAAGGTGACGACCGGGCGCGGCGTCTTTTGGTTCAACTATGGGCCGGGTCAGGCTGAGGTCGATGGAGAGCAGCTGGGCCGTGCCTGCTGGCGATTTGTGCCGACGTAGCGCCTAGGGCTGGATTGGCCGCCGCTCCGCTCTGGCCGTCTCCGCTTCGCTCCGACTCCGTACCAGCTAGTCGTGACTGCGTCACGAACGCTGGTTCCTGCGCGCGCTGTACGGGCGGAAAGGTTGTGGTGATCGCTTGAGTTGCGGTGGTGGACAGGGCTGGATTCGAACCAGCGTACGCTTGCGCGGGCAGATTTACAGTCTGCTGCCTTTAACCACTCGGCCACCTGTCCACATCGCACGTTGAGCGGGAAAATGAAAAGCCTTCGAAGGCCTCCCGTTTGCCGAGAGGCGCCCCTTTGGCGAAGCGGCGCTTGCCTGTCAATGGGGGGGCTGGCAGGGCGGCGGCGAGAATTGGAAAAGCAGGACTTCACGGTATGGCAAAGGGTGAACGCAAGAGAGCGATGCGCGGTCGCGCGGGCCGGATGCAGGGCGGGCGCGGCAGTGGCCGGGCGACGCCGGGGCATGTCCGGCTCTGGGGTCGGCACGCGGTCGAAGCCGCCTTGCTAAACCCCGCCCGCGTCCATCGCAAGCTGTGGGCGACGCGCGAAGGGGTCGCTTCGCTCGACGGCGAATTGCCGCCCGACTTCCCGGTCGAATATGCCGATGTCACCGACCTCGCCCGCCTTGTCGCACGCGATGCGCCGCACCAGGGTCTGGTGCTCGAATGCGAGCAATTGAAGGATGTGTACATCGATGACGTGCTGGAAGAGGGGCGCCCGGTGGTGATCCTCGACCAGGTCACCGACCCGCACAATGTTGGCGCCATCCTACGCTCCGCCGCCGCCTTCGATGCCGCCGCGATCGTGACGCAGGATCGCCATGCGCCGCCGGAATCCGGCGTTGTCGCCAAGTCCGCATCCGGCGCGCTGGAGACGGTGCCGTGGGTCCGCGTCGTGAACCTCGCCCGCGCGCTCGATACGCTGGCGGAGCGCGGCTACTGGCGGATCGGTCTTACAGGCAACACCGAGGCAACACTCGCGGAAGCCCTGCCGGCCGGGCCGGTCGCGCTGGTACTCGGCGCGGAAGGCGAAGGCATGCGGCACAATATCGAGGCGCATTGCGACGCCCTCGCCCGGCTGCCGATCAGTAACGCAATCGAAAGTCTCAACGTGTCCAATGCTGCCGCAATCGCGCTTTATGCCGTGGCCACACGCGCAACCTGAATTCATTTTTAAAGGGGGGAACATGCTGCGAGATATCAGAAACCTGGGACGATTTTTGGCGACCGGCGCGCTCGCTATATTGCTTACCGGCTGCTTCATGACGCCGGGCAAGTTCACATCCGAAATGCGCATCAATGACGATGGCCGTTTCGCATATTTCTACGACGGTGAAATCACCATAATCGGGCTCACCAAGATGGCCGAAATGGCCGCAAAGGCGGACGAAGAGGAATTCTCTGCCGAGCCGTGCACGACCGACGATGGCTCGGAGCGTGAATGTACGGCAGCCGAGCTCGAACAGCAGCGCGAAGCATGGGACGCCGCCGCCCCGCAGCGGGCGACGGAACGATCGCAACAGGGGCAGGTGATGCGCATGATGGTTGGCGAAGTCGATCTCAGCGACCCTGAAAAGATCGCAGAATTCTCGCGCAAGCTCGAACGGCAGGCGGGATGGAACACGGTGCGATATCGCGCCGACGGCATCTTCGACGTCAGCTTCGCCATCGATGGCATGCTGACGCACGACTTTCTGTTTCCCGTCATAGAAGGCTTCCCCATGCCAGGCGCCTTCGTTCGGGCGCACCTGCGCGACGAAGGGATCGTGCGCGTGGAAGCGCCGGGCTTTTCTGCCGGTGCCGGTGGTCCGGGGGCCGAGCTCGGCGGATTCACCCAGTTGATGGGAATGGCGGCGCGATCGGAACAGGCCAGCGAGGGCGAACCGGATCTGCCCAAGATTCCGCCGATCGAAGGCACGTTCCGGATCGTCACCAACGCGCAGATCCTCGCCAACAACACCGACGAAGGCCCCACCGCCACGCCGACCGGCAATGTGCTCGCCTGGTCCATCGACACCCAGACCCGCACAGCCCCGATGGCCATGCTGCAGTTGAGCAGGTAACACCCGGCCGCATACGAAGAACCCCGCCCACCGTGAGGTGAGCGGGGTTGCTATACACGAGCCTGGCGATGAGGCTCGACCCGTTATCCGCGCTCTTGCTTAATTGACGGCGTCTTTCAGACCCTTGCCGGCCTTGAATTTCGGCTGGTTGGAAGCCTTGATCGTCATCGGCTCGCCGGTACGCGGGTTCCGACCGGTCGAAGCCTTGCGGCGCGCGACGGAGAACGTGCCGAACCCGACCAGACGCACTTCATCGCCGTTCGACAGGGCCTTGGTAATCGAGTCGAAAACGCCTTCGACGGCGCCCGAAGCGTCACTCTTGGAAAGGCCGCTGGCATCGGCAACCGCGCTGATCAGATCGTTCTTGTTCATTTCAGGAAAACCCCCTCTTTCGAAGTCTTGAAGCTGATGAATCGCCTCCATCAAGACTTTCCATCACACTCTTTTTTCTGTGTTCTGTCTAGGGCGATTATCCGAGAAAACCGACCATTTGGTCGCAGAGTGCAACCCGAGGCGTTCAAACACCGCCCGGCTGCGTCAATGAGCGGTAGGTGAAGCGCCGGTCTGGCCGACCTCGTTGACCGGCTGGCTAGCGAGGTCGTCCGCTTCCGTCCACTCGATGGGTTCCGGCGGACTGACCAGCGCTTGCTCGAGAACCTCGTCGACATGACTGACCGGCAGGATCTCCAGCCCCTGTTTCACATTTTCGGGTATCTCGGCCAAGTCTTTGACGTTGTCTTCCGGGATGAGAACCGTCTTGATCCCGCCCCGCAGCGCGGCGAGCAGCTTTTCCTTCAGCCCGCCGATCGCTAGCACACGACCGCGCAACGTGACTTCGCCCGTCATCGCGACATCCGGCCGCACGGCGATTCCCGAGAGCGTCGAAACGATCGACGTCACCATGCCGATGCCTGCGCTCGGTCCATCCTTCGGCACGGCCCCCTCGGGCAGGTGGATGTGGATGTTCTTGCGCTGGAAGATCGAAGGCTTGATGCCATAGGCTGGCGCCCTCGCCTTCACGAAACTGAACGCCGCGGCGACCGATTCGTTCATGACCTCGCCGAGCTTGCCGGTCGTCTTGATCTCGCCTTTGCCTGGCGTGGTGACACTCTCGATGGTCAGCAGTTCTCCGCCGACCTCGGTCCAGGCGAGCCCGGTCACGGCGCCGATCTGCGCCTCTTCCTCGCTCATGCCGTGCTTGAACTTGCGCACGCCGGCGAAGTCGGACAGGTTTTCAGGCGTGATCCTCACGCTCTCGATTTCCTTTTCGAGAATCTTGCGCAGGCTCTTGCGCGCCAGCTTGGCGATTTCGCGTTCGAGTGTGCGCACGCCCGCTTCGCGCGTGTAATAGCGGATCAGGTCGCGCAGCCCGTCTTCGGTGAGCTCGAACTCCTCTTCCTTCAACCCGTGCGCCTTGACCTGCTTCGCCAGCAGGTGCCGGGTCGCGATCTCGACCTTCTCGTCTTCGGTGTAGCCTTCCAGACGGATGATCTCCATCCGGTCGAGCAAGGGCTGCGGCAGGTTGAGCGAATTGGCCGTGCAGACGAACATGATGTCCGACAGGTCGATATCGAGTTCGAGATAGTGATCCTGGAACTTGCTGTTTTGTTCGGGATCCAGGACCTCGAGCAGAGCCGAGGCCGGATCGCCCCGGAAATCCTGGCCCAGCTTGTCGATCTCGTCGAGCAGGAACAGCGGGTTGCTGGCCCCGGCCTTTTTCAGGTTCGTGACGATTTTGCCGGGGAGCGAGCCGATGTAGGTACGCCGGTGACCGCGGATCTCGGCCTCGTCGCGCACACCGCCCAGCGACTGCCGGACGAATTCGCGGCCTGTAGCCCGGGCGATCGACTTTCCGAGCGAGGTCTTGCCGACGCCTGGAGGGCCCACGAGGCACAGGATCGGCCCCTTGAGCTTGTTGGTCCGCGCCTGCACCGCCAGATATTCGACGATCCGGTCCTTGACCTTCTCAAGCGCATAATGATCTGCGTCGAGCACTTCCTGCGCCTTGCCGATGTCCTTCTTCAGGCGGCTCTTCTTGCCCCATGGCAGGCCGAGCAGCACATCGAGGTAATTGCGGATGACCGTCGCCTCGGCGCTCATCGGCTGCATGCTCCGCAGCTTTTTGAGCTCGCTGGTGGCCTTGGCCCTGGCTTCCTTGGAAAGTTTGATCTTTTCGATCTTCTCGGCCAGTTCGGCGAGTTCGTCGCCGTCTTCACCGTCGCCGCCACCCAGTTCGTTCTGGA
The DNA here is from genome assembly GCF_000013005.1 of Erythrobacter litoralis HTCC2594. Lineage (GTDB taxonomy): Bacteria > Pseudomonadota > Alphaproteobacteria > Sphingomonadales > Sphingomonadaceae > Parerythrobacter > Parerythrobacter litoralis_A. The sequence goes on along the minus strand of NC_007722.1, from coordinate 763,044 downwards.
TCGCCTTCAACTGCTCGTTGAGGTAATATTCGCGCTGGGTCTTCTCCATCTGCCGCTTGACGCGACCTCGAATTTTCTTCTCGACCTGCAGCACCGACAGCTCGCCTTCCATGAAGGACAGCACCATTTCCAGGCGCTTGCGCACGTCGGGCTCGCTCAGGAGCGATTGCTTGTCGGATACCTTGACGTTGATGGCGGCTGCGATCGCATCGGCCAGTTGGCCCGCATCTTCAATCTCCTGCAGATCGTCCGATGCACCTTCGCCCAGCCGTTTGTTGAGCTTGGCGTAATCGCCGAACTGATCGATCACCGACCGCATCAGGGCCGTGATCTCGCTTCCGGAGATCGCATCCGCCGTGATCGGCTCGACCTCGGCAATCACGAAGTCGCCCTCTTCGCGCATGGTCGAAAGGCGCGCACGGGTCTGGCCTTCGACGAGGACCCTCACGGTGCCATCTGGCAGTTTGAGCAATTGCAGCACCTGCGCAACTACGCCGACATCATACAGGTCTTCGCGAACCGGATCGTCGCAGCCGGGATCAAGCTGCGCGAGCAGCATGATGTCTTTGCTCGCTTCCATGGCGGCTTCCAGCGCAGCCACCGATTTGTCGCGGCCCACGAACAAGGGAACCACCATCCCCGGGAACACGACGATGTCGCGCAGCGGCAGCAATGGATAAAGCTGTGTCATTTGTATTCCGTATCTGGCCTTGCACTGATCATTCCCCGGATATGGGAAAGGCAGGCCGTTGCTGCAACGTAAGGCTCACTGCAAATTGTGAAAACCGGTGCGAAGCCGGATGACATCATTCGCAGGTCCGGCACAGCAAAGCTGTCGTATTCATACAATCGTCCCGAGTGGTGATCGCCTAATTAAAGGTCCGGGTCGTCAGAAATATCCACTCTCAACCAGCGGAGTTTGTGATGATCGCTCGTCCTATCTGCCTGCTTCGCGGGCACAAAGTGAACCGGCGCAAGGTCTGGCACGACGGGCTGAATTTCCGGACGAGATGCCAAAGATGCGACCGCTCGCTATTACGCGAAACCGGAGGGTGGGCCCTTTACGACGAGCGGACTCACGGCAGTGAAGATCGCCTCGACAAGCCGCAACACGAAGCGGCTTAGACGGTGGAGGTCGTTCAGCCCATCCCCGGCAGGTTGAACCCGGGAGGCAGGCCGATCCCGCTCTGAATTTTCTGCATCTCGTCGTTCGATACCCGGTCGGCCTTGCCACGGGCGTCGTTGAAGGCCGCGGCTACGAGGTCCTCGACCATCTGTTTTTCCTCGGGCTTCATGAGGCTGTCGTCGATCGACACGCCCAGGATACGCCCCTTGGCGGTGCAGCGCACCTTGACCAAGCCTCCGCCCGCGACGCCCTCGACTTCGATGGCGTCGAGCTTCGCCTGGGCTTCGTTCATCTGGGTTTGGATCGTCTCGGCGGCCTGCTGCGCCGCCTGGATCATTTCTTCCATCGATTTCATGCGCTCTTGCTCCATTGCGGGCGGGGGGCGCCCGTCTCTTCTTCGGGTATAATCTCCGCGTCGGGAAACGCAGTCTTGGTAGCGGCGACCAGCGGATGTCCGTCGATCCGCGCTTTCTTTTCCTCTTCCCGTGCTTCCGCCTGTTCCATCAGGCTGGGCGGCGCATCTACCCAATCGCGCTCCTCCAGCTGCCAGCGCTGGCCGGTGGCGGCCAGCAAAGCCTCACGCAGTTGTGGAGCAATCTCCTCGGTGTAGGAAGAAGCACGACTGAACACGAGTCGCCGCTCTTCGCATTCAATTACGCGCAATTGCAGGCGCATGATGCTGGCGGCAAATCCGTGTCCCGCCTGCTCGACGCGATCGACGAGGGACGCGAAATCCGATGGTGCAGGCACTTCTGCGCCCGCCTCTCCGGTCGGCGTGGCTGCAGGATCATCGCTTGGGGGCGGTGCGGGACTTTGTACCGGCGGATTAGCGGTCAAGATTTCCAGCGTCTTCACGAGCTTACCCGGATCGGGCAACTCGGAGGCATGCAGGAGGCGCAGCAACCCCATCTGCGCCGAGACCAGAGGGTCAGGGGCCGTCTTCACTTCCTCGTAGGCTTTGAGCAGCAATTGCCAGAGCCGATGCAGCTGACCCTGCGACAGCTGTTCGCCCCAAGCCGTAAGCGCAGCCTGCTCTTCCTCGCTCACTGCACCCGGGAGCGAGCCGCCCAATTGCGCGAGGGTGATGCGGTGAGCCAATTCCATCTGGGATCGCACAAGCGCGAGCGGCTCGACACCGAGCGAATACTGGTCTTCGATAGCGGCGAGCAGTGCCTTGGCATCACCTTCGAGGATAGTCCCGAACATCCGGCGCTGAGCACCTTTATCGGCCAGCCCCAGCATGTCGCGCACGCGGGTGGCGGTGACTTTCCCGTCCGCATCGAGGTCGGCATGAGCGATGGCTTGGTCGAGGATCGAGAGCCCGTCGCGGACGGACCCTTCGGCAGCGGCGGCGATCATTGCCAGCGCTTCGTCTTCGGCTTCGACCTGTTCTTGCTCGCACACCCAGCCGAAGTGCTTCTGCAAGAGATCGGCAGGGATGCGCCGCAAGTCGAAGCGCTGGGTGCGGCTCAACACCGTTACCGGCAATTTGTCGACTTCGGTGGTCGCGAAGAGGAATTTCACATGCGCGGGCGGTTCTTCCAGCGTCTTGAGCAATGCGTTGAAAGCATTGCGCGAGAGCATGTGCACCTCGTCGATGATGTAGATCTTGAATCGGGCCGAGACCGCCGCATATCGCACCGCCTCGATGATTTCGCGCACATCGTCGACGCCGGTATGGCTCGCAGCGTCCATTTCGATCACGTCGATATGACGCCCCTCGGCAATCGCGGTGCACGGTTCGCACTGGCCGCAAGGATCGATTGTCGGACCGCCTTGCCCATCCGGCCCGATGCAATTGAGCGACTTGGCAATCAGCCGTGCGGTCGAGGTTTTGCCGACACCGCGCACGCCGGTCATCAGGAAGGCATGCGCCAGCCGGTCGCGCTCAATCGCATTCGCCAGCGTCCGCACCATCGGCTCTTGCCCGATAAGCTGCGAGAATGTCTGCGGCCGGTACTTGCGTGCGAGGACGCGATAGGGCTGGCTGGAACTCTCCGACGGGGCGGAAACCGGTGGTGGAGGTGCAGACGGCGCGGGAGCAGCGGTGTCTTCTGCAGCCGCCGGGTCACCAAACATCGAATTCTGGCCTGCCGCCTCAAGCTCGGCAGCACTCGGAGCGGAGTCCTGCTCCTCACCCTGCCACGGCGGCGCATCCGAATTATCCGGTGAATCACCCATGCCCGCTTAGGTAGGCGCTTGCGTGCCCGATGTCATGCCAATGGATGTGGGAAAATATAAAGGAGCCGAGCGACCCGCCGCAATTCACCTGGGCTGCTTCCTTCCGGACCTGACCCGGTGAGCGAACGCAAACGTCCACCCGACTCCCGGGCGGCCATATGGCGGCGAATCGTCAGGATTTCAAGCGTTGCCGAAACACGCGGCGATCAACGGAAATTATCGGCGTAGGCCTGCAGCTTCAGCCCCTTGGGCGGCGTGGCATGGACGCGCGCGGGAATGCCGTATTTCTGGGCATATGCCTTGGCCGCATCCTTGCTCGGGAAGGTGAGCGAAACCTGCGCCTGCGTGTCGCCGCTGCCGGTCCAGCCCATCAACGGATCGGGCCTGCGCGCTTCGGATTGCTCGAATTCGAGCACCCATTGCTCGCTCTTCGCCTTGCCTGATTGCATCGCGCTCTTCGGGCGCTGGTAGATACGGGCTGCCATAGTGCGGCGCCTTTAATTCACCTGCCGCCCTTTGAAAAGGCGTTCTTGGTTTTGAGGCTGGGCTTTTCCTCCCATGGGCGTTCCGGCCAGCGGTGCTTGGGATAGCGGCCTTTCATGTCCTTGCAGACGTCTGCCCAACTTCCCCGCCAGAAGCCGGGAAGATCGCGCGTCGCCTGGATCGGGCGACCCGCCGGACTGGTCAGCTTTAGCAGCAGCGGAGTGGTGCCGATCAGGGGGTGGCTATCGAGACCGAACAGCGCCTGGGCCCGCACTTGCACGCTCGGCGCATCGTCGCCGTCATAGTCGATCGCGTGGCTGGTACCGGCGGGCGAGATGAAATATCGAGGTGCGCGCCGATCGAGCGCCTGGCGATCGTTCCAGTCAAGCTGCGCCAGGATTGCGTCGACCACCTTCGACGACCCCAAGGATAGCGTTCGCTTGCCCTGCAGGAGAGGAGCGAGCCACAGTTCGGCGGTTTTTTGGAGCGCCTCATGCGACAGGGCGTCGATCTCTGCAAAGCGCGCTCGGGCGACCAGCGACTTTGGCACGATGTCCTCGATCAGAGCGGTCGCTTTTTCCAAAAGCAGGGCTTCGATTGCTTGCGGATCGGGCGATGGGTCGGGTCCGCTGGCGATGGAGATCGCGCCGAGCTTGCGCTCGATGCGCGCTTCGACCCTTTGTTCGGCCTCGTTCCATCTCACAATCGATTTTCGCTCAACGAGCTCCGGAACGTGCATTTCGAGCGTGGCGAGATCGAGCGCGAGCGCCGAGGTAATCCGGGCGCCGCGCGCTTGCCCCTGCGCGTCGGCCACCAGCAGGTAGTCTGCGCTGGCAAGCGGCGACGCCGGGTCCAGCCGGTATCCCCTTCCTCCTGCAGACAGCCAGTCCTCCCCCGACGGGCCGCGCCGCTTTGCAATCATGTCGGGCGCTGCCCGCGCCAGATGGAGCGCAGGTTCGCATGTCTGTCTATCCGGGGTTGCGACAAGCTCTTTTGCCTTTTTCGCCCAGCGCTGCGCCAGCTTGCGGGCCGATTGCGAACGGGCGGAACGATCGGTGGCCCAACGCGCAAGCCGACCCAGCAAGTCCTCGCCCCTGCCTCCCAAACCACGTTCCTGCGCCAGCAATGCAAGCTCTGCGACCTCCTTCGCCTGCCCCGAACGCGCTGCAGAAAGCACCGCGGCGGCAAGATGGGGTGGCAAAGGCAACGCTGCAATTTTCGCACCCCATTGCGTGATCCGGCCTTCGCCATCCAGCGCGTCCATCGCCTGCAGCCTCTGCCGCGCCACCGTAACGGCGGGTTCCGGCGGCGAATCGAGCCAAGGCAGCGATGCCGGATCGCTCGTGCCCCATTGCGCCAGCGATAGTACGAGCGGGGCCAGATCGGCCTGCTCGATCTCGGGCGGGTCGAATTCCGGGCGTCCGGCGTGCCCGCCTTCTTCCCACAGCCGGTAGGCGACACCCGGCCCCTGCCGCGCCGCGCGCCCCGCGCGCTGGCTCGCCGATGCCTGGCTTGCGCGGCGTGTCACGAGCCGCGTCGTCCCGGCCGCGAGGTGGAACTCGGCCCGGCGCGAGAGACCGCTATCAACCACGATGGACACGCCATCCAGCGTCAGCGACGTCTCCGCGATGGCGCTCGCCAGCACGATGCGCCTCCTCCCGTCTGGATCGCGGCGAATCGCCGAGCGCTGGGCCTGCGGATCGACTTGCCCGTGAAGCGGCAGGATCGGCACATCGGGCAAACGCTCGACGAGGCGTTCGCGTGTGCGCTCGATTTCGCGCACGCCGGGCAGAAAGGCCAGGATGTCGCCTGGCTGATCACGCCACGCGGTCAGGATGCCCGCCACCACCTGCTCCTCCACAGGTTGCTCGGCCTTGCTGCCGAGCCACTCGATGCGCAGCGGAAAGGCACGACCTTCGCTTTCGATGACTTCGGCGCTCTCGCCCAAGAGTCGCGCAAACCGAGCACCGTCGATGGTCGCCGACATGACCAGCACGCGCAGATCCTCGCGCAGGACCTGCTGGCTTTCCAGCGCGAGCGCGAGGCCGAGATCGCTGTCGAGATGGCGCTCGTGCGCTTCGTCGATCAGGACCGCAGATACGCCATCGAGCTCCGGGTCCTCGACGATGCGATTCACGAAAATCGCCTCTGTAACGAACAGGATTCGCGTCCGCGCCGAAGCCCTGCTGTCGAGACGGGTCAGGTAGCCGACCGTTCCGCCCGGTTTTTCTCCCAACACTTCTGCTATCCGTTCCGCTGCGGCACGCGCGGCGACACGACGCGGCGACGTGACGATGATCTGGCCGTCGCACCACGCTTCGTCGAGCAGCGCAGGCGCGACTGCAGTGGTCTTGCCGGCTCCGGGGGGTGCGACCAGCACGGCGGAATTCGACCGCGCCAACGCATCCCGCAATGCCGGCAGGGCAGCGCGGATGGGAAGATCGGTGTCGGCAGCCTCGCTCAATAGCCGCGAGCGACAGCGAACAGGGCCGCTTCCGCCATTGCCTGCCGGGCCTTGCTGTCCGGGAAGATCGAGATCGCATCGATCGCTCGCCGGGCGAAGTGGCGGGCGCGCGTGCGCGTGTCCTCTAGGGCATTGTGCCGACCGATAAGCGTGATGGCGTGTGCAAGGTCCGCGTCGGACGCCCGGTGGCCACCGATCGCGTCTTTCCAGAAAGCCCGCTCGTCCTCGTTCCCGCGGGCATAGGCGAGAATGACCGGCAGGGTCATCTTGCCTTCGCGGAAATCGTCGCCCTGGTCCTTGCCCATTTCGGCGGCATCGGAATCGTAATCGATCGCGTCATCGACAAGCTGGAACGCGACACCCAGATTGCGCCCGTAATCGTCGAGCGCGCGCTCGTGCGAATCGTCGCATTCGGCCACCACGGCGGAGATACGGCTCGCTGCTGCGAACAGGGCGGCGGTTTTGGCGCCGATGATGTCGAGATAGCGCTCCTCGCTCGTCTCCAGCTTGCGCTGGGCGCTGAGCTGCGCAACCTCGCCTTCGGCAATGACCGCGCTGGCATTGGAAAGGATTTTGAGAACCCGCAGGCTGCCGTCTTCGGTCATGAGTTCGAAGGCGCGACTGAACAGGAAATCTCCGACGAGTACCGTCGCCGGATTGCCGAATATGATATTCGCCGCCGCCTTGCCGCGCCGCATCTCCGACCCGTCGACGACGTCGTCATGCAGCAGCGTGGCCGTGTGAATGAATTCGACCGCAGCGGCGAGTTTGTGATGCCGCGAGCCCTGGTATCCGACCAGTTCGGCCCCCGCGAGCGTCAACATCGGCCGCAAGCGTTTGCCGCCCCCGGAGATCAGGTGCCCGGCAAGGCGCGGAATCAGCGGGATCTCGCTTTGCATGCGGTCGAGTATCACGGTGTTGACCGCATTCATTCCCGACGCCGTCAGTTGCAGCATCGGCTCGATGGTGGGCGGAGCATCGTCCCCGTTAGACCTGATAGGAATGATGTCGGCAGTCATCGCTGGTTTCCCATGCTGTGCGCTCATTGACTTGGCAAGCGGTCATTTGGTGCTAGCCTTTCGTGCATGAATGAATCGACCGACCGGACGGGAGACACGCACTCAGCGCCTGATGAAGGCGATCCCGTCCTTGCGGGCTATCGTCGCTCGATCGACAATATCGATGCCGCGCTCATCCATATTCTTGCCGAGCGGTTTCGCATCACGCAGGCCGTCGGGGAATACAAGGCAAAGACCTCGCTTCCGCCGGCCGATCCCGGTCGCGAGCAGAATCAGATAGCCCGCTTGCGAGCGCTTGCGGAAGAAGCACAACTCGATCCCGAATTCAGCGAGAAATTCCTGCGCTTCATCATCGACGAGGTCATTCGGCACCACGAGAAGGCGCGAAGCCGCTGAATTTTTGATGCTTTCAAATACCGGACTGTGTTTTTTATGCCTCACATGCACCGCAGTCGGATAGCGCGCGGAATCGTTTGTTGCGTCAATCGCCATGGTCCTCTAGATCACCCGTCAACCGTATTTGGATTGGACGGAGAATAAAAATGAAGTTTGGCAAGATTGCCGCCGCCGCTGCAGCCGTAACCCTGGCTGCCGCTCCGATTGCTGCCCAGGCAGACGTAAGCCGCATTGCTGCTCCGGTTTCGGAAGCTAGCGAAAATGGCGGTGCGGGCACTGCTGGTGCCGTCCTCGCAGCGTTCGCTGTGCTGGCTCTCGTGATCGGTGTTGCTGCTGGCGACGAACGTCCGACCAGCCCGTAAGCGAGGCTAACTCGAAGTTCAAAGGGGCCGGTTTTCCGGCCCCTTTTCTTTGTTCGTCTGAAAATCCTAAACTTGGCCCGCGCGCGGGAGAGATAATCGCACGAGCAGCCCGCCCAGGTCTTCGCTTTCCGCCAGATCGACACCGCCGCCGTAAATCTCTGCAACATCGCGCACGATAGCGAGGCCGAGGCCGGTACCCGGCTTGCCCGTGTCGAGCCGCACACCGCGATCGAAGATGCGATCGCGCTCGTCTTCGGGAATGCCTGTTCCATCGTCTTCGACCCAGATGACGCACGCTTCGACCGCAGGTTCGGCATCGATCGTGACGAATACCGTACCGCCGCCGTACTTGGCTGCATTCTCGATGAGATTGCCGAGTATTTCGTCGAGATCCTGCCGCTCTATCGCGACCTCGACTTCCTTGTTGCCGTCGATGTCGAAACGGCTGTCCGGATAAAGCCGCTCGACCGCACGCTGCACCGCTTGCGCGCTCTGCCACACCGATGTGCGCGCATGGCCGACCGCCCGCCGCCCGACCGCGCGGGCGCGCGCCAGGTGGTGATCGACATGGCGCTGCATCGTGCGCGTCTCGCGCATCACGGCGGTACTGAGATCGGGCGATTGGGCCGTGGCGGCGTTGGTGAGCACCGTCAGCGGGGTCTTGAGCGCATGGGCGAGGTTGCCGGCATGGGTCCGCGCCTCCTCCGCCTGTTTCTCCGAATGCTCCAGCAATGCGTTGAGTTCTTCGACCAGCGGCTGGACTTCCAGCGGCAGCGGATCGGTCACACGGTTGCGCCCGGTCGAACGGATGCGCTGGATGGCCAGCCGTACTCGCCGCAGCGGACGCAAACCGTAATAGCTTTGCAGCGCCGCCAGCACGAGCAGGCCGACGGCCAGCACGACAAAGCTCCAGAACAATATCGAACGAATTCGCGTGATCTGCGCGTCGAGTTCGTCGCGCGCAGAGGCGACGGTAAAGGTCCACCGTGTGTCGCTTCCCGGCAGGATCACCGAGCGTTCGACAACCCTCAGCGGCTCGTCGGCAAACTGGTTGCTGTCGTAATAGTGGGGATCGTCGTCGATGTGATCGCCCTGCACCTGCAGGCTGCGATCCCACAGGCTGCGACTCGGGAAGGGTTCGTGCCCCTCCCCGCTGATCTGCCAATAGACGCCGCTGTTTGGCTCGAGAAAGCGCTGGTCGCCCAGCGCACGATACAAAAGAACTTCTCCATCCGGGCCGATCTCTGCCGATGAGAGCAGCGCCGTTTGCACATATTCGAGCTGCTCGTCGAAATTGCGCTCGACCAGATTGGTGAGGGTGCGATCGAGGGCGATGCCTCCGCCAAGCAGCAGTACCAGGATCCATGCCGCCGAAATCAGCATCATCCGGCGCGCAAGACTGCCGGTGTGTGGAGCCTCCGCCTGCTCCTCTGGCGTCAGCGGATGCGCGGCGTCGCCCGTATCCGGCGCGCCAGTCACCGCGCCCTCTTCGAGTGCGGCATCGGACGCGTCGTCAGGCCCGCGGCGCGTCGGCCGGGTCGTCGAGGCTGTAGCCGAGTCCACGGATCGTCGTAATCACTTCTGCGCCCAATTTCTTGCGGATGCGCGTTACAAAAACCTCGATCGTATTGGAATCGCGGTCGAAATCCTGATCGTAGATATGCTCGATCAGTTCGGTACGGCTGACCACCTTGCCCTTGTGGTGCATCAGATAGCTCAGCAGCTTGTATTCTTGCGCCGTCAGCTTGACCGGCTCGCCCTTTAGCGAAACGCGGCCCGAACGGGTGTCCAGCCGGACATCGCCGGCGGTCAGCTCGCTGGACGTGTTGCCCGAAGCGCGGCGGATCAAAGCGCGTAGCCGCGCGATCAATTCCTCGGTCTGGAACGGTTTGGCGAGATAATCGTCGGCCCCCGCGTCGAGACCTGCCACCTTGTCCGACCAGCTGTCGCGCGCCGTTAGCACCAGGACCGGAAAGTCGCGGCCTTCCTTGCGCCACATGCCGAGTACGGTCAGCCCGTCGATCTCCGGCAGGCCAAGGTCGAGAATCACGGCATCGTAATCTTCGGTGCTACCGAGAAAGTGGCCGTCCTCGCCATCGGTCGACAAGTCCACGGCATAACCGTTCTGCTCCAGCGTACTCTTGAGCTGCTGGCCCAGCGTCGGTTCGTCCTCGACAATCAGGATGCGCATAGAAATTCGGGTCCCCGTTGAGTTCGCTCGCCTATTGGCGCGTTTGGTGGGATCGCGTCAATGGGAAGCGGTCAGCGCGTCCGCCGGAGAATTTTGCCAGTGCGTGCATCGACATCGACGAACAACACGCGGCCATCGCGAATGAATTTGAGGCGATAGGCCATGGCAGCCGAATCATAGGCGGGGCCCAGATATTCAGCTCCGCGCATCGAAGGCAGCACGCGCTTTTCGATCTCCCGCAGCGGCAAAACGTTGCCCGCCTGCATCTCCTTGCGCACTTCACCCTGCGGGGAACGCTGTTGCGCGGAGGCAGGCACGGCAAGGCCGCAAGCGACAAGCGCCATACCCAAAGCTGCTGAAAGGACCTGTTTCATGATGCTCGAATGCCTAGCGCGGCGCCATTGAACAAGCTGTGAATATTGCGGGGTCGCTGCATTCAGGGTGATTGCGCGGTCGTTAACGGACCATCTCGAAGGTCAGTTGCAGGTTGACCCCGGTGCCGACCAGGCCCGGTTCGATCGGGGGTGGCGGCGCGGCGGCCTCGGCCCGCGCTGCCGTAACCATGATCTGATCCCGCGCGATCGGACCACCCGGCCCGCGAATGGCTTCGGCAACCTGCAGCAGCCGGACGCCCGAATAGCCGGCGAAGCGGGCATATTGCTCGGCCTGCGCCTTCCCGCGCTCGAGCGCACGTTCGCGTGCCACAGCCTTCGCTTCGGTATCGTCCTCGATCGAAAAATTGGGCCCGAAGATGTCGGTCGCTCCGGCACTGACCAGCGCGTCGAGCACTTCGCCCGCCCGCTGAATCTCGCGCAGCTTCACGCTGACGCGATTGGTCGCCTGGTAGGCGCGGAAGACCTGCTGCTGGGTGGTGCGATTGTAATCGTATTGCGCGTTGAGGCCGATCCGCGAGGTCTGGATATCGCGTGACTGGATGCCGAGCGCTTTCAGCAGGTCAATGACCCGCCGCATCTCTGCCGAGTTGCGCCGCAGCGCTTCCACGGCCGTAGGGGCCTGGGTGGTCACGCCCGCCCCGATCGTCACAATGTCGGGTTCGACCTCGACTTCCTCGTAAATGCTGAGTTCGACCACAGGATTGGTTGCCGTAATGGATACTTCGGCCGCCGATGCGGGGCCAGCCGCAAATGGTGCCGCTGCCAGCGCCGCGGCGAGAGAAAAGGTCAGTGCGCGCATGATTTTACTCCTGTCCCGATGCAGCTTCCAACCCGCGCAATGAAGCGCGGCTTAACCGGCTGCTTGCAATAGCAAAGCGGAAAGCTAGGCATGGTTCCAACAGGGGAACATCCATGCGTATCTTGAAATCGATCTGTCTCGCCATGCTGGCCGCGCTGGCCGCTCCGGCGTTTGCCCAGGGCATGGAGCGCGTGCCGGATCGCCCGGTGGGCGAGGGACAGGGGCCGTATGGCTCGCTGCTGATCAAAGGCGCGACCATGATAGACGGCAGCGGCGCACCGCCCGAAGGCCCGGTCGACATCCTCGTCGAGGGCAACCGGATCGCGCGGATCGCGCGCGGGGGCGCCAATCTCTCTGCGGATCGCACCATCGATGCCACCGGCATGTTTGTGATGCCGGGCATGGTCGACGTGCATGGCCATAATGGCGACCCGGACAAGGCCCCGCAGCCCTCCTACGGCTTCAAACTATGGCTCGCCCATGGCGTGACCAGCGTACGCGGCGTGGGCTTCGGCTTCGGGCCCGACGATCCCTCGCTCGACCAGAAGCGCCGCAGCGCCGCGAATACCATCACCGCGCCGCGCCTGTTCGCCTACACGGTCCCCGGCGGCTCCTGGACCAGCGGAGCTGTGCAGACCCCCGCGCAAGGCCGCGCCTGGACGCGCTGGGCGAAGGCTCAGGGCTATGACGGGATCAAGTTCTTCAACAGCGAAGACCCGGCAACTCTCGCCGCAATCCTCGACGAGGCCGAACAGCAGGGCCTGGGCACGGTCGCCCATCTCGGCCAGCGCGGCGTGGCGCAAGTCAATGCCCGCAAGGCGGTGGAACTGGGCTTGGACGGCATAACCCATTTCTACGGACATATGGAAAGTCTCCTCGATGACCGTTCGACGCCGGATTACCCGGCGGACTACAACTACCTCGACGAGCAATCGCGTTTCGCGTGGGTCGCGCGGCTGGAAGCGCAGGCGGTCGAGCCGGGCAGCGAGAAGTGGGACGAATATATCGACTTCCTCGTCGAGAATGGCGTCACTCTCAGCCCCACTTTCAACATCTATGCCGCCAGCCGTGATGTGATGCGCGCACGAACGCTGGAATGGCACGAGCGCTACACCCTGCCCTCGCTTATGAACTTCTACGAGCCGAGCCTGACCAATCACGGCAGTTACTACCATGACTGGACCAGCGAGGACGAAGCGGCCTGGAAGCGCTTCTACGCCAAGTGGTTCGCCCTCACCCGCGATTTCAAGAACAAGGGTGGCCGCGTAACTGCCGGGTCGGACCCGGGCTATATCTACCAGACCTGGGGTTTCGCCTATGTCGCCGAACTGGAAATGCTGCGCGAAGCGGGGCTGACGCCGATGGAAGTGATCCAGGCCGCCACCATCAATGGCGCACGCGAAATCTATGATCCGAAAGGCAGTGCGCCACCCTTCGGCATGATCCGCGAAGGCATGCTGGCGGACTTGGCGATTGTGGACGGCAACCCGCTGGAAAACCTCAAAGTGCTTTACGGCACAGGCCATCGCCGCCTGAACCGCGAGACCAACCAGCTCGAGACGGTCGGCGGGGTGCGCTGGACGATCAAGGACGGGATCGTCTTCGATGCCAGGGCCCTGCTTGCCGATGTCGCGCAAATGGTCGAGGCGCAGAAAGCCGCTCGCTAGCCCTATTGCTCGCTTGCGGGCGCGCGCGCCCTCGCCTACCTGCCGCCGCCTATGGCACAGCCACCGATCTTGAGTTGGGAAGGTCTCGGACTGCAACAGGGCGGGCGCTGGCTGCTGGGCGGCCCTGACCGCGAGGACATCGACCTTCATATCGGTCCGCGTGACCGGCTGGCGCTGATCGGCCGCAACGGCGCGGGCAAGACCACGCTGTTCCGCCTGATCAGTGACCAGATCGAAGCCGATCGCGGACAGCGAAAAGTCAAGCAGGGCACGCGCATCGTGGTGCTGGAACAGGATCCGGATTTTGCCGGGCACGCGACGCTGATGGACTGGGCGTTGGCTGGCGAGAACGCGCCGCAGCAGCACGAGGTCGAGTCGATTGCCGGGCAGCTCGGCATCGATATGACCACATCTGCGGAAGGCGCCAGTGGCGGTGAGCGACGCCGCGCGGCGATCTCTCGCGCATTGGCGCAGGACCCCGACCTGCTGTTGATGGACGAGCCGACAAACCACCTCGACCTGTCGGCCATTGAATGGCTGGAAGGCTGGCTGGATCGCTACAAGGGCGCGTTCATCGTCATCAGCCACGACCGGACCTTCCTGAAGCGGCTGACGCGCGCGACGTTTTGGCTGGACCGGGGAATCATCCGCCGCAAGGAAGTGGGCTTCGGCGGCTACGAGGCGTGGGAAGAGCAGGTCTATGCCGAGGAAGCACGCGCCGCCGAAAAGCTCGATGCCAGGCTGAAGCTCGAAGCGCACTGGCTCGAACGCGGCGTGACCGCCCGGCGCAAGCGCAACCAGGGGCGGCTCGAAGCACTGTGGAAGATGCGCGCAGCGCGGGCGGCGATGATCGACACCGGCGGCACGGCCAAGCTCAAGCTGGCGGTGGAGGAGGACTTCAAGTCCAAGTCCGTGATCGTCGCAGAGAACATCACCAAAACCTATGACGGTCGTACCATCATTCGGCCCTTCAGCCTTCGCATCCAGCGCGGCGACCGGATCGGGATCGTCGGTTCCAATGGTGCGGGCAAAACGACGCTGCTCAAGATGCTGACCGGCGAACTGGAGCCGGATAGCGGCACGGTCGAGATCAGCAAGAAGCTGAGCGGTGTGATGATCGACCAGCAGCGCAGCCTTATGGAGCCCGACCGCACCGTGCGGCAGGTGCTGGCCGAAGGCGGCGACTGGATCGATGTGCGCGGCAATCGCAAGCATGTGCAGGCGCATCTCAAGGACTTCCTGTTCGACCCCAGGATCGTCGATACCAAGGTCGGCATCCTTTCGGGCGGCGAGCGATCGCGGCTGCTGCTGGCGCGCGAGTTTGCCCGCAAGTCCAACCTGCTCGTGCTCGACGAGCCGACAAACGATCTCGACCTCGAGACGCTCGACCTGCTGCAGGAAGTGATCGCGGATTACGAGGGCACCGTGCTGATCGTCAGCCACGACCGTGACTTCCTCGACCGTACGGTCACTCTGACGCTGGGCCTCGACGGTAGCGGCAAGGTCGATGTCGTCGCCGGCGGCTATGAGGACTGGGAAGCCAAGCGCAGCACGCGCAAGGTGGGCAAGACGAAGGAGGCTGCCAAGCCGAGCGCCCCGCCCCCGCCTCCGCCACCCAAATCCACCAAGCTCTCTTACAAGGACCAGCGCGACTACGAGATTTTGCCTGCGAGGATCGAGGAGCTGGAGGCTGCCATAGTCAAGGGTGAGGCGATCCTCTCCGATCCAGACCTCTACAGCAGCGACCCACAGCGCTTTGCCGATATTTCCAAGGGCGTCGAAAATGCACGGAGCGAGAAGGACGCGGCCGAGGAGCGCTGGCTGGAGCTCGCGGAACTGGTCGAGGGATGAGCCTGCAAGCCGAGATTGCGGCGTGCCGCATCTGCGCTGACAAGCTGGCTCACGATCCGCGACCGGTGGCCACATTCAGCTCCACGGCGCGTTTGCTGATTATCGGCCAGGCGCCGGGCTCTGCGGTCCATGCCAGCGGCATTCCGTGGGACGATCCGAGCGGCGACCGCCTGCGCGAATGGGCAGGGATCGACAAAGCGACGATGTACGATCCTGCGCGCGTCGCGCTGGTGCCAATGGGCTTCTGCTATCCCGGCAAGGGCAAAAGCGGAGACCTGCCACCACGTCCCGAATGCGCGCCAGCATGGCACGAACGGGTGCTCGCAGAGCTTCCGTGCGACCGGCTGACCCTGCTGGTGGGAAGCTACGCGCAGGCTTATTATCTGCCCGATACTCGCAAACAAACGCTGGCAGAGCGCGTGCGCGAGTTCGAAACATTCCTGCCGGTATTCTTTCCGCTACCGCATCCATCGTGGCGCAGCACGCTGTTCATGCGAAAAAACCCCTGGTTCGAGAAGGACGTTTTACCCGTTCTCAAGCGAAGAATTGCAGAGGCGATCCGCTAGGCTGCCCATACAGAAAACGCATCTCGCCGGATCCTCTTGCAGCTACCGGATGCGATAAAAATCGGCGACCCGGTCGAGCGCGATCCTGAGTACCAGTTTGCCTGAACGCGCCGGCCATTCGAGCGTTTTCTCGGCATTCGGCAGACTCTCGCCCGCGCACACCACGCGCCATAACACATCAGCAAGCCCCGAACCCGCCTCCGCCATGGCGCCATGAAAGCGGTCCTTCGCGGCGATCTGGCGCTCGGTGGGGGACAGACCTGCGTCGGGCCCGCCCTTCACCCGTACCGGATCCCAGCGCATCGTCACGCTCGGCGAAAGCTGCGCGCGCTCGTAATCCGCACGCAAGCGTTCCCCCGCATCGAACAGGCGGTCATCGAGATGGCCCCGAGCGTGGAGCCACGCGAGCGGGCTTTCGGCCAGATTGATCATAACCGTTCGGCGTTTGCCCTTGGCGCCGCCGCCGCGGCGCGGGCCCTCATCGGTGAGTTCGCGTTCTACCAGCTGCGGCTTCATCGGCATCTCCTGTGCGTTGCGAGTCACAGCAAGGTTGCCAAAATTCGGTTAGTGTAGGAAAGTGCTTTCACCAAAAAGGTTATCGAGGCTGACGTGATGATCAATCGCATCCGCGACATTCGTAAGGACAAGGGGTTGACCCTCGCCGATCTCGCCGAGGCGTGCGAACCGCCCACTACGGCGCAAACGATCGGCCGGCTCGAAACGGGTATGCGAAACCTGTCACTTAAATGGATGGAGCGCATTGCCGCCGCGCTTGAGGTCGATCCCGAGATGCTGGTGCGCTCGGAAGCGAACGAGCATCCGCAGATTGTTGCAAGTCTGCACGCCGATGGCCCCGAAGCCTTGGCAAAACCGCGCGACGCATTGCTCCCCACCGATACCGGTGGCGATGGCCCGCTGATGGTCCTGACGGTCGAGGTCGCAACAGGCCCTTACTTGCCCGGCGACCAGATTTGGCTGCGCCAGATACCCCCTGAAGCTGCTGCGCAAGCCATCAATCACGACGTGATCGTGCCCAGAAAGGCCGGGCGCTTTGCGTTTGGGCGACTGATCGACCGGCAAGGTTCGCTAGTCGGCTTGCTCCCGCCGGGCATGGGTCAGAAGCAACAGGTCGTCGACGACCCGGCGTGGATCGGCGTCGCCGAAATGCTGGTTCGTAGCTTATGAGCGCTGCGAAGAAGCGCGTGCTGTCGCTTTCGACCCTGTATCCGAATCCGGCCAAACCGCGCTTCGGCACTTTCGTTGCGCGCTCGCTCGAAGCGCTGGCGGAGCGCGAGGATTGGGACGTGACCGTGATCAATCCGATCGGCCTCCCCCCGCTTGCTCTCGGGTCCTATCGTGAACTGGCCGATGCGGCAGTGGACGGCGCCGAGAACGGCGTCCGTGTCTATCGCCCGACCTTTCGTTTGCTTCCCAAATTCGGTGGTCGCCTCAACCCGGGCGCAATAGCCCGCGCGGTCCTGCCGCTGGTCAAGCAGCTTCACGCGCAAGGACCGTTCGACATTCTCGACGCACAATTCTTCTACCCGGACGGGCCCGCCATCGCGAAGCTGGCAAGCGCGCTGGACCTGCCCTTCTCGATCAAGGCGCGCGGTGCCGATATCCACTATTGGGGGGACAAACCCTACGCACGCCGCATGATGCACGATGCTGCAAGCAAGGCCTCAGGCCTGCTGGCCGTATGCGAGGCACTGGCGGAAGACATGGCCACGATCGGCCTGCCGCGCGAGAAGATCACGCTGCACTACACCGGGCTCGATCGCGATCTTTTCCGTCCCCTTCAGCACGCGCAATTGCTCTCTCGCCTTGCCGAAGAACTGTCGCTGCCGCTGTCGGACGATGAGCGCCTGCTGATCACCGTCGGCGCGCTCATCCCACGCAAGGGACAGGAATATGTGGTGCGCGCGCTCGCCGGACTGCCGAGATCGCGGCTGTTGCTCGTCGGATCGGGCGACGACGAGGGGAGGTTGCGCGCACTGGCGAGCGAGCTGGGAGTGGCCGACAGAGCACATTTCCTCGGACTGCTCGATCACGACTTGCTGCCGCTCGTCCTCTCCGCCGCCGATGCGATGGTATTGCCGTCGGCCAGCGAAGGGCTTGCCAATGCATGGGTCGAAGCGCTTGCCTGCGGAACGCCGATCATCATCACCGATGCCGGTGGCGCGCGCGAGGTTGTGACCGATCGCGCCGCCGGGCTGATCGTCGAGCGTAACGCGGCTGCGATTGCCCGCGGGGTCGAAGAGCTCCTGTGCGATCCGCCCGCCCGTGCCGCAGCGGCGGCGATGGCGGAGCGCTTCGACTGGAAGGTCAACGGCGCGAATTTGGCCGAATATTACGACCGCATTCTCGACGAATAGCCCGCCAGACCTCAGGCTTGGCCACGCGCCTTTCTATCCTGCACGTCGGCCTCGCTTTCCTGCGGCACGAAGCTGTCGGAATCCACGCCCAGCCAGATCAGGATCGGCGCCGCCATATAGACCGAGCTATAGGTCCCCACGAAGATACCAAGCGTGATGGCCGCGACCAGCCCGAACAGGCTCGCCGGACCGAACAGCAACAGCGGCAGCAGCGCGATCAGCAGCGTCAGACTGGTCATCACCGTCCGCGCCAGCGTTTCGTTGACGGAAAGGTCGAGAAGTTCGGGGATCGGCATTTTGCGGAATTTCTTCAGGTTCTCTCGTATGCGGTCGTAGACGACGATCGTGTCGTTGAGCGAGTAGCCGATGATGGCGAGGATGGCGGCGATGATCTGGAGGCTGAATTCGAGCTGGAACAGCGCGAACATGCCGAGCGTCAGCGAGACGTCGTGGACCAGCGCGAACATCGCGCCCACGCCAAACTGCCATTCGAAGCGCACCCAGATATAGATCGAGATCGCGATCATCGCGGCGAGCAGGGCGTAAAGTGCGGTCTCGCGGAATTCGCCCGAAACCTTGCCCGAGACCGAATCCACCCCGTCTATGCGGACCTGCGGGTGATCGTCCCGCAGTGCGGCGGTGATCTCGCGCGTCAGCCGGTCGGCGAATTCCTTGTCGCCCTCGGCCTCGGGCGGCAGCTTGACCCGGATCGAGATCTCGTTGGGCTCGCCGAAGCGCTGCACCACCGGGTCGCCGACGCCTTCGATAGCGGTCAGCGTCTGGCGCACTTCCGGGACCGGCGCGGTTTCCTCGCCCACGAAAGTCGCGCGAATCTCCTGACCACCGGCGAAGTCGACCCCGTAATTGAGGCCGTTGGTGAACACCAATGCCCAGCTCGCCGCCATCAGCAGCAGGCTGACGACATAAAACGGCACGCGCCATTTGAGGAATTTGATATTGGTATCGTCGGGGACGAGCTTCAGCAGTTTCATCGTCCGCCTCCTTACACGTAGAGCTCTGACGGCCGCGCCTTGCGCAGCCAGCCGGCGACCCACAGGCGGGTCAGGGTGACGGCGGTAAAGACGCTGGTGAACAGGCCGATGATGAGGACCACCGCGAAGCCGCGGATCGGGCCGGAGCCGAACAGGAACAGCAGCACGCCGGCGATGAAGTTGGTCACGTTGGCATCGT
The DNA here is from genome assembly GCF_000013005.1 of Erythrobacter litoralis HTCC2594. GTDB lineage: Bacteria > Pseudomonadota > Alphaproteobacteria > Sphingomonadales > Sphingomonadaceae > Parerythrobacter > Parerythrobacter litoralis_A. Next base: position 743,978 of record NC_007722.1, on the reverse strand, counting down.
AAATCGCCCGGCTTGCCTCGCGGTAGCCGTTCTCGACCGCGGCGATCACCCGCCGCCCGCGTTTTCGCTCTTCGCGTATGCGTTCGTTGATGAGCACGTTGGCATCGACCGCCGCACCCACCGTCAGCACGAAACCGGCGATACCCGGCAGCGTCAGCGTGGTGTTCATCACCGCCATGATGCCGAGGATCATGATCACGTTGATGACCAGCGCCGCCGTCGCGTAGATGCCGAAGCGACCATAGGTTGCGACCATCAGTCCGATCACCGCGATTGAGCCGATCGCCATGGCCAACAGGCCGCTGCGGATCGAATCCGCGCCGAGATCGGGCCCGACGGTGCGTTCTTCCACTACCGCGAGATCGACCGGCAACGCACCCGAACGCAGCGAAATCGCCAGCGCATTGGCGCTATCGACGGTGAAACTGCCCGAAATCTGCGCGCTTCCGCCGAGGATCGGTTCGTTGAAGCTCGGCGTCGAAAGCACTTCGCCGTCGAGGATGATGGCGAAAAGCTTGCCGACATTCTGGGTGGAAAGCTGGGCGAAGCGCTGCCCGCCCTGCTGGTCGAACTGGATGGTGACGACAGGCTCGTTTGTTTGCGGGTCGAAGCTCTGCTGCGCCCCGATCAGGCTGTCGCCGCGAATGCCGCCGAGCCGGCGCACGGCGACGGAAAGTCCTTCCTGCGCGCTGCCGGCCGCATAAGGGAAAATCTGGCTGCCCGGCGGGGCGATTCCCTGTTCGACATCGGACGGAAGCGCCGTCTCGTCGACCATCTTGAATTCGAGTTTGGCGGTCTGGCCGAGCAGTTCCTTGAGCTGGTCGGGGTCCTGCAGTCCGGGGACCTGCACCACGATGCGGGTGTCGCCCTGGCGAATGATGGTCGGCTCGCGCGTGCCGAGTTCGTCGATGCGCTTGCGCACGACTTCGGTCGCGCTGTCCATCGCGTCGGTCACCGCCTGTTCGAGCCCGTCCTGTGTCGGAGAGAGGACCACGCGGCTGGTATCGACCAAGGTGAGTTCCCACTCGCGGGTCAGGCCCTGCCCGTTCATCAGCGGAGTCAGCAGTTCCCGCGCCCGGTCGATATCGCCGCTATCGTCGAGCATGAAGCTCAGCTGCCCGTCGGCGGTCGAAACATCGCCGATGCGGATGCGCGGCTCGGCACTGCGCATGGCGTTGCGCACGGCCTCTTCCATGTTCTCCAGCCGCTGGGCGCGGACCTGGCTTGCTTCGGCTTCGAGCAGGATGTGGCTGCCACCGGCCAGGTCGAGGCCGAGATTGACCGTCGGGCTGGGCAGCGCGTCGGGCCAGCGGATCGAAGTGGTGGAAAGCAGCGACGGCACCGCCGCCAGCATCACTGCCAGCGTAATGGCCCAGAGCCAGATCTTCTTCCAGCGCGGAAATTCGAGCATGAGGTTAAGGTCCCGTCCCTACAGCGGCATCAGTCGTTCGCGGCTTCGCCGCCCGGCGGGATGATGTCGCCGATCGTGTTCTTGACCGCCTTCACGCGCACGCCCTGGCCCAGCTCGAGATCGGCGTAGTGATCGTCGACCTTGATGACCTTGCCCACGAGGCCGCCGGCAGTGACGACCTTGTCGCCCTTTTTAATGCCGGCAACCTTGGCCTGATGTTCCTTCTGCCGCTTCATCTGTGGACGGATGATCAGGAACCAGAAAATCAGCGCCATCCCGACGAAGGGGAGGATCTGCACCCAGAAAGGCGGCGGCTCGGCGCTCGCCGCAGCGGTCAAAAGGTCAAGCATGATGAAAAACCCGCAAAAGTGATCGTTCTATGGTCGTCTTGGGAGGCGAAATGGGGCGCGTGGATGCGCGCGCCAAGGACTCCGTTCGAGATTGCCGCGCCGCCTAGCAATATTGATGCAATTGGGCAACGCGCCTGTGCGCAAGCCCACAACCGAAAGCTGCCGTTTGTCCGCTTGCCAGCCGCGCGCTGCAATCCTATAGGCGCGCCTTCCACTGCTCGGGAAGTAGCGCAGCCTGGTAGCGCATCACACTGGGGGTGTGGGGGTCGCAGGTTCGAATCCTGTCTTCCCGACCAGTGGAATTTCATCCCCATTTTCCATGTGTGTGATGCTAGACCCATCGCCATGGCTCCCTGGCAGACACTCAAGCGCAAGATCGCCGGTGCCCGAAACTACAGCGCCGCCGAGCTCATGCTGGTCCCGGTCTGCCTCGCTCTCCTGGCAATTTCGCGGCTTGCCATGGCCGTGCTTCCTTTCGGTGCGCTACTCGCGCTCGCAGGTCGCCGTGCCGGCACCGTCGATGCGGCTTCGTCCCCACCGGGAACCGATTCCCGGCAGGATCGACTGGCCCGATGTGTGGGCCGCGCCTTGCGGGCGACGGCATCGCTCGTGCCGTGGCGCGCGGATTGCCTGCCGCAGGCCATCGCGGCTTGCCTTTTGCTCAGAGCTTATCGCATTCCCTATCGCATGACGATCGGGCTGGAGCCCGGGCAACGCACGCATGCTGCAACATCCATGCATGCGCATGCCTGGGTCGAGGCAGGTCGCCGGGTGATTACCGGCGGGCCTGTGGACCCCATGCTCAGACCTGCCGTGCGCGTCCTCTCGCGCCGCGCCTACCACAACCAGATGTAGAGCCCGACGAGTATCGCCACGACCACCATGGCAAGCGTATTGAACAGCATGCTGGTGGCGAAGGCGATATCGCCCAGCTTCACGGTCCGCTCTTCTTCCGGTGCCCCCGTCATGCGCGACACGAGGGCGGCCGCGATGATCGAAAGCACGAAAACGCCCCAGATACGGATGATGAAGGGCACGTCCGGCAGGCCGAACTTGAGCATGACGTTGACCGCCAGCGAGCCAAGCAGCGCGGTATAGGCGCCCGCCGTGTTCATCTTCCTGTCGAAGAAGCCGAGCAGGAAGACGACAACGATTCCCGGCGCGATGAAGCCGGTATATTCCTGCACCGTCTGGAAGCCGCTTTCGAAGCCGCCGATGAAGGGCCGCGCCAGGACGAGCGCGATCAGCATTGCCGCAAAGGCGGCGACCCGGCCGACGATCACGTAGTGGTGTTCGCTCTTCTCGGGCTTCGCCGCGCGATAGAGGTCCATCGTGAAGATGGTCGAGATCGAATTCATCATCGAAGCGAGCGATGAGACGACCGCCGCGATCAGCGCTGCGAAGACGAGGCCGCGCAGGCCGGCCGGGGCGAAGCTCATCAGCTCGCCATAGGTGCGGTCGGACCGTTCGGCGAGGGCCTGGCCGTCCAGCAGCCCCTGCTGCGCCAGCATGATGGCGGCGATGCCGGGAACGACGACGATGAACGGCACGAGGATCTTGAGCAAAGCCGCGAAGGCGAGGCCCTTCTGCGCTTCGCCCAAACTCTCCGCGCCCAGCGCGCGCTGGATGATATACTGGTTGAACCCCCAGTAACTGAAATGCAGCACCCAAAGCCCGCCGAGCAACGTCCAAATGCCCGGCAGGTCGCTGTAGGACGGATTGCTTTCGTCGAGGATCATTGCGAAGTGGCCCGGGATCTCCTGCATCAGCATGCCGAAGCCCGCGAGTGCGCCGTCGGCAGGCAGCGCATCGAGCGCGATCCAGGTGATGGCGATGCCGCCGATAATCAGGATGACGACCTGGATGATGTCGGTCAGCGCAACCGCCTTGAGGCCGCCGTAGAGCGAGTAGAGTACGGCAAAGCCCGCCAGCGCCGCCATCGCGCTCATGACGCCCCAGCCCGTGAGCGATGTCACAGCGAGCCCGCCCAGCCATAGCACTGTGGTGAGGTTGACGGCGATGTAGAGCGCGACCCAAAACACGCTCATCAGCGTTTTCACGCCGTGTCCGTACCGCTGGTCGAGGAATTGCGGCATGGTGTAGATCTTGCGCCTGAGGAAGATCGGCAGGAAGTATTTGGCAACGATGATCAGGACGATCGCCGCCTGCCATTCGTAGGCCGCGATGGCGATACCGACGACGTAGCCCTGCCCCGACTGGCCGATGATCTGTTCGGCCGAGATATTGGAAGCGATCAGCGAGGCGCCGATGGCCCACCACGGCAACGCGCGACCGGCGAGGAAGTAATCCTCCGTGTTCTTGGCGTGTCCCTTGGGCTCGCGACTGACGAACAGGGCGATGCCGAGCAGCGCGAACGCATAGCCCGCAATAATGACAATATCGGTGGTCTCGAGCGACACGGTCTGTTCTCCCCCACAGGCGACCGGTTGCCCCGGCTCATCCCGATCCTTCCCTCACGACCGGACCTAGCCAACGCGCGGGACAGGTCCAGTGGAATTCGAATGCATTGCCGTAGAACGGGCACCTGCAATCAAAAACCCGGAGATCAGACGTACGCGCGGTCCGGGCCAAAATGTCAGTGCCCGAATTGCGCCCCGCTAAGTCTACCGCCCTCGAGCCAGATTGCGGGCAGTCCGCGCAAAACCGATATCACGGGGCATGAGCAACGCCGTGACCGTCTGGTACGATGGGAAGTGCCCGCTGTGCATCCGCGAAATCGCTGTGATGCGACGGCTTGATCGCCGCGGTGCGATCGACTTCATCGATGCGACCGGCATCGAAGAGGCGGCCTGCCCTGTCGATCGCACCCTGCTGCTCGGTCGTTTCCATGCGCGCGAGAACGGTCGGCTGCTGTCCGGTGCGGCGGCTTTCGCGGCGATGTGGCGCGCCATTCCGCTGCTCCGCCCCCTCGGCCTGCTGGCACGGCTGCCGGGCGCGACCTGGTTGATCGAGAGGCTGTACCGCGCCTTCCTGAAAGTCCGCCCGCGCCTGCAACGCCTGTTCGGCAGCTGATCCCCGGCGTGTTGTCTTCGCCACTCGGCCCCCTTTCGCCGACCTGTGCGTTGCCCACGCATTAGCCACCCAATTCGCAAACCTGCCGCGTCGCCGGAAGAAGGAACCTCATGGCCGCAACAGACCACGTCGATTTCGAAAAATTCATGGAGGGCGTAAACCGCCGCAACCCGCACCAGCCAGAATTCGTGCAGGCCGTGCAGGAAGTGGCACAGGACATCTTCGAATTCATCGAGGACAAGGAGCGATACCACTCCGAACAGATCCTCCGCCGCCTGACCGAGCCTGATCGCATCGTCAGTTTCCGGGTCTGCTGGGAAGACGACAAAGGCGATATTCGCGTGCAGCGCGGCTGGCGGGTGCAGAACAACAACGCCATCGGGCCTTACAAGGGTGGGCTGCGGTTCCACCCTTCCGTCACCGAGAGCGTGCTCAAGTTCCTCGCTTTCGAACAGACCTTCAAGAACGCGCTCACGGGCCTGCCGATGGGCGGCGGCAAGGGCGGATCGAACTTCAACCCCAAGGGCAAGAGCGATCGCGAAATCATGCGCTTCTGCCAGAGCTTCATGACAGAACTCTATCGCCATATCGGCCCCGACACCGACGTGCCGGCCGGCGATATCGGCGTCGGATCGCGCGAAATCGGTTACATGTTCGGGCAGTACAAGCGGATCACCAATCATTTCACCGGCGTCCTGACCGGCAAGGGGCTGGAATTCGGCGGCTCGCCCTTCCGCCCGGAATCGACCGGCTACGGCGCAGTGCTGTTCCTGTGCCACATGTTGAGCCACCGGGACGACGCGATCGATGGCAAGACGCTGGTCATCTCCGGCGCCGGCAACGTGGCCACCCATGCGGCGGAGAAGGCCGTGCAACTGGGCGGCAAGGTCGTGACGCTGTCGGATTCCGATGGCTTCGTTTACGATCCGGACGGCTTCGATCAGGAAAAGATCGACTGGGTTCGCCGGCTCAAGGAAGAAAATGACGGCAGCCTTTCGGCCTATCCCGAGGAATTTTCCAATGCCGAGTTCCACGAAGGCAAGCGGCCGTGGCAGGTCGAATGCGATATCGCGATGCCCTGCGCGACGCAGAACGAATTGTGCAAGGACGATGCGAAAACCCTGATCGACAACGGCTGCATGGCGGTGGTCGAAGGCGCCAATATGCCGACCGAGCTCGAAGCCGCCCATGTCATCAAGGACGCCAAAATCCTGTTCGGCCCGGGCAAGGCCGCCAATGCCGGCGGCGTCGCCGTATCGGGCCTGGAAATGAGCCAGAACTCCGCCCGCCGGACGTGGGAACAGGTCGAACTCGAACAGATGCTGCAGGACATCATGAAAGGCATCCACGAACGCTGCCTGAAGCACGGCGAGCAGGACGACGGCTACGTCGATTACGTCAAGGGCGCCAATATCGCCGGTTTCAAGAAAGTGGCCGACGCGATGCTCGCCTTCGGCGTGGTGTGACGCTGCGCGCAAACAGCCGGATGTGGTAGAGTAGGGTAAATGGCGGAGAGGGAGGGATTCGAACCCTCGATACGGTTGCCCGTATACTGCATTTCGAGTGCAGCGCATTCGACCACTCTGCCACCTCTCCGCGAGATGACCCAATTGCTCGGGACCGGTCGAAGGCGCGCCACTTAGCGCTCGCCCCCGTCCTTGCCAAGCCCTCAATCGCACGAAATCGGGGGACCGGGACCATCGGCCCATTGTGCACCCGCACACGCCACCTATATTTCCGCCTATGGATAGCGCGACATTCTTCTCGCCCCAGGCCGGCCGCCAGATCGAGGCGCCCCTCAGGCTCAATGCACGGTTCGGCATCGGTGATGTCGTGCGCCATCGCATGTTCGATTTTCGCGGAGTGATTTTCGATATCGACCCGGTCTTCGCCAACAGCGAAGAATGGTATGAATCGATCCCGCAGGAAATCCGCCCGCGGCGCGACCAGCCCTATTACCACCTCTTCGCCGAGAACGAGGATTCGTCCTACGTCGCCTATGTAAGCCAGCAGAACCTGGTGGCCGACAGCGAGAACGGCGCGGTCGAGCATCCGCAGGTGCCCGAATTGTTCGGCGAATTCGACGGCAAGCGCTATCGCATGCGCCGCTCGCTGACGCATTGAGCGGCGCTGGTTAGTCCTTGATCTTCCAACCGGATTTCAGGATCCGATAGACCACGACCGCAAATACGAGATTGAACAGGCCGAGCGCGATGGCGGCCTGCACCACCGGCTCTGCGCCCTGCCCGATATCGCTTTCGCCGAGGAAACCGTAGCGGAAGCCCGAAATCACATAGAAAAACGGGTTGGCGCGGCTGATCGCCTGGAACAGTTCGGCAAGGTTGTCGATGACGTAGAACGTGCCCGAAAGCAGGCTGAGCGGGGCGATCACGAAGTTGGTGATGGCGGCGTTATGGTCGAACTTCTCCGACCAGATCGAGGTCAGCAGCCCCGCCAGCGAGAGCATGATCGCGCCCATGAGGCCGAACCAGACGATCGCCCACGGCGCGACTGGCGCTAGCGTCACGCCCGGCCACAGCAGCATCGCGGCCGCAACGGCCAAACCCACCAGGATCGCGCGCGTCACCGCCGCGCCAACGATCCCTGCCATCAGCTCGCCTTCGCTCAATGGCGGCATCAGCAGGTCGATGATGGTGCCCTGGATCTTGCCCGACAGCAGCGAGAAGGAGGAGTTGGCGAAAGCATTCTGCATCATGCCCATCACGATCAGCCCCGGTGCCACGAAGCTGGCGAAGGGCACGCCCAGCACTTCGCGCCCCTCGCGGCCCAGCGCGACCGAGAAGATGACGAGGAACAGCAGCGTGGTCACAGCAGGCGCCCAGATCGTCTGCGTCTGGACCTTGAAGAAGCGGCGCACTTCCTTGAGGTAGAGGCTCCACAACCCCAGCCAGTTCACGCCGGTGAAGGTCGGTTCGCCTTGCGGGCGGAACGGCGCAGGGCCGCGGGGCGCTTGATCGCTCATGGCGCGGCGGGTAGGCGCTCGCGCAACTGCTGGCAAGATGGGCGCTGGCACAATCGCCTCCGCATCCCTATATGGTCCCGGCACACGAACGACAGGCAGTTAGAGTTATCCATGAGTTGGACTGAAGAACGCACCGCGACGCTCAAGAAGATGTGGGAAAGCGGTGCCACGGCAAGCCAGATCGCCGAGGAACTGGGCGGTGTTTCGCGCAATGCGGTGATCGGCAAGGCGCACCGCCTCGGCCTCAAATCGCGCCCTTCCCCGGTCAAGGCCAACGAGAAGAAGAAGGCGGCGGCCAAGCCTGCGGCGAAACCGGCGGCCAAGAAGCCCGCGGCGAAGGCAGCCCCCAAGCCGGCGGCAAGACCCGCTGCGCCGCGCCCCGCCCCTGCGCCCTCCGGCAACAACGCGACGCCGTCACAGCCGCTCCCCAATGCAGGTAAGAACGACCTGCCCAAGATCGTCTCCGTCGGTCCGGGTGGCTTCCTGCGCCAGGGTCCCGGAGACCAGCAGGCCCCGATCCCGCCCGCACCGCCGCGCCGCCTTGTCCCGGCCAAGCCGAGTCCGGAGATTGCCGACAAGACCAGCCTGCTCGACCTCAGCGAAAAGGTCTGTCGCTGGCCAATGGGTCATCCCGGCGAGCCCGACTTCCATTTTTGCGGCGAAGCGGTGAACCCCGGCTTCCCCTATTGCGTCGAACATTGCGGCCGGGCCTATCAGGCGCAGTTGCCGCGCGGCGCGCGCCGCCCCCCACCGCCACTGCCGTTTGGCGGGCCGCGCGTCCGCTGAGGCTGTCAGCCAAGAAATACAAAGGCCCGTCGGTTTCCATCGGCGGGCCTTTTGTTTAGGCCTTCAGCCGACCCATATCGATTGTCAGGAGTTTCCCTATGCCGCTCAGCCTTCATGCCGCCTATGTCCCTAGCGCCCTGCAAATGCTCGGCACTGCCAACCACTTGCTGGACAAGACCGAGCAATGGTGCGCCGACGAGGACTGCGATCATGGCAAGATTATCGGTGCGCGGCTGATCGAGGACATGCTGCCCTTCTGCTACCAGATCAAAAGCGTGGCCGAGCATACCGCCGGATCGATCGAGGCCATCCGCGAAGGCATTTACAGCCCCGACCTCAATCCGCCGCCGACCAGCTTCGACGATCTGCGGGCCAAGCTCGCCAAGGCGACCGAGGTCATGCAAGCGCTGACCGAGGACGAGATGGAAAGCTGGATCGGGCGCGACATGCGCTTCGAATTCAAGGATCGCGGCATGGACTTTACCGTGGAGGATTTCCTGCTCAGCTTCAGCCAGCCCAATTTCTACTTCCACTGCACCGCCGCCTATTCGATCGCGCGCATGCTGGGCGTCCCCATCGGCAAGATGGACTACATGGGCGCAGTGAGGATCAAGCACTAGCCGCGCCGACCGGACAACGCCCCCTGCGCGGGTCATCACTGCGCAGCGGCGCCCCGTCCCTTGATCCGCGCCCCGTCCCTCCTCTAGGGGGCAGGCAAAGAAGGATTATCCGATGTCCTGGACACGTACCCTCCTGCCGCTCGCGGCGGGCCTTACCGCAACGCCTGCGCTGGCGGAACTGCCCGACAGCACCCGGGCGATGATCGAGGCTGCGATCGCCAAGGGCGACCCGGACAAGGTCGCCACGGTGATCGATCTGGCGCGCGAAGTGCATCCCGAAGATGCAGCGGAGCTCGATGCCATCGCCGCGCAATTCGCCTCGCAGCAACAGGCACTCGCCGCAGAGGAAGCCGCCGCCGAAGAGGAAGCCATTCGCGAGGCGGGCCTGTTCGACAACTGGACCGGCGAAGGCCAGATCGGGGCGTTTCGCTCGACCGGCAACAGCTCCAACACCGGCATCACCGCAGGGCTGAAACTGGCGCGCTTGGGCATCGACTGGCGGCATAAGCTGCGCGGACTGGTCGATTACCAGCGCAGCAACGGGATCACCACGCGCGAGCAGTTTCTCGCCGCCTACGAAGTCAATTACGACCTCAGCGGCGATCTCTATGCCTATGCGCTCGCGCAATACGAGCGTGACCGGTTCCAGGGCTTCTCGGCGCGCTATTCTGCTTCCGGAGGGCTCGGATACCGTGTGATCGAGAACGAAAGCATGAACCTCGAGGTGAAAGCCGGTCCGGCCTGGCGGCGCACCGAGCGCACCAATGGCACCAGCTCCACGCGGATCGCCGGGCTCCTGGCAGCCGATTTCGACTGGCAGATCGCCGACACCATCGCCTTCACGCAGGATGCGAGCGCTTTCGTGCAGAGCGACAATTCGACTTTCATCGCAACCACGGGGCTGGAAGCGGGCCTCACCGACGCGATCAAGGCGCGAATTTCCTACACGGTCGAGCACGATACCGATCCGCCGCCGGGCGCCATCAAGACCGATACGCTGACGCGCTTCACGCTGATCTACGGTTTCTGAGGCGGAGCGGAGCGGAGCAACGCGCTCGAGGCGGCTCGTTGCGGACTATCGGGCCTGGCGTGGCTTGCGCGCAAACCAGATCGTATGGCGCGGGCCCTTGTTGTTGGGGCGAGCGCGGAAGAAGCGCTCCTCGACATCGAAACGCACGTCTTTCAGGCGCTTGCGGAATGCCGGATCGGGGGCGGCCGACCAGATCGCCAGAACCCCGTCCGGCTTCATCGCATCGCGCGCCCTGGCGAGGCCGGTGCGTGAATAGAGGCGATTGTTCTCTTCGCGCACGATTCCGTCCGGACCATTGTCGACATCGAGCAGGATGGCATCGAAAGGCTCGCAGGTGCCGTCCACGGCATCGTCGATCAGCGCCGCGACATCGCACAGCTTCAGGTCGAGCCGCGGATCTTCGAGGCAGTCACCGGTCAGTTCCGCCATCGGCCCCCTCGCCCATTCGACGATTTCGGGCACCAGCTCGGCCACGACCGCTTCGCCCTTCGGCCCCATACGGGCGAGCGCGGCGCGCAGGGTGAAGCCCATGCCATAGCCGCCGATCAGCATGCGCGGCTCGTTCCCGCCCAGCCGGTCCATCGTCTGCTCGGCCAGCTGTTCCTCCGAATACTGCATCCGGGTGCTCATCAGCTCGTTGCGCTGGAACACGATCATGAAATCGCGCCCGTGGCTGACAAGCTGCAGTTCCTCCCCGTCGGGGACCCGCGCCGTGGCGATGATTTTGCGTTCGAGCATCGAAGTGTCCTTGGCGAGATAACGTGCAAAAGGAAAGGGCCGCCCTTGCGAGCGGCCCTTCGTTCTCTCTTTCTCCATCATCCCAGCGAAAGCCGGGATCTGGTGCGGCAGGATCCGACCAGGCGGACGGAGGCCCCAGCTTGCGCTGGGGCGACACGAAACGTCAGTCCTTCAGGAAGTCCGGCACATGGGCTTCGCCGCCGCCGTCGTTGCCGCCGTCACGACCGCCGCGATCGCGGCCACCGCCGCCACCGCCACCACCGCCACGACGCGGGCCACCACGGCCACCACGACGATCGCCACCGCCGCTACGCGGGCCACGATCACCGCGCGGTTCGCGTGGCGGGCGGGTGTCTTCCAGCTCTTCGCCGGTTTCCTGGTCGACCACGCGCATCGACAGGCGAACCTTGCCGCGCTGGTCGATCTCGAGGACCTTGACCTTCACTTCCTGGCCTTCCGACACGACATCGGTCGGCTTCTCGACGCGCTCGTTCTTCATTTCGCTGACGTGGACGAGACCGTCCTTGCCGCCCATGAAGTTCACGAATGCACCGAAGTCGACGATGTTGACGACCTTGCCGTTGTAGATCTTGCCGACTTCCGCCTCTTCGACGATGCCTTCGATCCACTTGCGTGCCGCTTCGATCTCGTCGGCGTTGGAAGAGCTGATCTTGATCACGCCCTCGTCGTCGATGTCGACCTTGGCGCCGGTTTCGGCGACGATCTCGCGGATCACCTTGCCGCCCGTGCCGATGACATCGCGGATCTTCGACTTGTCGATCTGCATCGTCTCGATACGCGGAGCGTGCTTCGAGACTTCGCCGCGCGAGGACCCGAGGGCTTCGGTCATCTTGCCCAGGATGTGCGCACGACCGGCCTTCGCCTGTTCGAGCGCCTTGGTCATGATTTCCTGCGTGATGCCGGCCACCTTGATATCCATCTGGAGGCTGGTGATGCCTTCTTCCGAACCAGCCACCTTGAAGTCCATGTCGCCGAGGTGATCTTCATCGCCCAGGATGTCGGAGAGGACGGTGAAGTCATCGCCTTCGAGGATCAGGCCCATCGCAATACCCGAAACCGGACGCTTGAGCGGAACGCCGGCATCCATCATCGAGAGCGAGCCACCACATACCGTCGCCATCGAGCTCGAGCCGTTGGACTCGGTGATGTCGGACAGAACGCGGATGGTGTAGGGGAATTCCTCGTTATCGGGCAGGACCGGACGCAGCGCACGGAAGGCAAGCTTGCCATGGCCGGTCTCGCGGCGGCTGGTGAAGCCGAAACGGCCCACTTCCCCGACCGAATAGGGCGGGAAGTTATAGTGCAACATGAAATTGCTGTAGCTAAGGCCTTCCAGCCCGTCGATCATCTGCTCGGAGTCCTTCGTGCCCAGCGTGGTGGTGCAGATTGCCTGCGTTTCACCGCGCGTGAACAGCGCCGAACCGTGCGTCCGCGGCAGGAGGCCGACCATCGCTTCGATCGGGCGGACTTCGTCGGTCTTGCGGCCGTCGATACGCTGGCCATCCTTGAGGATCGCCTTGCGCACGATGTCGCTTTCCAGCTTCTTCACGAGCTTGAGGCGGCCCATGTATTCAGCCGGATCGCTCTCTTCGAGATCGGAATAGTGCTCGCGCGCCTTGGTGCGAGCGGCATTTACCGCGTCCTGACGCTGAGCCTTGTTGGTGATCTTGTAGGCCTTGGCGAGATCGTCGCCGATGACACCGCGCAGCTTTTCCAGAGCGGCGGACTTGTCTTCGACCGGATCGAGTTCCCACGGATCCTTGGCAGCCTGTTCGGCCAGATCGATGATCGCACCGATGACCTTGCGGCTTTCCTCGTGCGCGAACATGACGGCGCCGAGCATCTGCTCTTCGGTCAGTTCCTTGGCTTCGGATTCCACCATCATCACCGCGTCTTGGGTTGCAGCGACGACGAGATCGAGATTGCCGTCTTCACCCAGCGCGTCGACGACGGACGGGTTGAGGACGTATTCGCCGTCATTGGTGAAGCCGACGCGCGCGGCGCCGATCGGGCCCATGAAAGGCAGGCCGGAGATCGTCAGCGCAGCCGAAGCGGCAATCATCGCGACAATGTCAGGCTCGGTTTCGCCGTCATAGCTGAGGACCTGCGCGATCACGTTGATTTCGTTGTAGAACCCTTCCGGGAACAGCGGCCGCACGGGGCGATCGATCAGGCGCGAGGTCAGCGTTTCCTTCT